>JAIERG010000146.1 GCA_019747095.1 Caulobacteraceae bacterium | reverse complement strand
GGCCTCGTGCGCCTCTTGAGCATTCTTGGCTTTGGATTTGTAATATCTGGGTTCTGGTGGAACGAAAGCCGGTCCGAAGACCTGGCTGATCACCTCCCGGGCCTGGGCGATGCCCTCGGGTGTGGTCTGGACGCCGTCGGTCCGCATGTAGGTGATCAGACCCTCTTCATACAGCTTCTGGGCCGCGCGCATGGTGCGCTGGGCGTCGAAGCCGAGCTTCCTGGCCGCCTCCTGTTGCAGGGTCGAGGTGGTGAAGGGGGGCGAGGGGAAGCGGCGAACCGGCTTCTTCTCGATCGATCTAATGGTGAATTCACCGGACTGGATGGCGGCGCGTGCGGCGGATGCCGTGGCCTCGTCCTTGATGTCCAGACGCTGGACGCGCTTGCCGGCGTGCTTGACCAGGCGGGCGGTGAAGGGCGGGCTGTCGGCGGCGAGATCGGCCTCGATCGACCAGTATTCCTGGGGCCGGAAGCGCTCGATCTCAAGCTCCCGGTCGACAACGATGCGGAGCGCCACCGACTGGACGCGACCGGCTGACCGGGCGCCAGGCAGCTTGCGCCAAAGGACGGGCGACAGGGTGAAGCCCACCAGATAGTCGAGCGCGCGGCGCGCCAAATAGGCCTCGACCAGCTCCATGTCGATCTGGCGCGGGGCGGCCATGGCGTCCAGTACGGCCGACTTGGTGATGGCGTTGAAGGTGACGCGCTCGACGGCGGTGTCCTTGAGCGCCCGCTTCTTGTTGAGCACGTCCAGCACGTGCCAGCTGATGGCCTCGCCCTCGCGGTCCGGGTCGGTGGCGAGGATCAGGCGGTCGGCGCGCTTGGCGGCCTCGGCGATCTCGCTCATCCGCTTGGCGGCCTTGGGATCGATCTCCCAATCCATGGCGAAGTCCTCGTCAGGCTTCACCGAACCATCCTTGGAGGGAAGGTCGCGGATGTGGCCGTAGGAGGCGAGCACCTCATAGCCGGAGCCGAGGTATTTGTTGATGGTCTTGGCCTTGGCGGGGCTCTCGACGATGACGAGATTCATTACGGCTCAGTCTGGGAGGAGGGGCGGCGAACGTGGTCAGGCGCGGGCCGTCTGTCAATCGACGGCAACAATTCGCGCCATGGTTGCCAAACACGGTAAAGTGGTGGTCACCTGCGGCTTCACCTGTCCGAGGAGCTTTGCTGTGGCTGCACAGACAAACATCAAACCGCGTTCCGTCTCGTCACGGCGGGGCGATCCCGCGCCGTGCGAGTATCCCGCGCGGGAGTACATCGGGGCGATGGCGCTCGAGCTGGCGCAGATGGCCCGGTGGGATGGCGACGAGGATCTGGGAAAGCTGCTGGACGCGGCTGCAGCAAGGGCCGGAGAGCCAGCGCCTGTTCTGGTGGTCACTCTGGGATCGTCGGGGCAGCAACGCTCGATCTAGCGGGAGGCGAGACCACCCGGCAAAAGCGACGCCCGGCCAACGAGGCTGAGTTCAAGCAAGGCCGCTGCCGCCTGGGCGACCGGCATGTCCAAGGCACGGGCGATCTCATCGCGAGGGGTCGGGGTGGGCGAGAGCAGGGCGGCGACGCGGTCCAGAACGACCGGGTCGACATCTCCACCCGGGTCGCCGCCACCAAACGGGTCGTCGACTGCGGGCTCTGACAGTGTGCGCAGCGTGTCCAGACCACGAAGGATGTCCTCTACACCCTCACAGATATGGGCGCCCTGACGGAGGAGCTCGTTCGGACCCTTCGAGCGTGGGTCCAGCGGAGACCCGGGGACGGCGAAGACTTCGCGGCCCTGCTCGTTGGCGAGACGGGCGGTGATAAGCGAGCCGGAGCGGATCTCGGCCTCGACCACGACCACGCCGCGTGACAGGCCGGAGATGATGCGGTTGCGGCGGGGGAAGTCACGCGCCTGGGCGCGGGCCCCCATAGGGCTTTCGGAGACGACCGCGCCCTGTTCGACGATCTGGTCGTAGAGGCCGGCGTTGTCGGGTGGATAGATGTCGTCGACCCCGCCGCCCAGGACGGCGAGGGTCCCGGTCGGGAGGGATCCGGCATGGGCGGCCGCGTCGATGCCTCGCGCGAGGCCGGAGACCACGACGAAGCCGGCCTCGCCGAGCTGCTGGGCCAGGCCACGCGCGATCCGCTGGCCACCGGCCGATGCGATGCGGGCACCGACAATGGCCACGGAGTCCCGGGTCAGCAGGCTGGCTTGGCCTCGAAGCCAGAGGACGGGCGGGGGCGGGTCGAGCGCTGCGAGTTGCGGCGGATGTTCGGGGTCGCCAAGGACGATCAGGCGGGCACCGATCCGTTCGGCGGCCTCGAGTTCGGCTTCGATGCGCTCGACGGGCGGGAGGGTGAAGCCGTGGCCGCCGCCCTTGCGCACCAGGTCGGGCAGGGCGTCGAGCGCGCGCTCGGCCGAGCCGAAACGCTGGAGGAGCTGGCGGAAGGAGACGGGGCCGACGCGGTCGGTGCGGGCGAGCCGCAGCCGGGCGAACCGCTCGGCCGGGCTGAGGCTCATGCCTTCTTCGCGGCGCCGATGCGGGGTTCGGCGCCCTTCAGCAGGCGGCCGATGTTCTCGTGGTGGCGGATCCAGATCAGGGCGGCGGTGAAGATCGCGAGGACCAGGATCGGCTGTTCCGCCGGGAGGCCAAACACAGCAAGTGGCAACAGCGCGTAGGCAGGCGCGGCGGCCGAGGCGACAAGGGCTGCCAACGAGGAGTAGCGCAGGGCGAAAGCGACGATCAGCCAGGTCGCGCCCGCCATGAGGCCGAGCGGCCAGGCGGCGGCGATGAGCAGACCGAAGAAGGTGGCCACGCCCTTGCCGCCCTTGAAGCCAAGCCAGACCGGAAAAAGGTGACCAAGGAAGGCCGCGCCGCCGGCGATGGCACCCGCGACCTCGGATCCGAACAGCTGGCGTGCGATCAGGAGGGCGACCGCGCCCTTTCCGGCGTCGAGCAGCAGGGTAGCGAGCGCCAGGTCCTTGCGGCCTGTCCGGAGCACATTGGTCGCGCCGATGTTGCCCGAGCCGATCTTGCGTACGTCGCCGGCCCCGGCGGCGCGGGTCAGCAGGACTCCGAACGGGATGGAGCCCAGCAGGTATCCGCCCACGGCGACAGCCGCGAGGGTTCCGAGCGCCGGTCCCACCAGATCTTGCAAGCGATTCGCTCCCGCCAGACGTGCATCGTCAGAATGCGGCGCAACGTGTTCTGCGGCAAGGGCGAGGGAGGGTTCCGGCGACGTGATGTGGCCGTTAAGAGACGCCTCCGACCGATCCGGAGAGTGTCATGATCCGCCTGTTCGCCACGACCGCTGTCGCCGCCCTGCTGGCTTCGGGCTGCGCCGCCGAGCCCGCCCGGCAGACGGGAGATGCTGCGCCAGCGCTTGCGGCCTTCTTCGACTGCGTGCGTGAGACGGGCGGGGTGATGGTGTCTGCGCATCGCGCACAACTGACTGAAGACCAGCCAGAGAACTCCCTCCAGGCCATCGCGGCGACCGGGCAGGCCATCCCTGGCGCGATCGTTGAGATCGACGTTGCCCTGACCAGCGACGCGCGGCTGGTTCTGATGCACGACGAGACGCTGGAGCGCACGACGACAGGCGCGGGGCGGGTGGCCGACCTGACGCTCGAACAGGTGCGGGCGGCCCGGCTGGAGGCGGTGGACGGGACGATCATCGACTCGCCGCCGCCGACGCTCGCCGAAGCGCTGGAAGCGGCGGGGGGAGCCGGGGTGATCGCGTCCATCGACCTTAAGCCGGCGGACGAGGCGGCGACCCTTGCCCTGGCCCAGCAGGTCATTGAGCAAGTGCGGGCCGTGGGCGCGGAAGGGCGGGTGATCCTGATCACCTATTCGCCGGAGACCGCGCGGGCTGTAGCGGAGATGGCACCGGAGATGATGATTTCGGCCGGGCTGAACGACCTCGATGGTCTGGCGGGGCTCAACCCGGCGCAGGTCCTGGCATGGACAGGCACGCGCGAAGCGCGGCCGGCCCTGTGGCGCGCGCTGGGGGAGCGGGGCGTGGAGGCGCAGTTCGGCACCCTGGGCGCCCCGGGGCGGCGGCTGGACGACCGCTATGCCGAAGACGGCGACGTGTCGGAGTACCGGGACCTGTTCGAACAGGGCGCGGTCGTGATCGCCACGGATGCGCCGCTGGCGGTCAGGAGCGTGCTGGGGGCGGAGTTGGCGGCCGCGGAACGCTGCCGAAGATTAGCGGATTGATCCAGTCATTCGGTCGCCGGTTGGCTGGGTGAGATTTCGGCCATTAGGTCTTCCCAGCGCGCTTCGTCCAAGCTGTCGCCGAGGCCGCTCAGTTCGGCCGCGACCGCCGGGTCGTTCATCAGTTCCGCCATAGCCACCCGGCCAACGACCTCGAAGCTTGTCGCGATGGTGGCCTCGCCTTCGTAGCGGATCGCGGCGATGGTCTCCGCCCGACAATCGTCGAGGAGGAGGCGCTGCATCAGCAAGGCCGTGGTGCGCGAATAGCTGGCGCGCTCCTCCGTGGTCACGTTTGCAAGACCGGCCACATTGGGATTCGTCGACATCGCCGAAAACATCCACTGGGTGAATGCGATGCGGTCCTCAGCCGAGGTTGATCGCACCAGGCACCGGCTGAGGTCGTCGGCGTAGATGCCGGCAGAAGCGGGAGTTGCTCCGCAGAACAAGGCCGCGCCAAGCGCAGTGAGAACCCAACGCATGCTGATCTCCGGAAGGAACCGACCGGAGCCTAGCTCAACCTTGTGTTGATCACCACCACCGTTGCGGCTTGCCCACGTTGCCCGCGGCCTGTTCCAGCGCCGCGCCGACCCGGAACACCGTCGCTTCGTCCAGCGCCCTGCCGATGACCTGGAGGCCGAGGGGAAGGCCGTTGGCGTCGAGGCCGGCGGGGACCGAGATGCCCGGCAGGCCCGCGAGGTTCGCCGTCACCGTGAAGACGTCGTTCAGATACATCGTCACCGGGTCGATCTGCTTGTCGCCGAGCGCGAAAGCAGCCGATGGCGTCGACGGCGTCAGGATGGCGTCGACCTGACCCCAGACGTCGTCGAAGTCCTGGGCGATCCGGCGCCGCACCTTGAGCGCGCGGACGTAGTAGGCGTCGTAGAATCCGGCCGACAGCACATAGGCGCCGATGGTCAGGCGGCGCTGGACCTCCTTGCCGAAGCCCTCGGCGCGGCTGGTCTCGTAGAGGTCCGTCAGCGACTTCGCATCAGCCGCGCGGTGACCGAAGCGCATGCCGTCGTAGCGGGCGAGGTTCGACGACGCCTCCGCCGGGGCGACGATGTAGTAGGTCGGAAGGGCGTATTTGGTATGGGGGAGCGAAATGTCGACGATCTCGCAGCCCGCGTCCCGCAGCCAGGCCACGCCCTGGTCCCACAGGGCCTGGATCTCGGCGGGCATGCCGTCGACGACGTATTCGCGCGGGACGCCGATGCGTAGACCCTTGACCGACTTTCCGACCGACTGGGTCCAGTCGGGCGTCTCGATGTCGAGGCTGGTGGAGTCCTTCACGTCGAAGGAGCACATGGAGCGCAGCAGGATAGCGGCGTCCTCGACCGTCTTGGTGATCGGGCCGGCCTGATCCAGCGAACTGGCGAAGGCGACCATGCCGTAGCGGCTGGCGCGGCCGTAGGTGGGCTTGATGCCGACGGTGCCGGTGAAGGCGGCGGGCTGGCGGATCGAGCCGCCGGTGTCGGACGCCGTGGCGGCCAGGCACAGGTCCGCCGCGACCGCCGAGGCCGAGCCGCCCGAGCTGCCGCCCGGCGTCAGGTCGGCGTTGGAGCCCTTTGATTTCCAGGGGTTCTTGACCGGACCGAAGGCCGAGGTCTCGTTGGACGAGCCCATGGCGAACTCGTCCATGTTGAGCTTGCCCAGCATGACTGCGCCGTCGCGCCAGAGGTTGGCGGTGACGGTCGATTCGTAGGGCGGGACGAAGCCGCGCAGCATGTTGGAGCCGGCTGTCGTCTGGACGCCGTCGGTGCAGAACAGGTCCTTGATGCCGAGTGGCGCGCCTTCCAGGGCCCCGGCGTCGCCCGAGGCGATGCGGGCATCGGACGCGCGGGCCATGTTGATCGCCTTATCCGCCGTGATCTCGACGTAGGCGTTCAGCGTCGGGTTGGCGGCTTCGATGTTGGACACGAAGGCGCGGGTGATCTCTTCCGAGGAGAAGACCTTGGATCTCAGGCCGTCCAGCGCGGCCTTGAGGGTGAGTTTGGTCAGATCAGACATTTACTCGACCACCTTCGGGACCACGTAGAAGCCGTCGGCGGACTTGGGGGCGTTCGACAGGACGGCCTCGACCTTGGCACCGTCAGTGACGACGTCGTCGCGCAGGCGAAGCGGCTGGGCGACATTGGAGGTCATGGGCTCCACGCCGGTGACATCGACCTCCTGCAACTGTTCGATCCAGGCCAGGATGCCGTTGAGCTCCTGGGCCAGGGGCTCAAGTCGGTCGTCGGCGGTCTTGATGCGGGCGAGGTGGGCGACCTTCCTCACCGTTTCGGCGTCGATGGCCACAGGGCCCTCCAGTCAAGCAGGTTCAAGCGGGCGGGATTAGCCGCCCGCGCTGCGACGCACAAGAACCGGAAGGGGACTACGCCGCCGGGGTGACGGTCACCGAGGTCGGCGGGCCTTCGTCCGTGCCCATCGTCCACTGGACGATCACCTTGCGATGGCGGCTGCCGATCTCGCCGGTGGCCTCGTTCAGGGTGCTTTCGTGGATGTCGAGATCCACGCGGCCGGGCGAGGACGACAGGATGGTGTAGTCGATAATGTTACCAAGGCTGTACAGCGTCCAGGGTTCCGACGGAGCGACCCAGAAGGCGATGTAGGTATAGAGGCCATTCATGGCCGGGTCGCCGCCCGCCGTGCCGAACAGCTTGGCCTGACCGTCCGAGACCCAGTCAATCCGAACCACACTGGCGGCCGATTGCAGAGACTCATCGCCCGTGTCCTCGGCGGTGAGGGCCTCAGCGGCACCAGACGCAGTCAGGGGCGCGGCCTGCGGCGTTTCAGCCGTGGTGGTGGGCGGCGCGCCCGGCGTGGGGGCGGCGGCCTCGGTGGTCTCGGCTTTCTCGGTGGCGGCGTCGCAGGCCCCGACGGACAGCGTGAGCGCGAGCGCGGCCGTGATGGATGATGCGATATGTGACATGGAACCCCTCCCGATAGTGACGCGCCCACCCTGTGCTTTGACAGGGCGGATGGCAACGCCTACCGGCGGAAGGTGCCCATACTTCATCTGACAGACCTGCCTGCCGCCTGTCCGTCGGACACGCCGTGGATGGGGCTGGATCTCGGCGAGCAGACCATCGGGGTGGCGGTGTCGGACGCCAGTCGCATGATCGCCAGTCCGCTCGAGCTGATCCGCAAGACGAAATTCACCCAGGACGCCGAGGCGCTGTTCCGGCTCATGGACGGTCGAAAGGTGTCGGCACTGGTGATCGGCCTGCCCGTGAACATGGACGGAACCGAGGGGCCGCGCGCGCAGTCGTGCCGGGCGTTCGCGCGCAATCTGGAGCGGTTGCGGCCGGTGAACGTCGCCTTCTGGGACGAACGGCTGTCGACCAGCGCGGTCGAGCGGTTCCTGATCGACGAGCTGGACCTGAGCCGCAAGCGGCGCGCGGGCGTCGTGGACCGGACAGCAGCGGCGTGGATCCTTCAAGGCGCGCTGGATCGGCTGCGTCCCTCGAAATGACTGCCCTGCTCGCCGGGGTCGTGCCGGTCTTCGTCCTGATTGCCATCGGCTATGGCTTGCGGAAGTCCGACTTCCTGCCGGACGCGGCGTGGCGTCCCATCGAGAAGCTGTCGATCCATCTGCTGTATCCCGGCTTTCTGATCCCGGCGATCTGGCATGCGGACATCTCCGGAGGTGGGGCCACGGCGGCAGGTGCGGCGGCGGTCACGGCGGTGCTGATGATCTCGGCGCTGACCCTCCTGGCCCGGCCGCTGATGAAGATCGACGGGCCGAGCTATACCTCGGTGTTCCAGGGCGTGATCCGTTGGAACAGCTTCGTCTTCCTGCCCGTGATTCAGGCGGTCTATGGGCCTGACGGGCTGGCGCTGGCGGCGGTCGTGATCGGGGCGATGATCCCGGTGACCAATGTGCTGTGCGTCATCGTGCTGGTCCGCTGGGGGGCGGATCAGCGGGAGCTGTCGGCGGTGTCGCTGGCCAAGGCGATCCTGTCGAACCCGATCCTGATCGCTTGCCTGATCGGACTGGCGCTGAATCTGACGGGCGTGCCGAGGCTGAGCGGGATTTCCGAGACGCTGGAGCTGCTGGGCGGGGCCGCCCTGCCGCTGGGGCTGATCGTGGCGGGGGCGGGGCTGAGCTTCGCTGAGGTGGCGCGGCGGCGGCTGACGATCACGGCGGTGTCGATCGTGAAGCTGGTCATCACGCCCTTCCTCATGTGGGGACTGTGCCGGCTTTACGGCGGGTCAGAGACGGCGCAGGGGATCGCGCTGTTGTGCGGGGCCGCGCCGGGGGCGGCCGCCTCCTACATCCTGGCGCGGCAGATGGGCGGCGATGCCCCACTGATGGCCGGGATCGTGGCCTTGACGACGGTCGGCTGCGCGGCGGGCATACCGATCCTGCTGGCGCTGTTCCATCTGGCGTGAGGAGCGGCTATAGCGCGGCTTTGATGACAGACTCAGCCGTCGCCGCCGACCTGATCGCCGACCGGCTGGTCCCGTTCCCGAAACCCCATTTCCTGGCGGCGGCGGATCTGAACCCGCCGTTCGCGGCATCGCTGCTGGATCTGGCCGATGCCTTCGTGGACCTGAACCGGCAGTCGACCAAGGCGCTGGACCTGCTGCGGGGGCGGACCGTCCTGAACCTGTTCTTCGAGAACTCGACGCGGACCAGCTCATCGTTCGAGATCGCGGCCAAGCGGTTGGGGGCCGACGTCGTGACCATGCCGGTCGGGGCCAGCTCGGTGAAGAAGGGCGAGACCCTGATCGACACCGCGGTGACGCTGAACGCCATGCGGCCGGACATCCTGGTGGTGCGGCACGGGGCCTCGGGCGCGGCAGCCCTGCTGAGCCAGAAGGTCGGCTGCGCCGTCGTGAACGCCGGCGACGGGCGCCATGAGCATCCGACGCAGGCGCTGCTGGACCTGCTAAGCCTGAGGCGCGCGTTCGGGGACGTGGGCGGGCTGACGGTGGCGATCTGCGGCGACATCGCCCACAGCCGGGTGGCGCGGTCCAATGTCGCCTTGCTGTCCATGATGGGTGCGCGGGTGCGTCTGATCGGGCCGCCGACGCTGGTGCCGGGAGACGCCGACCGCTGGGGTTGCGAGGTGTTCCATGACATGCGCGAGGGTCTGGCGGGCTGCGACGTCGTGATGATGCTGAGACTGCAGCTGGAGCGGATGGACGGGGCGCTGGTGCCGTCCACGCGGGAGTACTTCCGCTTCTGGGGCCTGGATCGGGAGAAGCTGGCCTGGGCGAAGCCGGGGGCCAAGGTCATGCATCCGGGGCCGATGAACCGGGGGGTCGAGATCGATTCTGACGTGGCGGACGACCTGTCGGTGTCGCTGATCCAGGATCAGGTCGAGATGGGCGTGGCGGCGCGCATGGCGGTGCTGGCGTCGCTGGCAACGCGGCTGGAGGGCGCGCGATGAGCCTGGCCATCGTCAACGCCCGCCTGCTGGACCCCGCGTCGGATTACGACGGGCCGGGGGCGGTGCTGGTCGAGGACGGGGTGATCACCCTCGTCGAGCATGGCGGAGCGCCGATCCGGGGTGAGCAGATCATCGATGCCGGCGGCCTGTGCCTCGCACCGGGCCTGATCGACATCCGGGTCCGGACCGGCGAACCGGGGTCCGAGCCCAAGGAGACGCTGAAGTCCGCCAGTCTCGCGTCGGCGGCGGGCGGTGTAACGACCATCGTGGTCCAGCCGGACACCGATCCGGCCGTGGACGATCCGGCGATGGTGGACTTCATTCAGCGGAGGGGGGCGGCGCTCGGGCTGGTGAATGTGCGGGCGGCCGGGGCGGCGACGAAGGGCCGGGGCGGGAGCCGGATGGCCGAGATCGGCCTGATGCACGAGGCGGGCGCGCTCTATTTCACCGACGGGGACAATGTCATCGCGGACAGCCGGGTGCTTTCGCGCGTCATGAGCTATGCCACGGCGTTCAACGCCCTGATCGCGTGTCGGCCGGCCGATCCGTGGCTGTCGGAGGGGGCGGTGGCGACGTCGGGGGAGCTGGCGACGCGGCTGGGCCTGCCGTCGGCGCCCGCCATCGCCGAACGCCTCCAGCTGGAGCGGGACCTGGCGCTGGTCGAACAGACGGGCGTGCGGTTCCTCGTGGACCAGATCTCGACGGAAGCCGCCCTGGAAGTCTTGGCCCGGGCGAGGGCCCGGGGGCTGGAGGTCGCGGCTTCGGTGTCGATCAACCATCTGTGTTTCAACGAGGTGGACATCGGCGACTATCGGACCTTCTACCGGCTGGACCCGCCGCTCAGGCCCGAGAGCGACCGGCAGGCCCTGATCGAGGCGGTGCGGGACGGACTGATCGAAGCGATAACCTCGGCCCACGCGCCGGCCCCGGCCGAGGACAAGCGGCGTCCCTTCGCCGAGGCCGCGCCGGGGGCCGTGGGACTGGAGACGTTGCTGCCCGCGGCCCTGACGCTGCATCATGAAGAGGGGATCGACCTGCTGGACGTGCTGCGGCCGCTCACAGAGGGGCCCGCGAGCCTGCTGGGGCTGGAGGCGGGGCGGCTGGCGCCGGGGGCTCCGGCCGATCTGGTGCTGTTCGATCCGGGCGCGCCGGTGATCGTGGATGCCGACGCGCTGAGGTCCAAGTCGAAGAACTCGCCCTTCGACGGGAGGCGGCTGCAGGGCCGGGTGGCGCGGACGGTCGTCGCCGGACGGACCGTCCACGCTCTGTAGAGACTTACTGAGCCGGAAGCGCCTTCAGGTCGGCGTCGATGGCGTCGATCAGGGCCTGGGTGATCACACCGCCGGACAGCGGCATGACTTCAACCAGCGTCATGTCCTCGAACTGGGGACGCATCGGGTGGCCACTGACGCCCGGCAGGTGTTTCTCCATGATTTCGACCGTCTGAGGATGGTTCAGCAGATCCTTGATCGGGCTGGTGATGGTCGGCCGGGCCGTTGCCGCCGGCGCGGCCTGAGCGGCATGGTTGGAATGGTCCTGAGCCGGGGCCGTTTGAGCGATGGCGGCGGGGGCGATGGCCAGAACGGCAGTGGCGAGAACGAGGGACTTCATGGATCGGACTCCGAGAAAGGGAGCCGCAGATGATCCTGAAATCGTGACAGGCTCAAGACCTGCGCTTCCGCTTGGCCCTCTGCGGCGCTAATCACGCCCCATGACCGACACACTGACCAATCCGAAGCTGATCCAGGGGCGCACCGGACCCTGGGAGATCGTCATGGGCCTGGAGATCCACGCCCAGGTGGCGTCCAGGGCCAAGCTGTTCTCCGGCGCGGCCGTGGGATTCGGCGCGGGGCCCAACGAACAGGTGTCGCTGGTCGACGCGGGCTTTCCCGGCATGCTGCCGACGCTGAACCGGTTCTGCGTCGAGCAGGCGGTCAAGACGGGGCTGGGCCTGAAGGCCAAGATCAACAATCGCAGCCAGTTCGACCGGAAGAACTATTTCTATCCGGACCTGCCGACCGGCTATCAGATCAGCCAGCTCTATTTCCCAATCGTCGGCGAGGGCGTGGTCGAGGTTGAGGCTGAGGACGGCAGCTTCTTCAATGTCGGCATCGAGCGGCTGCACCTTGAGCAGGACGCCGGCAAACTGATCCACGATCTGTCGCCGACCGAGAGCTACGTCGACCTGAACCGTGCGGGCACGGCGCTGATGGAGATCGTGTCGAAGCCCGATCTGCGCAGCCCCGAGGAGGCCGTCGCCTACGTCAAGAAGATCCGGACCATCCTGATCTATCTGGGCACCTGTGACGGCGACATGGAGAAGGGCAATCTGCGCGCCGACGTGAACGTCTCGGTGCGGCGGCCCGGCGAGCCGTTCGGCACGCGCTGCGAGATCAAGAATGTCAACAGCTTCCGCTTCATTTCTCAGGCGATCCAGTATGAGGCGCGCCGCCAGATCGAGATCCTGGAGGACGGCGGTTCGATCATCCAGGAGACGCGGCTGTTCGACCCGGTGAAAGGCGAGACGCGGTCTATGCGGTCCAAGGAAGAGGCGAACGACTATCGCTACTTCCCCGATCCCGACCTGCTGCCGCTGGAGCTGGAGCAGGCGTGGATCGATGAGATCAAGGCCAACCTGCCCGAGCTGCCGGACGAGAAGCGTCGGCGGCTGATGGAACAGTATGGGCTGTCGCAGTACGACGCGGTCGTCCTGATCTCCGAACAGGGCAAGGCGGACTACTTCGAGGCGGCGGCCCAGGGGCGCGACGCCAAGCTGGTGGCCAACTGGGTGACCAATGAGCTGTCGGCGCGCCTGGCGGCGGACGGGAAGGACTTCTCGGAGAGCCCGGTGCCGGCGGCGCATATCGCCGAGCTGGTCGCGCTGATCGAGGATGGGACCATTTCGTCCAAGATCGCCAAGGAAGTGTTCGACCACGTCTGGAACAGGGAGGGGTCGCCGGCCGAGGTGGTCGAGAAGCACGGCCTGAAGCAGGTCACCGACACGGGCGCGATCGAGAAGGCCGTCGACGAGATCATCGCCGCCAACCCGGACAAGGCCGCTGCGGTGGCCGAAAAGCCCCAGGCCATCGGCTGGTTCGTCGGTCAGGTGATGAAGGCGACCGGCGGCAAGGCGAACCCCGCCGCTGTCAACGACATCCTGAAGGCCAAACTCGGCCTCTAGCCTGCTGCACGGGGGCGCGATTGCTTGTCCTGATCACTGGGCCTTGCGCTCGGTTCGGCTTCGGGGTCGATTTACCTGGCGGCGACCCCTATGTCGGGTCAGCGTCTTCGAGCAGGTGGGAGCTTTTCAATGTCAGCGGTTCGTTCGGGTCTTCTGGTCGCTAGCGCGGCCTTGTTGGCGGTCACCGGGCCCGTCATGGCGCAGACGCCCGGCGACGCGGCGGTCTATCAGCAGCCCCCGGCACCCATCGCCGACATCCTGGATGCCGAGCCGACGCCGATCGCCAGCCTGGGGCCGGAGCGCCAGCGTCTGGCTCTGTTCGGCCGATCCAACCTGCCCCCTATCTCCGAGCTCGCCGAGCCGTCGCTGCGGCTGGCGGGATACCGGATCAATCCGAGGAACAACGGGCCGGCGAACGGGCGGGTGGCCTGGTTGACCTCCATCACCTTCAAGGACGTGGCGAGCGGGGCCGAGGTCGCCGCCGCGCTGCCGGCCGGATCACGCTTCCTCTCTCCGACCTGGTCGCCGGACGGGGCCAAGGTGGCAATCCTGAGGGACGCCGCCGACGGGCTCGAGCTCTGGGTCGTGGATGCGCGCACCGGCGCGGCCTCGGCGCTGACCGGGGCCGTGGTCAATGCGGCGGCGGGGGCGGGCGTGGAGTGGGCACCCGACAGCCGGTCCATCCTGTTCCGCGCGGTCCCGGCCGGACGCGGCGCCGCCCCGGCGCCGGAAACGGCGCCGACCGGGCCGATCGTGGAGCAGACCGGCGGATCGGCGCGGCCGGTGCGGACCTACCAGGACCTGCTGGGCAGCCCGGCGGACGAGCGGCTGTTCGACCATTACTTCACCGCCCAGCCGACGCTGGCGAGCCTGGACGGGCGGCTGACGCCGGTGGGCGAGCCTGGAATCGTGCTCGGGGCGTCGATCTCCCCGGACGGGCGCTACATCCTGCAGACGCGGGTCAAGCGGCCCTACAGCTATGCCACGCCGGCGGGTCTGTTCCCGACGGACATCGTGGTGACGGACCTGACAGGTCGGGTGGTGCACCGGGTCGCGGATCTGCCGCTGCGCGACAACATCCCGCCGCCCTTCGACGCGGTGGCGACCGGGCCGCGGTCGGTCAGCTGGCGCGCCGATGCGCCCGCGACGCTGGTCTGGGCCGAGGCGCAGGATGGGGGGGACCCGCGGGGTCAGGCCGAGGTGCGCGACCGGGTCTTCATGCAGGCCGCGCCGTTCGACTCGGCCCCGACGCGGTTGATCGACCTGCCGGAACGCTATGCGGGCGTCAGCTGGGGCCGGGCCGACACAGCCATCGTCTACAGCCGCTGGTTCAACACCCGCCACGAGACCCGCTTCCTGGTCGATCCCTCCAATCCGGGCGAGGGCCGGGTGATCGTCGAGCGGAACTATCAGGACCGCTACAACGACCCGGGCACGCCGCTGACCGAGCCCAATGCGGCGGGACGGCCGGTCATGACTTTCGCGGGCGAGGGCCGGACCATCCTGATGGACGGGCCGGGCGCCACGCGGCAGGGCGAGTTTCCCTTCCTGGCGCGTGTGAACCTGGACACTGGCGAACGGACCGAGCTGTGGCGCTCGGCCCCCGGCAGCTATGAAACCATCGTCGGCCTTCTGGACGACGACGGTCGCCGGTTCGTTTCGCGTCGGGAGACCCAAGCGGCTCCGCCCAACATGGTCATCCGCGATCTGGACGCGGCCGAGCCCCAGGCCCTGACGAGCTTCCCCGATCCTGCGCCGCAGCTGGCAGGCGTGACGCGCCAGACCATCACCTACAGCCGCGCCGATGGGGTGCAGTTGTCGGGCACGCTGTATCTGCCCGCCGGGTATGACGCGGCGCGCGACGGGCCTCTGCCGCTCGTCATGTGGGCCTATCCGGCGGAGTTCACGGATGCGGCGGTCGCGGGTCAGGTGGTCGATACCGACAACCGCTTCGTGCGGCCGGGCGGGTCCAGCCACCTGTTCCTGCTGACCCAGGGCTATGCGGTGCTGGACGACCCCTCCATGCCGATCGTCGGAGTGGACGGTGCCGAGCCCAACGACACCTACATCGAACAGCTGTCGGCCAGCGCCCAGGCGGCGGTCGACGCCGTCGTCGGCATGGGCGTGGCGGATCGCAACCGCATCGCCGTCGGGGGGCACAGCTACGGCGCCTTCATGACGGCGAACCTGCTCGCCCACACCGATCTGTTCCGGGCCGGAATCGCGCGGTCGGGGGCCTATAACCGGACCCTGACGCCGTTCGGCTTCCAGGCCGAGCAGCGGACCTATTGGGAAGCGACCGACACCTATACGGAGATGTCGCCCTTTACCTACGCGAACCGGATCAACGAGCCGATCCTGCTGATCCACGGCGAGGCCGACGACAATTCCGGCACCTTCCCGGTCCAGTCCGAGCGGTTCTATGCCGCGCTGAAGGGGACTGGGGCCACGGCGCGATATGTCGTACTGCCGCACGAGGCCCACGGCTATCGCGCCCGCGAATCAGTCGGGCATACCCTGTGGGAAATGGTCGGCTGGCTGGATCAGCATGTGAAGAACGCCACACCGCCGCAGTAGAGGCTGGCGGACAGGGTGGGATTCGAACCCACGGTAGGCTTCCACCTACGGCGGTTTTCAAGACCGCTGCCTTAAACCACTCGGCCACCTGTCCGGTGGGGCAGGGGATAGCAGCGGTTGCTGCGTTAACCAAAAGAGAAATCGCTATGGCGATCCTGTCGGCATGGTTTTCCGGTCGTGTTTCGCCAGACCCGTGGTCAGAGCCATCGCGGTCACCGCTCTGCTGGCGGGCGCGGCGGCCTGCGCCACGGGACCATCGGCCGCGCGGCGGGTCGACAGAACCGCCATCCCGGAGGTGACCGATCCTGCGCCGATCGTCCCGGGGACCATGCGACCCTACCAGATCCGGGGGCGCTGGTATCGGCCTGAGGAGCAGCCGAACTACGACGAGACGGGTCTGGCGTCCTGGTATGGCGATCAGTTTCACGGGCGCCCGACCGCGACCGGTGAGCGGTTCGACATGCATGCGCTGACTGCCGCCCACAAGACCCTACCGCTGCCGGGACTGGTGGAGGTGACCAACCTCGCCAACGGTCGCCGCGTGGTGCTGCGCATCAACGACCGGGGGCCGTTCGTGGACGGGCGAATCATCGACCTGTCGCGTGGAGCGGCGGAGGCGCTGGACATGCTGAGCCGGGGCGTCGGCGAAGTCAGGGTCCGCTATCTGGGCCGCGCGCCGCGCCTGGGCGGAGGGCGAAGGCTGCAGGTTGCGCAGACCGCGCCCCCGATCGTCACACCGCCCGCACCCGCTGCGTCACCCCGCCAGACCTACTGGATCGAAGTGGTGGCCTATCCGGACCCGCAGGCGGCGCGTGCAACAGCCGAGCGGCTGGGCGGCCCTGCCCAGGTTCAGGCGGCGACGAACGGTGCGATGTTCCGGGTCATCACTGGACCGTGGCCGGACGCCAATGCGGCCGAACAGGTGCGTCAGGAGACGATCGCGCGCGGGTTCGCCTCCGCCCAGGTGATTCCGTCCGGGTGATCCCCATTTTCCGCGCGGCCCGGCCTTGGCCCCGTCGCCTTGGGCCGCCATTGTGCCGCCGTGACTCGCGGCAGGTTCATCACGTTCGAAGGCGGGGAGGGGACGGGCAAGTCCACTCAGGCGGCGCGTCTGGTCGAGAGGCTGGCTGCGCGCGGGCTCGATGTCGTTCGGACGCGCGAGCCCGGCGGATCGCCCGGGGCCGAGGACATCCGGGCCCTGGTCGTGTCCGGCGCGGCTGAGCGGTGGTCGGCGCGGACCGAACTGCTACTGATGTATGCCGCGCGATCCGATCATCTGGAGCGGACCATTGTTCCGGCGCTCGAAGCCGGCCGCTGGGTCGTGGGCGATCGTTTCGCCGATTCCAGTCGGGTCTATCAGGGGCTGGCGGGCGGGGCGGACCTGGATCTCGTCGCAGCGATGGAGCGCGGCGTGGTCGGCGATCATCAACCGGATCTGACTCTGGTGTTCGACCTGCCGTTCGAGGTCGGCCTGGAGCGGGCGCTGGGCCGCGGGGCGGGCGAGACCCGGTTCGAATCCAAGGGCGCGGGGTTTCACGCGCGGCTGCGGGAGGGCTTTCGCGCCGTCGTCGAAGCCAACCCGGACCGGTGCCGTCTGATCGACGCCGCGGGCGAACCCGATGCGGTCGCCGAACGGGTCTGGGCGGCCGTGGAACCGTTGCTGTGACGCATCCGCGCGATCGCTTCGATCTCGTTCCGTCTGAAGCCGCAGAGCGGGCCTTTGTGGACGCACGCGAGCGCGGGCGGCTGCATCACGCCTGGCTGTTGTGCGGGCCCGAGGGGATCGGCAAGGCCACCTTCGCCTATCGCGCGGCGCGGACGTTGCTGGGGGCAAGGCCCGACGCCTCGCGCGGGCTGCTCGGCGCGGCGCACGGCGATCCGGTCAGTCAGCTGATTTCGGCCCAGGCCCATCCCGACCTGCTGGTGCTGGAGCGGCTGGTCGAGGGCGGCAAGACCAAGAAATCGATCTCGGTGGATCAGGCTCGCGACCTGCCGGAGTTCTTCTCCAAGAGCCCATCGCAAGCGCCCTATCGGGTGGCCATCATCGACGCAGCCGACGACCTGAACATCAACGCAGCCAATGCCTTGCTGAAGGTTCTTGAAGAGCCACCCGAGCGAGGCGTGCTGTTTCTGGTGACCCATGCGCCAGGGCGGCTGCTGGCCACGATCCGGTCTCGGTGCCGGCGGCTGACGTTTCCGGCTATGGAGCGCGGAGAGATCGCCCGGCTCGTCGAGCGCCAGACCGACCTGGACACAGCCGAGGCCGACCGAATCGCTGACATGGCGCGGGGATCACCAGGCGCGGCGCTGGCGCTGGCGTCGAGCACCAGTCTGGCGCTGGATGCCCTGGCCCGCCGCTGGGTGGATGCCGGCGCGATCGACGCCGCCGAGGCGCTGTCGGTCGCCGACGGCTTCCGGGGCGCTGAGGGCCAGGTCCGGTTCGAGGCGCTGATGGATCGGCTGGTCGCAGCCGTGCGAGATCGGGCGCTGGTGGCCGAGAGGAGTGGGGAGGTTTGGTCCGAGCTGTGGGGTCGGCTGACCGACCTGCCTGAGCGGGCGGCGGCGGTGAACCTGGACCGCGCCGACTTGCTGGCGGCGGCGCTTGCGGACCTGAAGCGAACGCGCGACCGGGCGGCATTATGCTGATCGATAGCCATGTGAACCTGCACGCCCCGCAGTTCGATGAGGATCGCGACGCCGTGATCGCCCGGGCGCGCGAGGCCGGCGTGGGCATGATGGTCGAGATTTCCGACAAGCTGTCGACGTTCGAGGCCACGCACGGTCTGGCCATGGCGCATCCGGACATCTGGTGCACGGTCGGGGTCCATCCGCATGAGGCCAAGGACCATCTTCATGTGACGCCTGAGGTCCTGACCGAGCTGGCCCAGCGGCCGCGCGTGGTCGGGATCGGAGAGTGCGGGCTGGATTTTCACTATGACCTCAGTCCGCGCGACCAGCAGGAGACGGTGTTCCGGGCCCACATCGCCGCCGCGCGTCGGACGGGGTTGCCGCTGGTGGTCCACACGCGCGAAGCCGACGACCGCATGGGCGCGATCTTGCAGGAGGAGGCGGCGGAGGGGGCGTTTCGCTTGCTCATGCATTGCTACACCAGTGGCGCAGAACTGGCGGAACAGGCTGCGGAAATGGGCGCCTGGTTCTCCGTGTCCGGCATCGCCACCTTCAAGGCGGCCGAGGATGTGAGGACCGTGATCCGCGCCATGCCGGGCGATCGGATCATCGTCGAAACGGACTGTCCGTATCTCGCGCCCGTGCCGCACCGGGGTCGGCGGAACGAGCCCGCCTACATCGGCCATGTGCTCGACGCGCTGGCCGATATCCGGGGCTGGAGCCGGGAGGAAGCGGAGGCGCGGACGACGGACGCCTTCTTCGCCCTGTTCGACCGTATTCCGAGGCCGGAGGGCGCGTGAGCGGCGAGCTGGAGGTCACGATCCTGGGCTGCGGTTCGTCGGGCGGGGTGCCGCGTGGCGACGGCGACTGGGGCGTCTGTGACCCGGCCGAGCCCAAGAACCGGCGGACACGGTGTTCACTGTTGGCCCGGCGGCACGGCCCCGAGGGGGAGACGGCGGTACTGATCGACACCTCGCCGGACCTGCGCGAGCAGATGCTGGCGGCGGGAGCCAGCCGCGTGGATGCGGTGCTCTATACCCACGACCACGCCGACCAGACCCACGGGATCGACGATCTTCGCGTCTTCGCGCTGCGTCGTAGAAAGCGCGTGCCGGCGTGGATGGACCCGGCAACAAAGTCAGCACTTACAACGCGGTTCGATTATATCTTCGAGTCCAAGGAAGGCTATCCAGCGATCGTCGAGGCGCATGATTTGCCGCCGCATGGGGTGAACTGGACTGTGGACGGTCCGGGCGGCGCGATCCCGGTCCTGACCTTCGATCAGGCGCACGGGCCGATCTGGTCGGTCGGCTATCGGCTGGGGCCAGTCAGCTATTCAAGTGACATCTCCGACCTGGACGACGCGGCGATCGAGACTGTGCGCGGATCGGCGCTCTGGATCATCGACGCCTTGCGGTGGACCCTGCATCCGACCCACGCCAACGTCGATTAGGCGCTCGCATGGATCGCGGCGGCCGATGTGGAACGCGCGGTGCTGACCAATCTCCACATCGATCTAGATTACAAGGCGCTACGGGCTCTGATTCCATCAAATGTGGAGGTTGCCTATGACGGATGGCGCGCCAGCCTGGCTCTGTAGGCCCAGCCGGAATTTCACATAATATATCTTAGGCGATCAATGGAGACGCCCTAATGGCCGGCCTGAAGGACAAACGCGGCTTCATCGCCAAGGTTCGTCTCGACCTCTCCGAGCGACAGGCCGTTGAGTACTGGGTGAAGCGCTGGGGCGTAACGCGCGACCAGATCACGGCCGCCCATCGCAAGGTCGGCCGCATGACGAAGAACATCGCGGCCGAGCTCGGCAAGAAGCGCCGACGAGCCTTAGATGTGCAGGACGCGCTGCCACGCATCCAGTGACGCCTCGTGCATGGCCTCCGACATCGTCGGGTGCGGATAGACGATGCCGTGCATCTCCTCCTCCGTGGCCTCGAGCGTGATGGCGGTGACGTAGCCCTGGATCATCTCCGTGACCTCGGCCCCAATCATGTGGGCGCCGATCAGGGCACCGGTCTTGGCATCGAAGATTGTCTTGACGAAGCCGTCAGTGTCGCCAGACGCGATGGCCTTGCCGTTCACCTTGAAGGGGAAGCGGCCGACCTTAACCGCGCGGCCCGCCTCCTTGGCCCCCTGCTCGGTCATGCCGACCGAGGCGATCTGGGGCTGGGAATAGGTGCAGCCCGCGATCGGGCTGTTCAAATGGGGCGTCTTGAAGCCAGCGATGTGCTCGGCCGCGTGGATGCCTTCATGGCTGGCCTTATGCGCCAGCCAGGGCGCGCCCGCGCAGTCGCCGATGGCGTAGAGGCCCTTCACATTGGTCTGACAGTGCCCGTCGATCTTGATGTGGCCGCGGTCCATCTCGACGCCAAGCGCCTCCAGGCCGATGCCGTCGGTGTTGGCGGTGATGCCTACGGCGGAGATGCAGACCTCGGCTTCCAGCGTCTCGGCCTTGCCGCCGGCCTCGATGGCAACCTGGACGCCCGTCTTGGACTTGGTGACCTTGGTCACCTTGGCACCGACACGGAACGTCATGCCGCGCTTCTCGAAGGATTTCCGTGCGGCAGCAGAGACTTCTTCATCCTCGACCGGAAGAATGCGCGGCAGGGCCTCGATGACCGTCACCTCGACGCCGAGCGCACGGTAGAAGCTGCCGAACTCGATGCCGATGGCGCCCGAGCCGATGACGACAATGGACTTGGGCAGGAACTTTGGCGTCATGGCCTCGCGGTAGGCCCAGATACGGTCGCCGTCAGCCTCCAGACCGATCTGCGGGAGCGCCCGAGCGCGGGCGCCGACCGCCAGCATGACCGCCTTGGCCTCGACGGTGCGCGAGCCGCCGGCCTTGAGTTCCACGACGACCTTGGGGACCCCCTGCCCCTTCTCCAGCTTGGCCGTACCCTCAATCACCTCGATCTTGTGCTTCTTCATCAGGAAGCCGACGCCGGAGTTCAGCTGCTTGGCCACGCCGCGCGAGCGGGCGATGATGGCGTCGAAGTCGAAGCCGAACTTCTCGGCCGACAGGCCGTAGTCCTTGAGGTGCGACAGGCTCTCGTACTTCTCGCCCGACTTGAGCAGCGCCTTGGTGGGGATGCAGCCCCAGTTCAGGCAGATGCCGCCGAGCAGCTCGCGCTCGACGATGGCCACCTTCAGACCCAGCTGGCTGGCGCGGATGGCGGCGACGTAACCGCCGGGGCCCGAGCCGATGACGATGAGATCGAAGGTGTCAGCCATTCTGGATCAGCTTTTCGATGTCGGGCCGGATGGCCTCGGGTTCGACCTGGGGGGCGTAGCGGGCGACCACCCGACCCTCACGGTCCGTCAGGAACTTGGTGAAATTCCATTTGATGTCGCGGCTACCGAGGAAGCCCTTCTTCTGCTCTGTCAGCCAGGCGTAGAGCGGATGACGGCCGGGGCCGTTGACCTCGATCTTGTCGAACAGCGGGAACTTCACGCCAAAGGTCGAGGAACAGAAGGCGGCGATCTCGGCGGCTCGACCCGGCTCTTGGGCACCGAATTGATTGCAGGGAAAGCCCAGCACCTGGAAAGGCTTACTGGCGTATGTCTCCTGCAACGCCTCAAGACCGGCGTACTGGCCGGTGAAGCCGCAACGCGACGCTGTGTTGACGATCAGCAGCGCCTGACCCCGAAACCGGTCCAGCGGAACCTCGGTTCCATCGATGCCGGTCGCGCTGAAGTCGAAGACCGAAGTCATGACGTCCGCCTCAGGCCAGCATGGTGACGGGGTCTTCAATCAGCGGCTTGAAGGCCTGCAGGAACTTCGCGCCCGTCGCGCCGTCGACCACGCGGTGATCGCAGGTCAAGGTGACGGTCATCACCGTGGCGATGGCCAGCTGGCCGTTCTTCACGACGGGCCGCTGCTCGCCCGCGCCCACGCTCATGATCGCGCCCTGCGGCTCGTTGATGATCGAGGCGAAGGCCTTGATGCCGAACATGCCGAGGTTCGAGACGCTGAAGGTGCCGCCCTGGAACTCCTCGGGCTTCAGCTTCCGGTCGCGGGCGCGCTTGGCCAGGTCCTTGGCCTCGGTCGCAATCTGCGAGAGGGACTTGGTCTCGGCCTTGCGGATGATCGGAGTGATCAGGCCGCCCTCGATGGCTACGGCCATGGCGATGTCAGCGTGGTGGTGCATCGCCAGGCCATCGGGACTATAGCTGGCATTGGCCTCGGGCACAGCCTTGAGCGCCAGTGCCGCGGCCTTGATGACGAAGTCATTGACCGAGACCTTGATCCCCTGCGGCTCCAGCATGGCGTTGACCTTGGCCCGCACCACCATCAGCCCGTCGATCTCGCAGTCGATGGTCAGGGGGAAGTGCGGGATGTCGCGGAAGCTGTCGGTCATCCTTCGAGCGATGGCCTTGCGCATGCCGTCCAGCGGGACGAGGTCGTAGCTGCCATCCGGAATGCCCATCTGGGCCAGGGACTGGACCTTGCGGGGCTCTGCGGGCGGCGACGTGACGGCCTGAGCCGCAGCGCCGCCCTTGCCGGCGGCTTCGACGTCGGCCTTGACGATGCGGCCGCGCGGACCGGTGCCCTTGAGCGACTTGAGATCCAGACCTGCTTCGGTGGCGAGACGGCGGGCCAAGGGCGAAGCAAAGATGCGGTCGCCGGCGGAAGTCGCGGACAGGGCCAGGACCTCGGCGGCCGGCTTGACGCCCTGGAACGTGGCGACGATCTCGCCGCTCGCGTGACCGGCTGGGGCTTGCTTCGGCTGTCCGGCTTTTGAGTCCGCCTTCGGCGCGGGCGCGGCGTCGTCTCCGGACAACCGCGCGATCGGTGTATTGACCTTCACGTTCTCGGAGCCTTCGGCGACGAGGATTTCGGTGATTTCACCCTCGTCGACGGCCTCGACCTCCATGGTCGCCTTGTCGGTCTCGATCTCGGCGATGACGTCGCCGGCCTTCACCGTATCGCCGACCTTCACGTGCCATTTAGCGAGGACGCCCTCCTCCATTGTGGGCGACAGGGCGGGCATCAGAATGTCGGTCATTGCGCGCTCCCGGACTTGGCTTCAGCGACGGTTTCATAGCCGGGGCCCGTCAGGGCCTCGTTCAGACCGGCCAGCACGGCCTTGTAGGTCTCGGCCTCATCCACGCCCTTGGACTGGTGATAGACGTGGGCGATGTTGCGAGCCGCAATCGCCAGCATAGCGCCATAGGCGCGCGGGCTCTCGAAAGCCGGCTTGATCGCCATCACCGGCTCGCCCCGGGACCACCAGAAGCGCACCAGCTCGACGGCATCCGGATCGGCCCGGACGCTGTCCGGCGTCTTGATCTGAAATTCGACGGGCTCGCCGCTCACGCCATCACCGCCTTGACCGCCGAGACAATTTTGTCGACGCCCGGCAGCGACAGCGCCTCCAGGTTCGCCGCGTAGGGCAGCGGCACGTCTTCCTGATGCACGCGCAGCGGCGGCGCATCGAGGTAGTCGAAGGCGTGTTCGATCACACGGGCCACGACCTCGGCGCCGACGCCCATCGGTCCCCAGCCCTCCTCGGCCGAGACCAGGCGATTGGTCTTCTTGACGCTCTCGACGATCGTTTCGTGATCGAGCGGGCGCAGGGTGCGCAGATCGACGACCTCGACCGATATCCCCTCTCCGGCCAGCTGTTCGGCGGCCTGGAGCGCGAAGCCGACCATGCGGCTGTGGGCGGTGATGGTGACGTCGGTGCCTTCGCGGCGGACCTTGGCCTTGCCGATCGGCAGGACGTAGTCGCCTTCCGGCACGTCGAACTCCAGGCCGTACATCATCTCGTGCTCGAGGAAGACGACGGGGTTGGGGTCGCGGATCGCGGCCTTCAGCAGGCCCTTGGCGTCGGCGGCATCGTAGGGGGCGATGACCTTCAGGCCGGGCACATTGGCGTACCAGGCGGAATAGTCCTGGCTGTGCTGCGCGGCCACCCGGCTGGCGGCACCGTTCGGGCCGCGGAAGACGATGGGCGCCCGGATCTGGCCGCCGGACATGTAGAGCGTCTTGGCAGCGGAGTTGATGATGTGGTCGATCGCCTGCATGGCGAAGTTGAAGGTCATGAACTCCACGATGGGCTTAAGCCCCGCCATGGCCGCTCCGACGCCAAGGCCCGCAAAGCCGTGCTCGGTGATCGGGGTGTCAACCACGCGCTTGTCGCCGAACTCCTGCAACAGCTCACGGCTGACCTTGTAGGCACCCTGATATTGGGCGACTTCCTCACCGATGAGGAAGACAGCGTCGTCGCGGCGCATTTCCTCGGCCATCGCATCGCGCAGGGCGTCGCGGATGGTGGTCTTCACGAGCTTGGCGTCGGCCGGGATTTCCGGGTCCTTGAGCTGGGCCCTGGGCGCGGGCGCAGCGGTGGGCGCGGTCTCGGCCTTGGGCGTCTCATCGGCGGCGGCGCGGGCCTCGGCCTTGGGGGCGGGAGCGGCGGCACCGCCTTCACCGGCCAGACGCGCGATCACGGCGTTGACCTTCACGTTCTCCGAGCCCTCGGCGACGAGGATCTCGGCGATCTCGCCCTCGTCTACGGCCTCGACCTCCATGGTCGCCTTGTCGGTCTCGATCTCGGCGATGACGTCGCCCGCCTTGACCACGTCGCCCGCCTTCACGTGCCACTTGGTCAGGGTGCCCTCTTCCATGGTGGGCGACAGCGCCGGCATAAGAATGTCGGTCATGCGCAATCCTTGATGATCTCCGGCAGCGCCATCGGCTGCCCGGCCGCGTCAAAGGCCTGATCGAAAGTGAAGGCCGCCGAGGTGGGGCCGTTTTGGTCCAGCGACGTCAGGCGATCCGCCGCCTCGCCGATGGTCGGAACGTGGCCGGCCGGGACCCACCAAAGCACCATGTGCGCCGAGCCGAAGGCCGGGAACCACCTGGCGCGGCGCGCCATGACCGCCGCATGGGCCGTCTTGTAGACGAAGGCGCGCAGAGCCTCGATGTCGCACCAGACCGACAGGTTGACCAGCAGTTCGTCGGCGTTGGGAAAGCGGACGTCGGTCGCGTCGTTGCCGTCGCCCTTCAGCCGCCATACGAAGCCGTCAGCGCGCTCGGCCAAGGCATTGATGTTGTCGAGGGCTCCGACGAAGTCCTTCATCTCCGGCCCGTCCATCGGGAACTGGAGACGCGAGACGTTCAGTTGGGCCAGATGGAAGCCGTCCAACTCAGGCCTCCACATAGACGTCGGTGTAGAGCTCGGACGGGTCCGGCTCCGGGCTTTCCTGAGCGAACTGAACGGCTTCGGCGACGATGGCCTTGATCTCGTCGTCGATGGCCTTGATCTCCTCTGGGCTGGCCTTGGCTTGGTCGAGCAGCATCCTCACATGCTCGATGGGGTCACGGGTCTTCTTGACCTCGTCGACCTCTTCCTTGGTGCGGTACTTGGCCGGGTCGGACATGGAGTGGCCACGGTAGCGATAGGTCTTCACTTCCAGGATGAAGGGCCCCTCGCCCGCCCGCGCCCGCTCGACCGCCCTGCGAACGGCGTCGCGCACGGCCAGAACGTCCATCCCGTCGACCTGCTCGCCCGGGATGCCGAAGCTGGCACCGCGCATGTAGAGTTCGGTCGTGGACGACGAGCGCTCGATGCTCGTGCCCATGGCGTACTGGTTGTTCTCGATGATGTAGATGGCCGGCAGCTTCCACAGCTGGGCCATGTT
>JAIERG010000166.1 GCA_019747095.1 Caulobacteraceae bacterium | reverse complement strand
ATCGCCGACTTCCGCGAACTGACCGACATCAAGATCGCGGCGGGCACCACCGGCCTGTTCATGGTCGGCGGCGGGGTTTCCAAGAACTTCGCCCAGGACACCGTCGTCTGCGCCGAGATCCTCGGCGTCGAGGCGGACATGCACAAGTATGCGGTCCAGATCACCGTCGCCGACGTCCGCGACGGTGCCTGCTCGTCCTCAACGCTCAAGGAGGCCGCGTCGTGGGGCAAGGTCTCGACCACCTATGAGCAGATGGTCTTCGCCGAGGCGACCACCGTCGTGCCGCTGATCGGCTCGGACGCCTACCACCGCGAAGGCTGGAAGAAGCGCGAGCCGCGCCGCTGGCAGAAGCTGTTCGAGAAGGCGGCGTAAGCCGTCGCCCAACCAGCGCGCCGCCGTGCGGCGAGCATCAGAGAAGACAGATAGGCGGCTTCCGTGCGTTCCGGGCGCGCGGAGGCTGTCCTAGACCGCCGCCATTGTCCCCGCGTTGATGGCGATCCGGCCCAGCAGGCCCTTGACGATCAGGTCGAGCGGCTGGCCCTCACGGTAGTCTGCGGCGGCGACGAAGTTGACCCGGTCCTCCGAGATGAGGCCATAGATCTTCTCCTGGTCGCGCTCGGAGTTCCGGGGGTCATAGACCGCGATCGAGAAGCCGCCCTTGGTGTGCATCATCTTCATGGTCGGCACGTCGGTGTCGCCGTCGCCCAAGAAGATCATCCGCTCGAACGGCACGGCGCGCGCGTCATCGGGCACGAAGCGATTGATGCGCTCGTGGTCCCAGTGGTTCAGGACGCCCTTGTTGATGCGGAACAGGTACTGGGTCTTGGTCGTGTAGTTGACGCCGACCGCCGGCCAGATCGCCACGCCATGGTCGTCGTAGGCGAACTTGGAGGCGAAGACGTGCCGGAAGGCCGGACGGATCGGACAGCCTTCGATCATCTCCTCCAGCCCCGCCGAGATGATGTAGTGCTCGATCTCCAGGCCGTATTTCCGGCCGATGGCGTCGATCCGCTCGAACCAGCCCTTGCCGGTCAGGTCCGACTTGAGTCCATCAAACAATTTGACGTCCTCGCCATGCTCCTTGAGCAGCTTGCGCGTGATGGGCTGGCCGTTCTCGCGCGCCCGCTGCAGCATCAGCTGCATGTACATCAGGATGTTGTCGCCATCCGCCGACTTGGTCAGCCGGTCCGCCTCGCCCCAGAAGTCGCCGACGCCCATCCCGACCGACGGGATGAAGGTCACCTCCTGCATGTTGCCGCGCGCCAGCGTGCCGTCGAAGTCGTAGATGAGGGCGGTCTTGAGGAGGTCGGCCATGGGGCCTCCGTTGTCGGACGGTAGGGATTAGGGACCAGGGATTAGGGATTAGGGACGCCGCGCTCAAGCTGATCGCAGGTCACGCGGCATCCCGGCGGACCGGGAGGCCCTCACTCCCTAATCCCTACCCGCGGGCCATCACACGCCGGATCAGCTCGGCCGACGGCTCCGGGCCAAGGTCGTGGGCCAGCGCCGAACGGAACTGGCCGTCGGGCCCCATAAGATAGACCGTCAGGGAGTGGTTCATCGTATAGTCCTCGCCCTCGCCCACTTTCTCGAAGAAGGCCCGATAGACCCGGGCGGCCGAGGCGACCTGTTCGTTGGTCCCGGTCAGGCCGATCACGCCGGGCGGGAAGCCATCCGACGACAGATAGTCCTTGAGGGCCTGGGGGGTATCGCGCGCCGGATCCACCGTGATGAAGACGATTTGCAGGTCGTCGGCCGTGCCACCCAACCTGCTGCGGGTCGCCTCGAGCGCGGTCAGCGTCGTGGGGCAGAAGTCCGGGCAGTAGGTGAAGCCGAAGAAGACCAGGCTCCACTTGCCATTCAGGAGGGTCTGATCGACCGTCTGGCCGTCCTGGTTGACCAGCTGGAACGGGCCGCCGACGCTGGGCTGACCCGTCACGGTTCCCTCAGCGATCGCGTTGGCGCGTTCGCGTCCGGTCACGACGACCACGGTCACGGTGGCAAGCGCGGCAGCGATCGCGATGCAGGCACCAGCGAACAGAAGGATGGAACGGCGTGGCATCGTGTCTCCGGACGAAGGGGCCGACAGAAGGCAGGCCGCGGTCTATAGACCGGGGGTGAGTTCAAGCGAAGCCAGCCTCTCGTCGCAGCCGCTCGTCGCCCCAGGCGGGCGCCCGGGCCTGCCGCGCCGCAGCCGTGGTCTCAGCCTCCGGACCCTGATCATCCTGCGCTGGCTGGCGATCGCGGGTCAGACCGCGACGGTGATCGTGCTGGTCGCGGGCCTGCACTTCCCCCTGCCTCTTTGGGAATGCCTGGCCGTCATCTTCGCCAGCGTGGTCGTCAACCTGATGGCCATGTCGCGCCTGAGGCAGGTGGACGGTCGACTGCCCGATGGGCGGCTGACGGCCATACATCTGGGTTTCGACATTCTGCAGCTGACGGCCTTGCTGGCCTTCACCGGCGGGCTGGAGAACCCCTTCTGCCTTCTGCTGGTCGCGCCGGTGACCGTCGCGGCGGCGTCCCTGCCGGGCCGTCAGGCCCTGTTTCTGGGCCTGCTGGTGCTGATCGCGACCATCGCCCTGTTCTTCTGGTCCATGCCCCTGCCGTGGCAGGCAGGGACGAAGCTGGAGCTTCCGGCCCTCTATCGGTTCGGCATCGGACTCGCGCTGATCACGGGCGTGGTCTTCACAGCCGCCTATGCCTGGCGGGTTGCGGCAGATGCCGAGACCCTGGAGCTGGCGCTGGCGACGACCCAGGACGTCCTTCAGCGTGAGCAAAGGCTGGCGGCGCTGGGCGGCCTTGCCGCGGCTGCGGCGCACGAACTGGGCACGCCGCTCGCGACGATCCAGGTGGTGGCCAAGGAGTTGCTGCGGGCATCGCCCCCCGACAGTCCCGTGGCCGAGGACGCCCGACTCCTCCTGTCGCAGGCTGATCGCTGTCGCGACATCCTCAAACGCCTGTCGACCCGTCCCGAGGATGGCGACCAGCTCTATGTCGAGATTGGTCTGAAGGCACTTCTGAACGAGGTCATCGAGCCCCATGAGGGTTTCGACATCGGCATCACGGTCTCGGTCGAGACACCGGCAGGTGTGCCGGAACCCCGCGTGAAGCGCTTCGCCGAGGTCGTGCACGGCCTGTCCGCCATCGTCGAGAACGCCGCCGACTTCGCGGCGACCTCGGTTCGTGTGGAAGCGCGCGCCGGGGAGCGCTGGATCACCATCACCGTGCTGGACGACGGGCCGGGCTTCTCGCCCGACATCCTGCCCCGTCTGGGCGAACCCTATGTGACGTCGAGGCCGAACAGCAAGGCGCGCCAGGCCGTGGCCAAGCAGCTGGCTGCGGCCCGCGACGCCAGTCGATCCGCCAAGAAGGGACGCCCGGTCGTGGCGCCGCCCCTGGCCGAGATCGCCCCCAGCCAGGGCGGCATGGGCCTGGGCTTCTTCATCGCCCGGACGCTGCTGGAGCGGACGGGCGGGCAGGTCGCCGTCGGCCACGGCGAGGGCGGGCCCGGAGGCAATCGCGGCGCACGTGTCACCATACGCTGGCCGCGTCAGGCCCTCGAGGCGTGACCGGTCCTCTTTTGGCGACGCATCGCCGCACCGCTTGATTTTGTTCGCAATACCCACGACCTCGACGGCAAGGGAGAACTCCGTCATGGCCATCGCCGCCGCTACCCCGTCCGTCGAAGAGCGCATCGCCGCCCTGGAAGACCGCTCGTTGCTGCTCCTGGATGACGATCAGGCGCTGAGAACCCGGTTGGGTCGGGCGCTGGAATCGCGGGGGTTCGAGGTTACGACCGTTTCCTCCGTCAGCGAGGCGACCGAGGCGCTACGTGCGAGGCAACCGGCCTTCGCCGTGCTCGACATGCGGCTGGAGGACGGCAATGGTCTGAAGGTCGTCGAGGCGATCCGCGAACGCCGCGACGACGCGCGCATCGTCATGCTGACCGGCTATGGGGCCATCGCCACCGCGGTTGCGGCGGTGAAAGCCGGTGCCGTCGACTACCTGTCCAAGCCCGCCGACGCCGATGACGTCGTCAAGGCTCTGCTCGCCACCGGCGACGCCCCCGAACCGCCCGAGAATCCGATGAGCGCGGACCGCGTGCGCTGGGAGCACATCCAGCGGGTCTATGAGCTTTGCGATCACAATGTCTCGGAGACCGCCCGTCGCCTGGGCATGCACCGTCGGACGCTTCAGCGCATTCTGGCCAAGCGGGCTCCGCGCTAGGAACGACACCACGCCGCGCTTTGCCCTCGCCGTCCGTTCCGCTAGTCAGGACGGAACGACCAAGAGGAAACGGCGGCGATGAAGGTTCTGGTTCTGGGTGGCGATGGCTTCTGCGGCTGGCCGACGGCTTTGCATCTTTCGTCGCGTGGCTGGGACGTCGTCATCGTCGACAACCTCAGCCGCCGGAACATCGACAACGAACTTAAAGTCCAGTCCCTGACGCCGATCCGCCCGATCGGCGAGCGCATCGCGGCGTGGAAAGAGGTCTCTGGCCGCGACATCGGCTTCGTGAACATGACCGTCGGCAAGGAGTTCGACCGGCTGGTCGACCTGATCCGCGTGGAACGCCCTGACAGCGTCGTCCACTTCGCCGAACAGCGCGCCGCGCCCTATTCGATGAAATCGGCGCGGCACAAGCTCTACACCGTCGACAACAATCTGAACGCCACCAACCACCTCCTTGCCGCCATCGTCGAGAGCGGGCTCGACGTGCATCTGGCGCACCTGGGGACCATGGGGGTCTACGGCTATACGACGGCCGGGCTGCGCATTCCCGAGGGCTATCTGAAGGTCACGGTCGACACCGACTTCGGCCCGGCCGAGCAGGAGATCCTGTTCCCGCCGAACCCGGGCTCGATCTACCACATGACCAAGACCCAGGACGCGCTACTGTTCCAGTTCTACGCCAAGAACGACGGGCTGCGGATCACCGACCTGCACCAGGGCATCGTCTGGGGGGCCCAGACCGAGGAGACACGCAAGGACGAGCGGCTGATCAACCGCTTCGACTATGACGGCGACTACGGAACGGTGCTGAACCGTTTCCTGATGCAGGCGGCGGTGGGCTATCCGCTGACCGTGCACGGCTCGGGCGGCCAGACGCGGGCCTTCATCCACATCCAGGACACGGTCCGCTGCGTCGAGCTGGCGCTGAAGAACCCGCCGAAGCGTGGCGAGCGGGTCAAGATCCTCAACCAGATGACCGAGAGCCGGCGCGTGCGCGACCTGGCGCAAATGGTGGCCGGGATGACCGGTGCAGAAGTCCACAATGTGCCCAACCCCCGCCAGGAGGCCGACGAAAATGAGCTGGTCGTCGCCAACGACCAGTTCCGGGACCTTGGGCTGAAGCCCATTACCCTGGCCGAAGGACTCATGGCCGATGTGACCGAGATCGCGCGCCGCTATGCGGACCGGGCTGACCGGACGAAGATCCCGTGTGTTTCCGCCTGGAACGCTGGACGCGCCCGGGCGCTGGAGACAGAGGCCGTTCGGGCGCTCGACGCCGGTGCGCCCCAGGCTGCGCCTGCCCGCGCCCAGGCGCGCTGATCGCGAGCGTGACCGGGTCGCTCCTCGTCTTCGGCGGTGGCTATGTGGGACGCCGCGCGGCGATTGAGGCCGTCCGGCAGGGCATGGGCGCATTCGCGACCTCGCGCGATGTCGGGCGGCGCGACGCGTTAGAGGAATTGGGCATCGGTGGTCTCGATCCTTCCGACGAGGGTGCGCTGGGTTCCGCCGTTTCGAAAGCCTCGGCGATCCTGATCACAGCCCCGCCAGAGGCATCGGGCTGTCCGGGGCTGAAGGCCCTGATCCCGACGATCACTGCGACCGGCGTCTTTCCCGACTGGATCGGCTATGTGTCCTCGACGGCCGTCTACGGTGATCGCGATGGAGGCTGGGCCTTCGAGGACGATGAGCTGAATGCCTCGTCTCTGGAAGGCGCGCGGCGCGTCCGGGCCGAGGCGGACTGGCTGGACGCCGGGCGCGGAATGGGGCTGACGGTCCAGGTGTTTCGGTTGCCCGGCATCTATGGCCCCGGGCGGTCGGTCGTGGATCGCCTGAGGGACGGTACCGCCCGGCTGGTCCGCAAGCCGGGTCAGATCTTCAACCGCATTCATGTGGACGATGCGATCTCTGGCCTGTTCGCCTCTATCGCGCGCCCCAACCCCGGACGGGCTTACACGCTGGCCGATGATGAGCCCGCCCCCGCTGACGTGGTCATGGAATGGACGGCGGACCGCATGGGTCTCGCGCGTCCCGCCGAAGTCTGCTGGACCGACCCGTCGGTATCCGAGGCCATGCGGCGGTTCTATCTGGACTCCAAGCGCCTCTCGAACGCACGAGCGAAGGCCGAGCTGGGCTGGAGGCCCGCCTATCCGAGCTGGCGCGACGGAATCACGGCGATCCTTTCGGCGGATTGAGTCCGCGCTGGCGCAAGCCTGTCATGCCCGTTGGCCTTTTTCGCCTGCCTCGCTAGAAGCGAGACTACAAACCTTCCGCTTCAGGAGCACCTCATGGGCCTGGCCCTTGTCTGGCTGATCGATACGGTCATCCAACTGATGATCTGGTTCATCATCGCCTCGGCCATCCTGTCCTGGCTGTTCGCCTTTGACGTGATCAATCACCGCAACCGGTTCGTCAGCCAGATCGCTGGCTTTCTGGACGCCGTGACCCGGCCGCTGCTTGAACCGTTTCGCCGGATCATTCCCACGCTGGGCGGTATCGACATTTCGCCCATCGTGGTTCTGCTGTTGTTGAACTTCGCGCGAATCCTGTTCAACAACTCTGCCGCCGGCCCGCTCATCGCGATCCTGGGGTGACAGTCCCCCGACGGTCTCGCCGCAATGCACCATTCCGCGCTTGCGCCGCCGACGGACGCTTCTAAGGTGCCCGATGCCCGGGCGGAGACGCCGCAGCAGACCACGACCGCATGAGTTCCCAGATCAAATCCGTCGCCGTGATCGGCGCAGGCCAGATGGGCGTCGGCATCGCCCAGACGATTGCATCGGGTGGCTATCGGGTCAGCCTGTACGACGTTGACGCTGCGCGGCTTCCGGTGGCCCTTGGCATGATCGCCGCCAGCCTGGCCCGTCACGTCGAGCGGGGCTCAGTGACGCAGGCCCAGGCGGATGCCGCGCTGGCTGCCGTGTCGCCGGTTACCGCTCTCGCGGATGCGGGCAAGGCCGATCTGGTCATCGAGGCCGCGGTCGAGGACGAAGCCGTCAAGAAGGCCGTCTTCGCCGAACTCGTGCCGCACCTCGGGCCCGACACGCTTCTGGCCTCCAACACCTCCTCGATATCGATTACGCGCCTGGCGTCGGCCACCGACCGGCCCGACCGCTTCATCGGCCTGCACTTCATGAAGCCGGCACCGGTCATGAAGCTGGTCGAGATCATTCGCGGCATCGCGACTTCTGCGGCTACCTATGATGCCGCGGTCCTCTTCGCCGAAAGCCTGGGCAAGACGACGACCAATGCCGAGGATTTCCCCGCCTTCATCGTCAACCGCATCCTGGTGCCGATGATCAATGAGGCGATTTACACCCTGTATGAAGGGGTCGGGAACGTCGCCTCCATCGACAAGGCGCTCAAGCTCGGCGCCAACCACCCCATGGGGCCGCTTGAGCTAGCCGACTTCATGGGGTTGGACGTCGTCCTGGCCATCATGAACGTGCTGTACGAGGGACTGGCGGACTCCAAGTATCGTCCCTGCCCGCTGCTGGTGAAATACGTCGAGGCAGGCTGGCTCGGTCGCAAGTCCGGCCGGGGCTTCTACGACTATTCCGGTGAGACGCCGGTGCCGACGCGCTGATGGCCCGGCGCGCTGTCCGATTCGACCGGATCGAGGACCTGCCGGGTCAGACGCGCGTCACCTGGCGGCGGACGCGTCTGGCGATTCCGCTGGCGGCACTGGCGGGTGTCGCCTGGCCGCCGGTCATTCTGACGCTGCTGATCTGGCCGCCCGAGAACTGGATGCCGGGCAGGGACATCGACTGGCGTATTGTGCTTCTGGCGCTTGGGGTCATCGCGGTCCCAGCGGGGCTCGTCGCCATCCGTCGCGAGCGCGACCGGCGCGGCCGTCCCGGTACCAGGCTCGGTATCGTCTGGCGCTTCATGCTGTACGGCGGCTTGCTGGCGGCGGCGCTTCAGACCCTGGTGGCCCTGCTGATGGTGATCATCGGCCTGATCGCGTCCGGCGACGTGTGGCAGGGGGTCGGGGCGACCGAGACGACGCTTCTGATCTATGGTGTCGGCGGGCTGCCAATCGCGGTTCTGGTCGGGGTGTCCTATGCCCTGTGGGCCGGGCTGTGCGCAGCCTTCATCGCCTTCGTGCCCGCGCCAGAGCGCGTGCGTGATCGCCTGGGTTTGATGAGCGACCCTGCCTGACGCCTTACCGCAAATTCAGTTTACGATCACCGACGGTCGTGTAAAGCTCGCTTGTCTATCGCTTTTGGGGGAAGCACATGGTCATGCCCGCCACCGAGGCCCAGCCTCTGTCCGCATCGGGGGGCCTTGCCCCCGTCCAGCCCAAGGACCGTATCTTCCAGCTCGACATGCTACGCGGTTGGGCGATCCTGGGGATTCTGGCGGTCAACGCCATGGCCTTCGCCTGGCCTATCGTCGTCGAAACCGCGGCGACGGACCCGTTCGACCATACCGGCGCAGACGCCTGGGGCGCCTGGGTCACCGAGGTGTTCTTCCAGGACAAGTTCCGGACCCTGTTCACCATGCTGTTCGGGGTGTCGATCTTCCTGGTGGGCGGCGAACGGTCGGACGAGGCCCGGGGCAAGCTCCTTCGCAGTCGTGTCCTATGGCTCGGTGTCTTCGGCCTGATCCACGGCGCCGCCTTCTGGTATGGCGATATCCTGCTGCACTACGCCTATTGCGGCGCGATCATGCTGCTGATGCGCTCCTGGAGCGCGGGTCGCCTGCTGTGGGTCGGCGGGTTGATCTCGGCCCTGTGGATGGCCATTGCCACGGCGGGACCCCTGGTCATCGGGGCCCTGGGACCCGAGTTTCAGGAGCAGTTCGCCGCCAACCAGCCCCAGATCACGATGGAAACCGTCAATGCCGCGGTTGCCGCCTACAAGACGTCCTTCGCCGCGCCCTGGGTCGAGAACTTCAAGGCCTGGCTGATGCTGGCCATGTTGTCGCTGTTCCTCATTCCGGTGACGATCCCGCTGATGATGCTGGGCCTGGGTCTCTACAAGTCGGGCTTCTTTGTCGGCCGTTCGCCGGTGATCGTCTATCTTCTCGTCTTCCTTGCCGCCGCTGCCGTGCTGGCGACCGACGCCTGGGCCAGCCTGCCCGGCCAGGATCCGGCCGCCTTGCCGGTTGCGGGACTGGACGATGCCGCCGGCGGGATGGCCCCCCTGATCACCCTCGGCTACGCCTCGATGCTGATCCTGCTGACGAAGATGGGTCTGCGGATGATCACCGGGGTCCTGGTTCCGGTCGGCCGCATGGCCTTCACCAACTACCTGACCCAGACCCTGATCATGGCCAGCCTGTTCTACCTGCCGTGGGGCCCGCAGTGGATGGGCGATTATCATCCCGCCGCGCTCTGGACCGTGGTCGGTGCCATCTGGGTCGCCCAGCTGATCTGGTCGCCGCTGTGGTTGTCGGTATTTTCCAACGGCCCGCTGGAATGGGTATGGCGCTCGCTGACCTACGGACGGATGGTGCCGCTTAGGAAATAGGGCTTGGGGCTTGGGGTCGCACCGTCGATAGGGTGAGAGCCTCCTGCCTACTAGGCCCTACTCACCAGGCCCTACTCCCTCTAAACAGCGCGCCATGACCGACGCTGCGCTGCCCGCCCGCCCCGAAGCCCGAAGCCCGCGGGGCTTCGCCGATCGCAGGGGGCCAGACGTCGCCGCAGAGCGTCGCATCGTGGCCCGGGTCACAGAGGTCTATGAGCGGTGGGGCTTCGAGCCGCTGGAGACCGGTGCGTTCGAGTATGCCGACGCCCTGGGCAAGTTCCTGCCCGATGCGGATCGACCCAATGAGGGTGTGTTCGCGCTTCAGGACGACGACGATCAATGGATGGCCCTGCGCTACGACCTGACAGCGCCTCTGGCCCGGTTCGCGGCCCAGAACTGGGAGACCCTGCCCAAGCCCTACCGCCGCTTCGCCTTCGGCCCGGTCTGGCGAAACGAGAAGCCCGGTCCCGGCCGCTTCCGTGAGTTCGTGCAGTGCGACGCCGACACGGTCGGCTCAGATCGGCCCGAGGCCGACGCCGAGATCATCGCCATGGCCTGCGAAGGGCTGAAGGCGGCGGGTCTCGCCGAGGGTCAGGCCGTGGTGCGGGTCTCGAACCGCAAGCTCTTCGACGGCCTCTTCGACGCCGGCGGCGTGACAGATCCCGTGCAGCGCCTGACGGCCTTGCGTGCCATCGACAAATTCGACCGGCTGGGCTGGGAGGGCGTTGCCGCCCTGCTGGGGGAGGGTCGGCTGGACGAGAGCGGTGACTATACCAAGGGGGCTGGCCTCCCAGGGGCGGTGGCCGAGACCATCCGGGCCTTCCTGATGTCGGCCGGGGAAGGGACGCGCGGCGACACCCTTGAGACCATCGCACGTGTCGGGGGTCTCGGCGCGGCCGGTGAGGCTGCGCTGAATGAACTGGCCGGTATCGACCGGGCGTTGACCGCCATGGGCGTGGACCAGTCGGCTGTCCGCTTCGACCCCACGATTGTCCGGGGACTGGAATACTACACGGGCGCTGTCTTCGAGGCCGAACTGCTTCTGGAGACCACCGATGAGAAGGGGCGCGCCGTTCGTTTCGGGTCCATTGGAGGCGGTGGGCGTTACGACGATCTGGTGGCGCGCTTCACCGGGGAAGCGACGCCCGCGACCGGTTTCTCCTTCGGCGTGTCGCGCCTGGCCTCGGCCCTGCGAGCGGCGGGCCGGAACGAGACGGCCGCGCGCGGACCCGTGGTGGTCATCGTCTTCGACGAGGCCGACATGCAGCACTACCTCGACGCGGTTGCCGAACTGCGTCGCGCGGGAGTCGCCGCAGAACTCTACTTGGGCCGCGCAGGCATGAAGGCGCAGATGAAGTACGCTGATCGGCGCGGTGCGCCCGCCGCCGTCATGCTCGGCGGAAACGAGATCGCGGCGGGTCAGGTGACCATCAAGGACCTCGACGCCGGGCGTGCCCTGGCGGCGGGTCTGACCGACAACGAGGCGTGGAAGGCAGCCAGACCGGGCCAGCAGACCGTGGGCCGTGCTGCCCTTGTGCCGACCATTCGAACGATTATCGAAGGTTCGTCGATAAGCTGATCGCTTCGCGGATGAGTGATCGATGTTTAGTCATGAAAGCGTCGGATTACACACGGCCTTTGGTTGACTTGAATCCGTCATGGGAGTGATCTGAGACCACTCGAACGGCGCGGCGCTGTGAGGCGCAGCCGCTGGACGAAGGCGTTTCGGGGAGGAAACGTCCGCTCCTGAGAGAGCGAGAAAGCCCGCTGCGATGTATCCCCCGCAGCGGGCTTTTTCACGCCTTCAGATCGGCACGCAGATCAGCTGGTAGCCTTGGAGCTCTTTCTCGGGCCTCGCGGCTTGCGTGTCGGCTTCGACTTCGCTGCCGGAAGCTTCGGCGAGGGCGTGTCCTCCCCGGACGTTGTCAGTTTCAGACGAGACGTCTCTTTCCACGCCTCGGCATCCTTGAGCCGTTGCCAGTCGACGCCCAGCCGGATGGCGCGCTCGATGTCATCTCCCGGATCGCCGATGGCCCGGCCGGTCATGCGATCCTTGAGATACCGGCATGCAGCAAGCAAAGCCGAGGCGGCCTTCAGCTCGGCTGAGGCACCCTCATGACGACCCAGGTCCTCGAGCGTGGCGAACTTCCATCCACTCTCGGTGGGCCGTTCCAGCACCATGTCCCATCGACGGGCAATGTCGACGTCCTCGCCCAGAAAGTCCCAGGTCTCGGAGAACGGCCCGCGCCGATAGTGGCCGGGCCGTGTCGGCAGGCCATGCTCAGCATAGACACGGATCGCGCTGGCCTCGACCTCTGCTATGGTCGGCAGGCTGGCTGCGGCCCGACGGCCGGCCTTCTCCCAGACATCGGCGGCACGAGCCACCGAGGTGCCCGCCTCTGCAGCGCCCCTGCGGCTGGTCAGAAGCTTTCGCCATGACACCGGAGAGACCTCAGTTATTGTTGAGGGTGTTGGTCACCGAGATGTCGTAGACGACACGGGAAATCTGCTGAACGAACTCGAAGAACTTGCGCAGTTCCGCCGCCGTGGCGCGGGGCGCATAGATCGTATCGTCCGGGCGAACCTCGAACGAGCCAGCCGTGAAGAAGCCCGACGCTTCCTCCAGGTTCAGTCTGTAGACGACCGGAACGCCCCGGATCGTCGGCGGCTGGGTGACCCCGAGCGCCTCGGCTACTTCGGGCCGTTCGAAACGGAACACGAGCACGGAGCGGGCGTTGGCGAAGTTGTCGTTCAGGCCTCCCGCGCGGGCCAGCGCGCTGGCCAGGGTCAAGTCACCCGCCGGCATGTCGGTCTCGGCCACGGTTCCAAGCGCGCCGAAGGTCTTGAAGCGGCGTGGGACGTAGACGAGGTTGATCTGGTCGCCGCGCTGCAGGCGGATGTTCTCACCGAAGTTGGTCGTCACAGCGCTCAGCGGGGCGGTGTAGGTCTGACCGTCGCGGCGGATCTGGACCTCGATATCGTCCACCGGACGAGACGCGCCCCCGGCTTCAGCGATGACGTCCAGGATGGTGTCGGCGTTGACCGACAGCGGCGCGCGCCCGGGGTCCTTGACCTCGCCAAGCACAGTGACGGTGTTGGACAGGTTTTCCTCGACCGTCACCGTCACCTGCGGGTTTCCAACCCGGCCGGACAGGGCGCGACGGATCGCGGCACCGGCTTCCGTCGTGGTCAGCCCGCCGACTCGCACGGCACCGGCAAACGGGACGGTGACCGTCCCGCCGCGATCCACGGCGACACTCGGCAAGGCCTGGTTGCCTGACCGGACGCCCGCCCCCGTCGAGCCTCCCCCGAACAGCGTGCCGGACGGCTCGAAGATGGCGATGGACAGGAGGTCACCCTCGCCGATCACATCGACGCGCTCACTGCTGGCTGCGGCGGCGAGAGAGCCGAGATAGGGCGCGGCCACGGCCCGGATCCGTTCGGCCGCGGCATAGTCCAGATCGACGATGGCGTAATCGGCACCATCGATGTCGACTTCTGCACCCCGCTCGATCGCCTGCCCTGACGGTCCGTCGCGAGGCAGAGTCGAGCAGCCCGAAAGAATGGCCGCGAGCGCGAGAGCAAGCAGTTTACGGGTCATGGCGTCCGGGCTTCTAAATCCAAGACGTGATTACCGGCCTTTGCGGACGGCCGCCAGTCCGATCACGCGGCCTTGGCCTTTGGTGCCGTCAGGCCGACGCATTCGGCCACCCGCGCGAAGTGTCGATCCCACGTCGGGGCGACATAGGCCGGGGCCTTGGGTGGATGGCGCGTGGCTTTCTCCAGAGCCTTGAGCCAGCCAAGGCCGTCCAGGGGATCAATCAACTGGGCGTTGGGCACGAGCTCGCGATGGACCGGAATGTCCGAGGCAATCAGGGGCACGCCGAGCGCCGAAGCCTCCACGGCCGGCAAGTCGAATCCTTCGACCGACGAGGGCGCGACCAGCGCGCGCGCGCTCGCCATGAGGGTCGCCAGCGCCGAATCCGGGAGGTCCGAAGCCTGATGGACCAGTCCCCGAAGAGCAGGGGACCGTTCCAGGTGATCCAGAACCGCCTCGTTCTCCCAACCATAACGCCCCACGAGGACCAGCTGCGGAGCCGCGTCCCCCATCCGTTCCTGCAGGCGACGCCAGATGGTCAGCAGGAAGGCCAGGTTCTTGCGTGCCTCGATGGTTCCGATGTGGACGAAATAGGGTCTGGGCGTCGGGGCAGCCGGCGGCGCGAGGAATGTCGGCTCGAGCCCCAGGTGAACCGCGTCGATCGGTGGAGGCGTAATCCCCTCGCGCGCGGCAAAGGCTGCCAACTCCGAGGCGGTGTAGTGGGAGTTCACCAGGATGCGCGAGGCGTGGCGCAGCGTCGTCAGAACCCGTGCCCGGTGCTTTTCGTCATCGCCTGGCCGGCAGAATTCCGGGTGCGTGATCGGGATGAGGTCGTGAAGCAGGATGATCCGCTCGATCCCGCGGGCTTCCAGTTCCCGCAAGATCGACGGATCGCTGAGACCGGTGTGTCCCACATTGAAGTAGAGGCTGCTGGCGGGCAGATTCTGGATCCACTGTGACCGGAACAACTGCTTCAGCACGCGCGTCCGCCGGCCCGGTGTCCGGGATGGGTCAGAGGGCGGTTCGCCGATGACCGATTCCTCGGCCTTGTGACCACTGGCCAACGCCGTCATCAACCGCATCTCGTCGGGCGTCAGCGATCGTTCGAAGAAGTCACCGGTCCAGCGCGACCGCATCGTCTTCACGCACTTGCGGAACCAGGGTTCGTCGACGGCCACGAGCTGCTCCTGGCGCCCCCTGACAGGCGTGACCGTGACATCAGGAAGTGACAGCAGCCATTCCGCGTAGGCGAGGCAGACCCGATCGACACCCGTCGGAGCCGTGCGTTCAGCCCTGCTCAACAGACGGCTGGCGTCGAACAGGACGGACCGGGTCACGCGCCGACCTTGCTGTAGAGATCGGCGAGCCTGGTCTTGTAGGCCTCGACCGAGAACTTCGCCGCCTGGACACGGCCGCGTGCTTCCAGATCCAGCCGCAGCGCTTCATCTTGCTCCAGTGCCCTCAAGCCCCGGCTCATGGCAGGGACGTCATAGGGGTCGACGGTAATGGCGGCGTCGCCAGCGACTTCTGGCAGGGATCCCCCTGTCGAGGTGAGCACCGCGGTCCCCAGAGCCATGGACTCAAGCACCGGCAGGCCAAAACCCTCGTACAGGGACGGGAACAGCGTGGCTCGCGCCCCGCGTATCAGGCTGATCAGCATCGAAAACGGCAAGTACTCGTAAAGCCGGATTCGTTCGGCGCTTGGACCCGCGTCTGCCAGAACCTGGTTCATCAGGGCCGTCTCGGGCTCATCCAGCCAGGCCCGACCGCCGACAACCACCAGCGGCGACTGACACCCTGACGCCAGATAGGCCTCGACGATGCGACCCAGGTTCTTCTTCGGCTCGATCGCGCCGAAATGCAGGAAATAGTCCTTCCAGCCCAGATCGAAGATGCCTTCCAGCTCGGTCGCCACCTCGGTGTCCGGCCGCGATGTCAGGCTCGAGGGAAGATGGACGGCCTGGTAGGTGTTGGTGACCTTGTCCTCAGGCACCCCGAGGATGCGGATCACGTCCTGGCGAGTCGCCTCCGATACCACGGCGATGTGATCGGCCCGGCGTGCGATGGCCTTGCAGAGCGCAAAGTAGGCCGGCTTGTCGTCCAGCGTCGTGTGCGGAAGCCTGAGCGGGATCAGGTCGTGGATTGTATAGATGTTGGGAACGCCCCGCGCATGCAGCGGCAGCGTCGCCGTCCAGTGCATGATGTCCGGACGCCGCCCGCCATCCGCCTCGAAATCGACAGGCGTTTCTTTCCGATAGGCCGAGAACGAGCGATTGGCGCGAAAGAACAGGTCATGCGCCGCCCAAAAGGATGACGCGTCCGGCTTGCCGCCAGCCCGGGTCGGCCAGAAGACCTCGCCGCTCGGAGTTACGGACCAGGCCTTCACGCCGTTTCGGCTGGTCAGGGTCTGCAGATAGCGGGCGATGCGCCGGTTTTTTCGCGGCCGTTCGGCCTCAACCAGGGCCGTTTCGTTCAACAGGGGGCGCTTGGACCTCTTCCTGGGTGGGCCGTAGATGACCTGAGTGTCGTAACCCATCCCTCGGGCGGTCGAGAGCAGATTTCGCCCATATGTGGCGATGCCCGTGCCCTTGGTCATGGCGATGTTGTAGCCATCGATGCACAGCGTCGGGCCACGCCCGACCACGGGTATTGTCGTGCTCAAGCCTGCTGACCGGGCCGCAGGGACCGTCGGGGACTCCGTGGCGCGCGACCCTTCCCCGACATTCGCCGACCTATCCAATTGCAGCCTTCGACGTGGTTGTTCCGCCCGTCCGGGGCGCACTGACTTCCGGACAGGCTGGCGGCGTAGACCCTCGCCCGACAAGGGTCAACCGCGAGCAACCTGAGGATCAGGAGACGTAGCCGGCCTGCATCAGTTCAGCGATATGCACGATGGCGACCGGGCGCTGGTTCTCGACCACAAAAAGGTTGGAAATCTTGTTGGCGGTCAGAAGGTCCACGACATCGCTCATGCGCTGATCGGGTCCGACCGTGATGGGCTGGCGGCTCATGATGTCCGCCGCCGTGATGCCCGAGACATCGCTGGAGAAGGCGCGGCGCACATCGCCGTCAGTGATCATTCCCGCCAGCGCGCCGTCAGCCTCCAGCACAGCGACCGATCCCTTTCGGCCCGCGGTGATGGCAGCCACGATCTCGGCGAAAGCGGCGTTCAGCGCCACTGTCGGCGGCGGAGCATGGTTGTCGCCCATCCATTCGCGCACGCTCTGCAGGCTCATCCCCAGAGAGCCGCCGGGATGATGCAGGCCGAAGTCCGTAGCCGAGAAGCCGCGTCGTTCCATCAGGACCATCGCCAGCGCATCCCCCAGGGCGAGCGCCATCAAGGTTGAAGTCGTGGGGGCCAGTCCATTGGGGCACGCCTCGGCCACGCTGGGCATGACGAGGGGGACGGCCGACATCCGCGCCAGGAAAGAAGACGCGCGCTGGGTCATGCCGATGACCGGGATGTCGTTCCTTTGGCAGAAGATCAGGGGGTCGCGCAGTTCGCGGCTTTCCCCGGAGTTGGACAGGGCCAGCAGCGTCGTGTCGTGGCGAAGCATTCCCAGATCGCCGTGGCTCATTTCCGCGGGATGGACGAAGAAGGCGTTGGTGCCGGTCGATGCCAGGGTGGCTGCGATCTTGCCGCCAATGTGACCGGACTTCCCCATCCCTGTTACGACGACGTAGCCTGGACGCGAGAGGATGATTTCGACCGCGCGCACCAGATTGCCATTCACCGTCCGCTCCAGCGCTTCCAGCGCCTCAATGTTCAGGCGAATGACCGAGCGGGCATGATCGATCATGGGGCCGGCCGTTTCGGCGGCGGACGTCTTGGCGTCGAGCGGCATGAGCCTTCGGTCTCCGCGGGTCAGGCGGGCGGTTTAGACCCAAGCCGCACGGCTCGACAATCCATGGCCGCGCTCGGCGGCTGTAACCGGAGTTCATCCACCGGGCTCAACCTTTGCCGCAGTTGGGCGTTAGGTCGCCGGCGAACGCAAAGAAACCGCATCGAGAGACCATGCCGCCATCCGCCGGGACCCTGACCCGCCCCCTGACCGCGCCGCCGATCCCCGCGACTGGCGACATCGCCCTGTTCCTGGATCTGGACGGCACGTTGGCCCCGCTGGCGCCGACGCCGGACGCGGTGCTGGCCGATCCGCGGCGGACGGGCGTGCTGCGGGCGCTGGATCGTGTGCTGAACGGTCGGGTGGCCATCGTCAGCGGCCGCACGCTGGAGGAGATCGATCGTATCGCAGGCGGGGCCGCGCATTCGGCTTCGGGCGTGCACGGTTTGGAGCGCCGTCGCCGCGACGGCAGCCTCGACGGCGCCGAGGCCAGCCGCCACGTCGCGGACGCCGTCGCCGCCTTCGAGGCCTTTGCGGCGAACCGCCCCGGCGTGATCGTCGAGGATAAGGCGGTGTCGGCGGGTCTTCACTATCGCCAGTCACCGGAAGCCGAGAGCGCCGCCCGCGCTTTGGCTCAACGCCTCTCCGACGACACCGGGCTGGAGCTTCAGCCCGGCCACATGGTGCTCGAGCTCAAGACGCCCGGCGCCCACAAGGGCCATGCCCTCCGCGCCTTCATGGCCGAGCCTCCGTTCAGCGGGGCGATGCCGATCATGGTCGGCGACGACCTGACCGACGAGGCGGGCTTTCGCGCCGCGAGCGCGCTGGACGGCTATGGCGTGCTGGTCGGAGCGGACCGCGAGACGGCGGCCCGGTATCGGCTGGACGACGTCGAGGCCGTCCTGACCTGGCTGGAAGCGATCGCGGGCGCGCGCGCATGACCCCGTCTCGTCGCGATCTCGATCTCGCCCCGATCGGCAACTGCGCCATCTCGGCCCTGGTCGACCGCCAGGGCCGCTACGTCTGGGCCTGCGCGCCGCGCGTGGATGGCGATCCGGTCTTCTCGGCCCTGATGGACGGCGATGCACCCGAGCACGGCTTCTGGTCGCTGGAGCTGGAGGGCGAGGTCTCAGCCGAGCAGGCCTACCGGCACAACACGCCAGTCCTGCGCACCGTCCTGACGGCAGAAGACGGAGCGTCGGTCGAGATCATCGATTTCGCGCCGCGCCACAAGAAGCATTCCCGCACCTATCGGCCTCTGGCCTTCGCCCGCATCGTTCGGCCCCTGTCGGGCAGCCCTCGCATCCGCATGCGGCTGCGTCCCGCGGCCGACTGGGGCGCGCGGCAGGCCGAGTGCACTTCGGGTTCCAACCACATCCGCTATCTGTGCACGGACATCACGCTCAGGCTCACCACCGACTGTCCGGTGTCGCATGTGCTGGAAGAGCGGCTGTTCCGGCTGGAGCGCCCCCTGACCTTCTTCCTCGGACCGGACGAGGGCTACGATCAGGAGGTCGGCGCGGGCGTTTCGGCGACTTTGGACCGAACCACCGCCTATTGGCGCGACTGGGTGCGCACCCTCTACATCCCGCTGGACTATCAGGAGGCGGTGATCCGGGCGGCGATCACGCTCAAGCTCTGCGTCTACGAAGAGACCGGGGCCATCGTGGCGGCCATGACCACCTCGGTGCCCGAGTTCCCCGAGAGCGGCCGCAACTGGGACTACCGCTACTGCTGGATCCGCGACGCCTACTACACAGTGCGCGCGCTCAATCGTCTGGGCGCGGTGGACATCCTCGAGAACTACCTCGTCTATCTGCGAAACCTGGTCGACGCCTCGGCCGGCGGCCACGTCCAGCCGGTCTATGGCGTGGGGCTGGAGGAGGACATTGACGAGCGCATTATCGACACCGTCGCGGGCTATCGCGGCATGAAGCCGGTCCGCGTCGGCAACCAGGCGCGCGAGCACCTGCAGCACGACGTCTACGGACAGGTCGTCCTGCCGTTGGTGCAGAGCTTCTATGACCAGCGCCTGCTGCGGCCTGGCTCGCTCGACGACTTCCATGCGCTGGAAAAGGTCGGTGAACGCGCTTTTGCCATGCACGACCAGGTCGACGCGGGCCTGTGGGAGTTCCGCACCATTGCCCGGGTCCATACCTACTCCTCGGTCATGTGCTGGGCGGCCTGCGACCGTCTGGCCAAGGCGGCAGAGCACTTGGGCCTCAAGGAACGCGCCACGCACTGGACCGAACGCGCCCAGATCATCCGGCAACGGATCGAGGCCGAGGCCTTCCTGCCGGACGAAGGCCGCTTCGGCGCCAGCTTCGGCGGTCAGGAGCTGGACGCCTCCCTGCTCCAGTTGGTCGATCTCGGCTTCCTCGAACCGCACGACCCGCGTCAGGTGGCCACCTTCGACGCCATCGAGCGCGACCTGAAGAAGGGGCCCTACCTCTTCCGCTACGTCGAGCCCGACGACTTCGGCGAGCCCGAAACCGCCTTCAACTTCTGTACCTTCTGGTTCATTGAGGCGCTGCACCAGAACGGCCGCGACGCCGAGGCGCGCGAGATCTTCGAGCAGATGCTCAGCCGTCGGACCCACGCCGGCTTGCTCAGCGAGGACATCGCCATCGAGACCGACGAGCTGTGGGGCAACTACCCCCAGACCTATTCCCTGGTCGGCATCATCAACTGCGCGGTCCTGCTGAGCCGCTCCTGGACGGACGTGAGGTGACGGATCTCGTCCCAATCACGCATTTGCGATGGAGCCGAACGGCAGCTTGACCGTTTGCGCCGCGTCATGACCCGCCTGATCGTCGTCTCCAACCGCGTTTCCGCCCCCGTTGACCCCGCCGCCGGTTCCGCCGGAGGCCTCGCCATGGCGCTCTCGGCCGCGCTTCGGAAATACGACGGCCTGTGGTTCGGCTGGTCCGGCGAGACGGTCGAGACCTTCACCGGCGAACTGAAGGTCGAGGATCGGGCTGGCGTCACGGTCAACTTGGTCGATCTGGAGGCCCAGGACGTCGAGGAATACTACAACGGCTACGCCAACAAGACGCTTTGGCCGCTGTTCCACCACCGGGTCGATCTGACGGCCTATGAACGCTCCTACGGCGAGGGCTATGAGCGGGTGAACCGCCGCTTCGCCGAGACCCTGGCCCCCCTGATCCAGCCAGGCGACATCATCTGGGTTCACGACTACCACCTCATCCCGCTGGCCCGGGACCTGCGTCGGCTGGGCGTCCAGAACCGGATCGGCTTCTTCCTGCACACGCCCTGGCCGGCGCGGCAGCTGATGGTGACCCTGCCGCACCATCGTCGGCTGGTCGAAAGCCTGTTCGCCTACGACCTGATCGGTTTCCAGACGCAGGAATGGCTGGACCTGTTTCGCGACTACGTCATCTCAGAAGCGCGGGGCGAGCTCGCCGGCTACGGGGGCCTGGAGGCTTTCGGACGTCGCGTCCGCATCGGCACCTTCCCCATCGGCATCGATGTCGAGGGCTTCATGCAGGCTCGTGATTCTCGCGAGGGCGTTCGCACCTACGACCGCATGGCGGCCTCGGCGGCCTTCCGCTCCATGATCGTCGGCGTCGACCGGCTCGACTATTCCAAGGGGCTGGAAGAGCGGATGCTCGGCTACGAACAGTTCCTGCGCGACCATCCGGACCTGCGCGGCGACGTCTTTCTGGTGCAGGTCACGCCGATCAGCCGCGATGAGGTCGACACCTATCAGGACATCCGCGCGCGCCTCGACTCGCTGGCAGGCCGCATCAACGGCGAATATGCCGACATGGACTGGCAACCGATCCGCTATCTGAACCGCAGTTATCGCCGGGACCAGCTGGCGGGAATCTACCGTGCGGCCCGCGTCTGTTTGGTCACGCCGCTGCGCGACGGCATGAATTTGGTCGCCAAGGAATATGTCTGCGCCCAGAACCCCGAGGATCCCGGCGTCCTGATCCTGTCCCGCTTCGCCGGCGCGGCAGAACAGATGGGCGAGGCCCTGCTTGTCAATCCATTCAGCCGCGAGGAGGTCGCCGACGCCATCAACCGCGCCCTGACCATGCCGCTGGAGGAGCGCATCCGGAAATGGCGGGCCTTGATGAAGGTGGTTCAGGACACGGATGTCGGCCTGTGGCGCGACGCCTATGTCGGTACGCTGAAGTCGGTGGAGATCGTCGGCGAGAACGGCGAGCTCCCTGACGCCGCCTGATCAGGCGGCCTGCTCCATGGCGACCGCGCCGTCCCGGGCCATCGCCCGCGCATTGGCGGGCCGCGCCGCCAGCCGCTCCAGATAGCGATCGAACAACGGGCTGTCCGGCAACATCGGACGCACCCAGGCCAGCGTCGAGCCAATCATCACGTCCGCGACCGTGAACCGCTCGCCCATCAGAAACGGCCCGCTCCACAGGGCCTCCATCAGCCGATCCATCGCCGCCTCGTAGCGGGCGACCGAGTAGGGATCGCTCGCGCCGCTCATCCGGGCGAACAGGGCCGGCTCCAGCTCCCCCGCCGCCCAGGTCAGCCAGGTCAACAGAGCGCCACGCTCCGGCGAACCCACCGGCGCGCCAAGACCCGCCTCGGGATGCAGGTCGGTCAGATACAGCGCCAACGCTGCCGATTCCGTGATCAGGGCACCGTCATGGATCAGGGCCGGAACCTTGCCGTCCGGATGGGGATTCTTCGGATCGGCTTCGCCGACCTTCTGACCGTTCCGCCAGGCGATCTCGCAATAGGCGACCTCGACGTCGGCCCCGAGCTCCTCGATCAGCCAGAGGATGCGCGACGAGCGGGTTTGGGGCGCATGAAACAGCGTCAGCATGGTGGTCTCTCCCTCGAAAGCCATCCAGCGCGGCGCGCCCCGGCTTCGACGGATTGACTACCGCCAACCTGCTGCCAGCATGCTGTCAGCAGCCGACCGCTAAGGTCGCCTTAGGTCATGAACGACCCGTCTGAGGGAAGGGAAATGCGCTCAAGCAGCGAGGGACCGCGTCCCGAGCGGTAGCGCCACAAACATGCGCAAAGCCGACCGCCTCTTCCAGATCGTCCAGCTGCTTCGACGCAGCAGCCACCCGGTGACGGCCGAGGCGATGGCGGCCGAGCTGGAGACCTCCAAACGCAGCGTCTACCGCGACATCGCCGCCCTGACGGGCCAGCGCGTGCCGATCCGGGGCGAGGCGGGCGTCGGTTATGTGCTCGATACCGGCTTCGACATGCCGCCGCTCATGCTGACGTCCGACGAGGTCGAGGCGGCGGTGCTGGGGGCCCAATGGGTGGCGGGCCGGGGCGATCCGGCGCTGGCCCGCGCGGCCCGCGACCTGATCGCCAAGATCGCCGCCACCGTGCCGGAGCGTCTGCGTCCCATGGTGCTGGAACCTGCTGTTTCGACGCCACCTGGCTGGAATGTGTTGCCCGAAGCCATCGACATGGCCGCCGTGCGCCGCGCCATTCACAGCGCCCGCAAGGTCGAACTCCACTACAGGGACGAGAAGGAGGCCGAGAGCCGCCGCACCGTCTGGCCCTTCCAGATCGCCTACCGCGACACCACCCGCATCGTTCTCGCCTGGTGCGAGATGCGGGACGACTTCCGCATGTTCCGCACCGACCGCGTGCTGGACGCGACCGTGCTGGAAGACCGCTATCCGGCCCGCCCGGCCCAGCTGAGGGCCAGATGGCGGGCCGAGATGATCGCCCGCTACGGCGACGCCCACGACTGAGGGTCAGTAGATCTCGAACAGTCCAGCGGCCCCCATGCCGCCGCCGACGCACATGGTGACGACGCCGTACCTGGCTCCGCGCCGCTTGCCCTCGATCAGCACGTGGCCAGTCATGCGCGCACCCGACATGCCGTAGGGGTGGCCGATCGAGATGGCCCCGCCCGACACGTTCAGCCGGTCCATCGGAATGCCCAGGGTGTCGGCACAGTACAGAACCTGCACCGCGAAGGCTTCGTTCAGCTCCCAGATGCCGATGTCGTCGACGGTCAGGCCGTGGCGCTTCAGCAGCTTGGGCACCGCATAGACCGGGCCGATGCCCATCTCGTCGGGCTCGCAGCCTGCCACCGCCATGCCGCGATAGGCACCGAGCGGCTGCAGCCCCCGCTTCACCGCCTCGCCCGCCTCCATGATGACCGAGGCCGAGGCGCCGTCCGACAGCTGGGACGCATTGCCCGCCGTGATGAACTCGCCCTGCAGGATCTCCTCGCCGCCGCCGAAGACGGGCTTGAGCGACTGCAGGCCTTCCAGCGTGGTGTCCGGGCGGTTGCCCTCGTCCTTCGAAAGCGTGACTTCCTTCAAGGACGTTTGGCCCGTCGCCTTGTCCGCGACCAGCATGGTCGTGGTCATCGGCACGATCTCGGCGTCGAGGCGGCCTTCCGCCTGTGCAGCCGCCGTGCGCTGCTGGGACTGGAGCGCGTATTCGTCCTGCCGGTCGCGGCTGATGCCGTAGCGGCGCGCAACCACCTCGGCGGTCTCCAGCATCGACATATAGATGTGGGGCGACAGCTTCAGCAGCGCCTCGTCCTTCATCCGATACAGGTTCATGTGCTGGTTCTGGACCAGCGAGATCGACTCCAGCCCGCCGCCGATGGCCATCTTCTGCTGGTCGAAGATCACCTGCTTGGCCGCCGTGGCGATGCCCATCAGGCCGGACGCGCACTGGCGGTCGAGGGTCATGCCCGGAACCGTGGCGGGCAGGCCAGCCGCCAGCGCGATCTGGCGGGCGACGTTTGTTCCTGTACCGCCCTGCTGGAGCGCGGCACCCATGACAACGTCCTCGATCTCGGCTGGGTCCACGCCGGCACGCTGGACCGCATGTCGGACCGCATGCGCGCCCAACTGCTGGGGCGCAGTGTCGTTGAAGGCCCCGCGATAGGCCCGTCCGATCGGTGTCCGGGCCGTCGAAACGATGACCGCTTCCCGCATTCTTCTCTCCCTGGCTGACGACTGCGCGCCATTGTCGATTGGCTTGGACCGAACCTAGGCACTTGCCGTGGCGTCAAGGCAAGCGAGACTTCCCTCGCCTTGCCCCGAGACCCTCTTCGATCGCCGCGCGTCAGCCTCCGTGAGCCGCCTTTGCCTTGGTCAGCTCGATCATGCCTTGAGCCGCGCCCATTTCCGGCACGATCTCGCCGCTACGGTCGCTGATCTCCCCGAAGCGGGCGGCGATCTGCTCGGGCGCATCGTCACCCACGACCCGGATGCCCTGCGTCAGCGTCACATAGGCCCGCTCGAACCCGCCGGCCCCGGCCCCCAAGATGCAGCGCGTCGGCGCGTCCTGGCTGACGAGGTAGAGAAGGCCCGGGGTGACCAGCTCGGGCCCTAGCGCTTCAAGCGGCAGGGCCGCGCCCAGATCTTCGGTCATGCGCGTGTGGGCCGTGGGCGCCAGACAGTTGACCCGGATGTCGTTCTTGGCCCCCTCGATCGACAGGGTCTGCATGAAGCCGACCAGGGCCATCTTGGCCGCGCCATAGTTCGACTGGCCGAAGTTGCCGTACAGGCCGGAGGACGAGGTCGTCATGACGATCCGGCCGTAGTTCCGCTCTCGCATCCCGTCCCAGACCGCCTTGGTGCAGTTCACGGCTCCCATCAGGTGAACATCCACCACGAAGCGGAAGTCCTCGATCTCCATCTTGGCGAAGGTCTTGTCGCGCAGGACCCCGGCGTTGTTCACCAGGATGTCGACCGAGCCCCAGCGGTCGGTCGCCTCGGCCACCATGGCGCGGACCGCTTCGGCATCGGTCACCGAGGCCCCGTTCGCGATCGCCTCTCCGCCGGCAGCGACGATCTCCGCCACGACGGCCTCGGCGGGAGACTGCGAGCCGCCCGACCCATCGCGCGCGACCCCGAGGTCGTTCACGACCACCTTCGCGCCGCGCGCCGCCAGCGCGAGGGCGTGGCTGCGACCGAGGCCGCCGCCCGCTCCCGTGACGATCGCCACCTTATTGTCAAAACGAATCGCCATCAGTCGGATCTCCCTTCGCTGTTGCCAGTCCTGATAACAGGCGTGTTTTCCTCGCCAAGGGGGCGATATGTGTTGAAAGGGCGCCACAGTCGCCCTATTCCATGGCGAAATCGGGAACCAGGGCCCAACTCTGCCGTTCGGCCCGGTGAGCGTCACGTGTATGCGTGATGATTGGGCATTCAAATCGACATGAGGACTGACATGAAGCTGAAACTTCTCGCCAGCGTCGCAGCGATCGGCGTTCTCGCCGCTGGTGCTGCTTCGGCTGAGCCGGATGGGTGGTATGGTGCGGTTGACGCCGGCTATCACCAGATGGACGACATCAA
>JAIERG010000231.1 GCA_019747095.1 Caulobacteraceae bacterium | reverse complement strand
CTCCGCCCGCTCCGCCCGAGCCCGGCGAAGGTGTCTGGCTCTATCGCGGCTCCGATGAGGGCGCCGCCGAGGCCCGCGCCGCCGCCGCCCAAGCCCGGGAGATGGCCGCCCACGCCCGGCTGATGGCCTTGCAATCCCGCGCCGACGGCGAATGGAGCCGAGAGCAGGCGCAAGCCCTTCGCGCTGCCGCCGACGCCGCGCGCCAGGCTGGAGAGCATGCTCGCCTCGCCGGCGAACAGGCCCGCGCTCATGCCGAGGTCGCGATGCGCGAGGCTCGGACTGCCATGGCCAATGCGCGGGTCGAGATGCGTCGGGGCGCCGATGAGATGCGTCGCGGCGCGGAGAACATGCGTGAGGAAGGTCGCCGTCTGGCCGACTCCGCCTATCGCGCCGAGCAGATCGAACGGAACCGCCGCAATGGCCACACCATCACCGACGAGGAGCTGCGTCAGCTGGGGCCGAGCCTGATCCGCCAGGCCGACGAGCTGGAGCGTCAAGCCGACCGGCTGGCCGTCCAGTCCGCCGACGCGGGTTGAGGTTCTAGCCGCCGAGGAGCGCGGCCCGCTGCTCGGTGGTCAGCAGGCGCCAGCGGCCCTCCGGTACACCGTCCAGCCGGATCGGGCCGATGCGGATGCGCAGCAGGTCCGTGACCTCCAGCCCGACCATCTCGCACATGCGCCGGATCTGGCGGTTGCGGCCTTCGGTCAGGATGAAGCGCAGGCGCTGGGGCTCGACGCGGGTGACGCGAGCCTTCTTGAGGATGCGGCCGTCCAGCATCAGGCCGTGACGCAGTCGGGTGAGGGCGGTCTCGGTGACCGGGCCGGCGACCCGGACCAGGTATTCCTTGTCGAGCGTGGACTCCGGGCCGATCACGGCCTTGGCGACGACACCGTCGGACGAGAGCATCAGCAGGCCCCGCGAGTCTTCGTCCAGCCGTCCAATCGGGGGCAGGGAGGCATCAGCGGCCGGGACGTCGCCTTCGCCGAGGCGGTTGGCGGCGGTCAGCAGACGAACGGCCGGGACCTTGCCGGGCTCGGGCTGGCCGGAGACGTAGCCGACCGGCTTGTGCATCACGATGGTCACGCCCGCCGCGAGCACGGCCTCGGCACGGTCTGCGAGCGTCAGGGTCTGACCGGGTTCGATTCTGCGGCCCGCGTCGGTGACGACCGCACCGTCAATGGAGACCAGTCCATCAGCGATCAGGGCGTCGGCCTCGCGGCGCGAGCAGACGCCGGACTGCCCCAGCCACTTGTTGACCCGGACCGGCTCAGGCCCATCGAAGACGCGGGTGAGAGGCAAGGGGATCAGTCGTCCAAGGTGCCCAGGGCGGCGAGGGCGACCTCGTCGTCCTGGGTGGAGGTGACGCCCGAAACGCCGATCGCGCCGACGATCCGGCCACCGATGACGATAGGTCTTCCGCCCGCGATAGGAAGGACGTCTTCGTTGGCGAGGCTGACGATCCGGCCGGCCAGCACGCGCTCCTCCATCGTCAGGGTCGGGATGCGATAGCGCGCGGCCGTCGTCGCCTTCCTCTGGGCGACGTGGATCGAGCCGTATTGGGTGTCGTCCAGTCGGGCGAAGGCGACCAGCTCTCCCGAGGGCTCCACGATCGCGACGGCGACGCGCCAGTCGTTGGCCCGGGCGTGATCCAGGGCGGCGGTGATGAGAGACTGCGCCGTCTCGAGAGCGATGGGGGTCCCGTAGGCCGGGGCCGGGGCCGCCGGTCCAGTCGAAGCCGTCTGGGCGAAGGCGGCGGGGGCGGCGACGAGGGCGAGGGCGAAGGCGAGGGCCTTGAGCATGCGGGATCTCTCCGGTTCAGCCGACCTTGCGGAACAGCAGCATGAGGTTGTTGGCGGGCATCTCGACCCGGCGGGTCAGGTGCAGACCGTGCCGATGCGCCTCGGCGACGACGGCGTCGCGGTCGCGCAGGCCCCAGGCGGCGTCACGGGCCTTGAGGCTATCGTCAAAGGTGGCGTTGGAGGGGGCAAGCGGCACGTCGGCCTCGCGAAAGGGTCCATAGAGCACCAGCAGGCCGCCGGGGTCGGGCAGGACGCGTCCCGCGCCGGTCATCAGGCCTTCGGTTGCCGACCAGGGGCTGATGTGGATCATGTTGATGCAGACGATCACCTGGACATCCAGAGGGGGCCAGCCGTCCGGATCGGCGGCATCAAGGGCGAGCGGGGCCCTCAGGTTGGGCAGATTGGCTTCCGCGGCCCAGGCCGACATGGAGGCGCGGGCCTGCTCCGAAGGATCGCTCGGCGTCCAGGTCGTGCGCGGAAGCGCCCGGGCGAAGGCGACCGCGTGTTCGCCCGAACCCGAGGCGATTTCCAGAATTCGGCCGTCTGCGGGCAGGTGCGCCTGCAAGACCTGAAGGATCGGTTGGGTGTTTCGTGCCACGGCCGGCGAGGCGAGGGCCCCTGACGGCGCGGCATTCTGGACGGAATCGAGTGTCTTCACAGCGCACGGATACAGCCGCGCCGCGGCTCGCGCGACCGGTTTCCGCCAACCATCGGCCGGGCCAGCCCCCCGAAAGGGCGGAATCTTGCGCCGGTTGACGCGGCGGCAGGACGGGTGTCATTGCGACTGAAACAGGCTGTGAAGACCTGTAACATTCAGGAGGAAGCCACGGCGGCGGCAGATCGCCGGGCGGAAGCGGTTCAGGAGCGTGCGCGTGCAATCCCAATCCATCCCGGGTCTTCACCCGGCACCGACCCGTCATGCCGGCCTTGTGGGCTGGGTCGAACAGATCGCGGCCCTGACCAAGCCGGCCCGCGTCCACTGGTGCGACGGGTCCGAGACCGAGAAGAACGCGATTGTCGCCGACCTCATCGGCAAGGGCACTCTGCGGGCGCTGGATCCCGTCAAGCGGCCGGGCAGCTACTACGCCGCCTCCGATCCCAAGGACGTGGCGCGGGTCGAGAGCCGCACCTTCATCTGCTCCGAGGACGAGGCCGACGCCGGCCCGACCAACAACTGGGCCGATCCCGTCGAGATGCGCGAACGTCTGGGTGGGCTGTTCGACGGCTGCATGGCCGGGCGCACCATGTACGTCGTGCCCTTCTCCATGGGTCCGATCGGATCGAAGATCAGCGCGCTGGGAGTAGAGATCACCGACAGCGGCTATGTCGCCGTGTCCATGGGCATCATGACCCGGATGGGGGCGGCGGCCCTGGAGGCGCTGGGCGAAGACGGCGTCTTCGTGCCCTGCGTCCACACCCTGGGCGCGCCTCTGGCCGACGGGCAGGCAGATGTCGCCTGGCCCTGCAACGATGAGAAGTGGATCGTCCACTTCCCCGAGACGCGCGAGATCTGGTCCTACGGGTCGGGCTACGGCGGCAACGCGCTGCTGGGCAAGAAGTGCTACGCGCTGCGCATAGCCTCGGTCATGGCCCGCGACGAGGGTTGGCTGGCCGAGCATATGCTCATCCTCAAGCTCACCGACCCCAAGGGCCGGGTGAAGTACATGGCCGCGGCCTTCCCCAGCGCCTGCGGCAAGACCAACCTTGCCATGCTGCAGCCAAGCCTGCCGGGTTGGAAGGCCGAGACCGTCGGGGACGACATCGCCTGGATGCGCTTCGGCGACGATGGCCGTCTTTATGCAGTGAACCCCGAGGCCGGCTTCTTCGGTGTGGCACCGGGGACGAGTCGCAACACCAACCAGAATGCGCTCGCGACGCTGGCGAGGAACACCGTCTTCACCAACACGGCCCTGACCGATGATGGTGACGTCTGGTGGGAGGGACTGTCGAAGACCGCGCCCGACGGCCTGATCAACTGGAAGGGCAAGCCGCATGATCCGGCCTCAGGCGAACCCGCCGCCCATCCGAATGCGCGCTTCGCCGCGCCCGCCGGCCAGTGCCCGACCATCGCACCGGAATGGGAAGACCCGAAGGGCGTGCCGATCGACGCCATCCTGTTCGGCGGCCGTCGCGCCTCGGCCGTGCCTCTGGTGACCGAGGCGTTCGACTGGGAGCACGGGGTCTTCATGGGCTCGACCGTCGCCAGCGAGGGCACGGCGGCGGCCGAGAACAAGGTCGGCGAGCTGCGCCGCGACCCTTTCGCGATGCTGCCGTTCTGCGGCTACAACATGGGCGACTACTTCGCTCACTGGCTGGCCCTGGGCGACAAGGCCGACGCCGCCAAGCTGCCGCGCATCTTCTTCGTCAACTGGTTCCGCAAGGATCAGGACGGCAAGTTCCTATGGCCGGGGTTTGGCGAGAATGCCCGTGTTCTGAAGTGGATCGCCGAGCGCGTCGACGGCGAGGCGCAAGCGCTGGACACGCCGGTTGGTCGGCTGCCGACGGCAGAGGCGCTGGACCTTGCGGGGCTCGATCTGACCGAAGCTCAGGTATCGACCCTGCTCGACGTCGACGCTGAGGTCTGGACCGAAGAGGCCTCGATGATCCCGGAGTTCTACATGCAGTTCGGCGACCGCCTGCCAGCCTGTGGGCCCAGCATGCGGCGTTGGGCGAACGCCTCGCCGCCGCGCGCGGCGAACCGGCGGTCATGGCGGCGGAATAGGTCCTCCCGACTTGCATTCGCGGCCACGCGGGCCGATGCAGCGCGCGTGGCCGACCTCTCCACCGACATCGTCGTCATTGGCGCGGGCGTCCTTGGCCTGACCGTTGCGGTTGAGCTGACCGCGCGGGGCCGTCACGTCTGCGTGGTGGATCCTGGCGATCCCAACGCGTCCTCCGTGGCCGCCGGGATGATCGCTCCGGCCTTCGAAAGCGTCCTGGATGGCGCAGACCCGGCGAGGGCTGAGCTGTTTCGGGCCGCAAGAGGCCTCTGGCCGGCCTTTGCCGGATCGCATGGCCTGACGCTGGATCACGGACCGGCAGAGTGGCGAGGCCCGGACCCCGACGCGATGGCGGCGCGCCTCTGCGATCTGGGCTTTCGTTTCGAGCATCGCGCAGGGGCGGTCGCCGCCCCTGAGGACGTCAGAATCGATCCGCCAGACGCCATGGCCCGACTTCTCGACTCACTTGGGGAGCGTTGGATCCGGTCGCTGGCACTGGCGATCAAGCGCGTCGATCCCGGATGGACCGTCCTGACCGATTCGAGCTCGATCTGCGCGTCGCAAGTGGTCGTCGCCACGGGGGTGGGTGCGCCGCTTGGGGGCCTGTCGCTGCCAGTCGCACAGGCGATCCGGGCGGTCCGGCCGATTGCGGGTCAGATCGGCGTCGTGGCCCAGAGCCTGACCGACCGGGTGCTGCGGGGGCCTGGCGGATATGTCGTGCCGGCCGGGCCAGGGACACTGATCGGGGCTACCATGGTCGAAGGGCAACGTCCGGCGTTGATCGACCCGGCCGCCTCCGCTCGCCTGATCGCCCAGGCCGAGGCCCTGATCGGCCGATCGATCGACGCCGCCGTTGAGTGGCGGGCTGCTGTTCGAGGCGCAACGCCGGACGGCCTTCCTCTGGCGGGGCCGGTCGGAGAATGGATTCACCTTGCGCTGGCCCCGCGCCGAAATGGCTGGCTGCTGGCGCCGCTGGTGGCCCGGACCGTCGCGGATGGGATCGAGGGCAGGCCGTGCGGCCCGAACGCCGCCGCCCTCGATCCCCTGCGGTTCAGTCCTCGGGAAGGGTGAAGCGGATCCCGATGGTCACGCGCGCGCCGTCAACGGGCTGGCCGTCGATCGTCTGGGGGCTCATGCGGAAGTAACGGCTCAGCTGCTGGGCTGCGCGGCCGAAGCCATGTCCTGACGGGTTTTCCGACACAATCGCACAGGCCGAGACCGTGCCGTTGGCGTTGACGGTACAGCTCAGGGTCGCGACGCCTTCGACGTCGCGCTCAAGCGCCCGGTCCGGATAGGCGCGGGCCAGCTGTTCACCGCTCGGTCGGCTGATCCACCGAGGCGAGGTGATGACCGGCGGGCCACGCGGCGTTTCCACCACCGGCTCCGTTGCGGTGCCTGTCGATGTTTCCGGCGGGACAAGGGGCTCCAGGTTGATCACGGGGCCTGTGGTCGTTGTCGCTGTCTCGTTGATGACGGCAGTGAGGGTCTCGGTCGGCGTGGCAGGCGCTGGCGTCGGGTTGAGGCGTGGATTGGCCGCAGGTGGCGTCCGGGCCGGTTCGGGTGGCCGAGGCGGGGGCGGCGGGATCAACGTCACGCCGTCGATGATCCGATCCGGGACGGGAGCCGCCATTTCCTGCAGCTCGAAACGCTGGTGGTAGAGCACTGTCGCAAGGCCGACATGGGCCAGCACGACCAGACCCACGGCGGCGACCCTGCTGCGGGGCAGGGGTCGGCGGCGCTGGCCGTAGGCGATGGGGTTGATGAGGCGGGGGCCGCCGGCAGTCTCGATCATCATGGTCGTCACTCTCCGTTCAGGCACTCCCCAGCACCCGTGATCACGACGCGCGCAGGCGATGACCGGATTGCGGCATGCAGTAATGACGGTTTCTGACGGATAGCGGGCGGCCAGGGTCGGGTGCGCCGGCGTCTGACCATCTGAAATTGCGACCGGTGCGCGGCTGCTCTCGACACCGTGACCTCGGGCCGAGCGTCGCCGTTAACCGACGTTAACGGCCGCTTAACCACGTTCTTTCAGCCTCTCGCCCATGACCGTCAGGGCGATTCCAGCGTCAGGAGGCGTGGAGGCCGCGATTCGTCGCGCGGCCCAGTCGACCGGCGTCGACTTCGACTTCCTGATGAAGACGGCCAGACGTGAGAGCGCCTTCAATCCGAATGCGAGGGCTCCGACATCCTCGGCCTCCGGTCTGTTCCAGTTCATCGAGCAGACCTGGCTGGCGACGGTCAAACAGCATGGGGCCAAGCATGGCTATGGCCAGTACGCGGACCTGATCCATCGCGGCGCGGACGGTCGCTGGCGGGTCGAGGGATCAGCGCGGAACGTGGTGCTTGACCTGCGGTTCGACCCGGTCGCGGCATCGCTCATGGCGGGTGAATTGACGGCCCAGAACGCGGCCTATCTGCGCGGCCGAACGGGCCGGGAGCCGGGCGCCGGCGATCTCTACGCCGCGCATTTCCTTGGACCGGCGGGCGCGGCCCAGATCATGGAGGCCATGGCGACCCGCCCCGGGGCCAGCGCGGTCGCCATGTTCCCCCAGGCCGCCGCCGCCAATCGGTCGATCTTCTATCGCGAGGGCCGCCACGCCACGGTCGCAGAGGTCCATGCCAATCTGCAAAGCACGGCGGGCGGTCCGTCGCCGGTGGTAGGCCCCGCCACATCGTCGGCTCCTCCGCTGGACGATCAGGCGTTGGCATTGGCCGCCCGGATGGATCGGCTGAAACAGGATCAGAGCCTGCTTGCCCTCCTGCTGGGTCAGGACGGGGACGGCCAGTTCAAGTCCGGTGCCGGCGTCGGCTTTGGCGGTGCCTTTGGACCGGAACGGAAATCCTCGACCGACGCCGGTTGGTAAACCGGCCGTTAAGCCTGGTCGCTCACCATCCCGGCTGATCGAAGGATTAGTCCGAGACCATGACTGCCGCCCGCGCACGACTGACCGAGTTTGACATCCGTCGCCTCATCAAGGCGACCGACAACGATGATCGCGCCGCCGCCGCCCACAAGCTGTGCCGCAGCATGGAGCGGATCGACATGTCCGAGGAGGACCGCGCGGCGGCGCAGAAAATCCTGCGCATGCTGGCCGATGACGCGGCCGAGCTCGTCCGCCGGGCCCTGGCGGTAACGTTGAAAAGCTCGGACCTGCTGCCGCGCGATGTGGCGCGCAAGCTGGCGATGGACGTCGATTCCATCGCGCTCCCGATCATTGGTGCGTCACCGGTGTTTTCAGACGCCGATCTGATCGAGATCGTGCGAGCCGGTTCAGCCGCGCGGCAGATCGCCGTGGCCGCTCGGCCCAGCGTGCCTCGCGACGTCGCTGACGTGATCGCCGCCGAAGCCGTCGAGCCTGCGGTGCGAACCCTGGCCGCAAACGACAATGCCGATCTCACCGAACGCGCCATGGGCCGTGCGATCGACCGTTTTGGCTCATCGCCCGAGGTGATCGCCGCGCTCGCCTATCGCCAGGTTCTGCCACTGGACATCACCGAGCGGCTTGTCGCGCTGGCGTCGGAAGCCGTGCGCGAGCATCTGGTCAGCCGACATGCCGTGGCACCGGAGACGGCGATCCGCCTGGCGACCTATGCCAGGGAGCGTGCGACGGTTGACCTGATCGATCAGGCGCCGGCCGGGGCGGATCTGGCGACTTTCGTGGCGCAGTTGAATGCCCGCAGGGCTCTGACGGCCTCTCTTTTGTTGCGCGCCCTGGCGCGCGGTAAGATGGCTCTCTTCGAGTATGGCGTGGCCGAACTGGCATCGACCCCGCACAATCGGGCATGGCTCATGGTGCACGATGCTGGGCCGCTGGGGCTCAAGGCCATTTACGATCGCGCGGGATTGCCGCCGCGCCTGTTTCAGGCCTTCCGGGCGGGCGTCGATACCTGGCGTCAGCTCATGGCGGAGGGCGGCGATGTGTCGGGTGAAGCCTTCCGGACCCGCATGCTCGAGCGCTTTCTGACACAGCGCCCCAATGCGCCTCGCGACGATCTGGCTTATCTCCTGGAGCGCCTGGACGAGCCCGCAACAGCGCCCTCGCGCATGGTGGCCGCCAACGCGGCCTGACGTTGCCAGGTCCGGGACGTGGCTTATCAGCCCGCCCGGTGCGCCGTGACCTTGGCCTCGAGTGTTTCAGCCAGAATACGACCCGTGGGATGATCATCGGTCTGGATTTCATCTCGCACCACAGCGCGAATGGCATCGATGTGAGCATCGATCAGGACGAGCGGCGCTGACAGACGGTTCGCCGGATCATCCAACAGCTTGCACAGCGAACCCGCGAGACGGGTCACCAGCGGGTATTGATAGGTCGTCCCAAGTCCCTTGAGGTCGTGCGCGCGAAAATAGACGCCTTCAAGCGTTTCGGCTGACACGCCCGCGCTGCGAACAGCCGCCTGGGCCGCGTCCAGCTTGACGATCTCGTCCTGAAGCCACTGGCCGAACTGGGACGACATGGCCTTGAGCGCCTCTTCGGCCTTGGCGATGGCGTCCGCATTGATTCCGCTGAACCCGCCGCCGACCTTGGCGCGGAGATCGTTGGGCGGGCGAATGACCTGGACCGGGTTGTTCACGCGGCGCTCCTGAGGGTTGTTCCCCCCACATTGCAGCCGACGCCCTAAGAAACGGTGACTCGCCTCAAGCGCTGAACTGCTCTGCCAGGACCCGCTCTTCAAACGATCGACCGGCGTCGAACAGCATGGTCAGGGCGATGTCGCGCCGTTCCCGGACGGCAACGCGGACCACGCGACGAATCTCCAGGCTGTCAGCCACCGCGCTGACGGGTCGCTTATCAGCCTCCAGGACCTCGAATTCGACGGTCGCACGATGGGAAAGCAGCGCGCCGCGCCAGCGACGGGGTCGAAACGCGCTGATCGGCGTCAAGGCCAGCATGCGGGCGTCCAGCGGGATGATCGGCCCGTGTGCCGAGAGATTGTAAGCTGTGGACCCTGCCGGTGTCGCAACCATGCAGCCATCGCAGGAGAGTTCCTCCAGCCGCACCTTGCCATCCACGCTGATTTTCAGCTTGGCGGACTGTCGGGTCTGACGAAGCAGGGACACTTCATTGATCGCCAGACCCGATTGGACGTCACCGGTCTCGGTCCAGGCATCCATCTGCAGCGGATGAATCACGGCCCTACCCGCGGCCGCCAGGCGTTCAAGCAGACCGTCTTCCTCATAGTCGTTCATAAGGAAGCCTACGGAGCCGCGATTCATCCCATAGACCGGCGTGCCCCGCGACAGGTTGGCATGCAGCGTCTCCAGCATGAACCCGTCGCCTCCAAGCGCGACGATGACATCGGCCTCATCTTCCGGAACGGAGCCGTAGAGAAGCGTCAGCCGCTCCCGGGCCCGTTCGGCCTCGGGTCTCTCGCTGGCGCAGACAGCAATGCGGGGATGCGGCTGAAATGTCACCGCGGGAGGTGAGCGGACGCCGCGCGCGAAGTCAAACGGCCAGCAGCGCTTCTACTCGCCGAGATGACCCATCAGGGCCCGGAACTCTCTTGCAGCAGCCGACGGCGGCAAGCTCGTGCGTCCTTGCAGCCCGACGTCACCATCGCCCGGCCAGCCATCGGACAACTGGCGGATCTCGTCCAGAACGGCAGGGAAGACCGCGCGATCAATGCCGACCGACGCGCAGAGGAAATAGAGGGCGTCTGCCGACGGTCGCATGATGGCCGCCCGGACCTGCGTCAGGCTGAAGCCCGACAGGGCGGCAATACCGTGTTCGAAAAGGCCGAGTCTCTTTTCGCGAATGGCCCGAATGAGGAAGCCGGCGCGGAGTTGTCCACCAGTCTGGAGCTTGGACACCAGGCGACGTTCCATCTCGTCGCGTTCGATAACGCTGGCCGCTTCGTCAATGCCCCTGGGCTCAGCTCTCTCGGACTTGACCCCTGCCGTGACGCCGTCGATGGCCGACGCAATCCGGCCAGGATCCACGCGAAACCGTTCGCCGATCGCGTCGCGCAGCGCTTCTCCGACATACTGGTAAAGCTGGGTCGCGAGGGTTTCATTCAACCGGGGGTGCCGCGTCAGGGGAGCACGAAGGGCAGCAATGCGTCGCGAGTGGTCGATCAAACGCTCCAGAGCCGTCTCAGACACCTCCGCGGTGCGGTTTCCGGCCAGAGCGGTCAGGGTCGCTGGCTCCGCCTGATCGATGATGGCATCGGCCACCTGACCCGAGATATGGGGACGTCGCGCGACCTCGATCTGGTGTTCGATGGTCGCTTCCACCAAGACTCGCAGGAGGTCCTGATCCTTGAGAAGGGGGCTCCGGGCGATCACTGGCCGTGCGATCTCGATCTCATCGAGGGCCAGCATCGCCACCAGCGCGGGCGGTGCCCATTCGGCGGGGGCGAGAGCCTCGGAAAGGGCCTTGCGAATGTCCCGCTCGGCCTGGCGCGCGAGGATCATGAAGATGTCGCCGAGCAGAGGCGAGGCTTCGGCTCCGGGGGGCGTGGCGTCACACAGGGCAGCGATGCCAAGCAACAGGCGGCGACGATCCTCGGTGTTCCGGGAGCGCGCAAGCTCGAGGAGGTGCGAGGCGCTGGACGCCATGTCTCCATCGCTACGGTAGGTCTGCATCTGCACGACAGCGGTCACGGGCGGCTCCGGCCGGACGAACTCCGAACAGTGTTCAGCTTCGCCACGGGTCGTGAAAACTCGGTTAACGAAGCCTGAATCGAGAGGTGTTCTTGACCCGCCCCGAGGTTGGCGCGACGTTCGCCCCGCGCAGTTTGCCACTGAAGGAGACGATCATGGCCGACGGTTCGACCCCCTCGCTGAAGTCGCGGGTCTCGGCCGAGGAGTGGCAGGCCCGAGTTGATCTGGCCGCGCTCTACCGGCTGGTCGCCCTGCATGGGTGGGACGACATGATCTTTACCCACATCTCGGCCCGCGTGCCGGGGCCCGAGCACCACTTTCTGATCAACCCCTACGGCTACTATTTTGAGGAGATCACGGCGTCCTCGCTGGTCAAGGTCGATCTGGACGGAAACATCGTCCAGGAAACGCAGAGCTTCATCAATCCGGCCGGCTTCACGATTCACTCGGCCATTCATGCCGCGAGGGAAGACGCCCACTATGTGATCCACCTTCATACGGTGGCCGGAGTCGGTGTCGCGGCCCAGCAGGAGGGGCTTCTGCCGATCGGTCAGAACGCCTGCCTGCTTCAGCATCAGGTCGCCTATCACGGCTATGAGGGCCTCGCGCTGAACCATGACGAGCGTGAACGGCTTGTGGCCGACCTTGGTGACAAACCGCTGATGCTCCTGCGAAACCATGGGACCTTGGCGGTCGGGCAGACGGCGGCGGCGGCTTGGGTCGCCATGTTCTTCCTCGAGCGCGCGTGCGCCCAGCAGATCGCGGCCTTGTCTGGTGGGCGAGAGCACGTCCTCTTTGCGCCCGACGCCGCGCAGGCCGAGACGAAGGAGCAGGGCAAGGGACTGGGCTTCGTCGCTCCGCTGGCCTGGCCGGGTGCCTTGCGGCTGCTGGACCGCAAGTCTCCGGGCTACGACGTGTGATGCGCCGGGCCATCCTGGCGAGCCTCGCGCTCGCGGGGGTGGCGACTTCGGCGGATGCCGGTGCCTGGACCCAACCGAAAGGGCGGGCGCAGGTGATCCTCAAGGCCGAGAGCATGCGCGCCGTTGAAGGGTTCGATCCCTCCGGAGCGCTGTCGGCCCTGCCCGACGCGCGAGACGACCAAGCCGTTGGCGTTTTCGCCGAATACGGGCTGACTGATCGCTTGACGCTACAGGTCAAGGGCGACTGGCAGTCGGGCGAGGATGCGTTCGTCGAGTACTCGGGACGCGGACCGGTCGAAGTCGGCCTGACCTGGCAGGCGTGGCGGAACGACCGTGGCGCGCTCAGTATGTACGCCGGCTATGCCCAGTCAGGGGACGGTCGCAATGCCGGCTATGCGGCACCGGGTGTGGGAGAGCGGGACTGGGAGGTGCGCGTGTCAGCTGGCCGCGGGTTTGGAGCGCCAGCGGCGGCTGTGGCGCGTTGGGGACCAAACCGGACCTTCGTCGAAGTGCAGGCTGCCCGCCGCCTCCGGGATGGATTGCCAGACGAAGTTAGGGCCGACCTCACTTTCGGTGCCCATTTCGGCGACAACTGGATGGTGCTGGCCCAGGCCTTTGGTGGGGTGACGGACGATGACGGGGCCCAATGGCTGACAGCCGAGACGTCGGTGGTGCGCCATCTGGGCCATTGGAGTGTGCAGGCCGGTTGGCGACGGACCGTGGCAGGCAGGGAGACACCGTTAGCGGAGGGGCCTGTCGTCGCCCTCTGGCGAAGATTTTGACCTGCGACCTGACGACGCGACCGCAACCGGAACGGTGGACGTTACAAACAGTTTAGATTGCCTGACGCGGCGGAAGCGTTAAGGCCGACCGTCATCGCCCATCCTGAGGCCAGTGCCTGTGATCAAACGTCACTTCTTCCTTGTCGTCGCCGCGGTGGTGCTCGGTCTGATGATCATGGCGGCCATTTTGCGCGTCGCCTTCGCGGAGGAAGAAGGCGGCCGCGGCCCCGGAGGTCCTGGCGGCCCAGGCGGGGGACGCGGCCAGCAGGTGTCGGAAGCCACCGTTGTCTTGCGCCCATTCAGCGACCAGCTCGATGTTCTGGGCGTGGCCCGAGGCCAGCGATCCGTGAACATAACGTCGGCGACGTCGGAGCTGATCACCGCAGTGCTGTTCGAGGATGGACAGAGGGTCCGGGCCGGGGCACCGCTGGTGCAGCTACAGGCGGGCGAGGAACAGGCCTCCATCATTCAGGCCCGTGCAAACCTGGCGCAGGCCGAGCGGGAATATGATCGTTTCCGGGATTTGGCCGAGCGGGGTGTGGCCCCGCGCGTGTCGGCGGAGGACGCCCTGACCGCCGTGGAAACCACGCGCGCGATCCTGGCGGCCGCAGAGGCGCGTCAGGGGGATCGGGTCATCCGGGCTCCATTCGCCGGCGTCCTGGGATTGTCGACCGTGACGCCCGGCACCCTGATCAGTCCGGGCGCTGTCATAACCACCCTGGACGACATCAGCGTGATCCGCGTCGATTTCCCGGTGCCGGAGCGGTACCTCGGCCTGCTCCGTCAGGGCCTGCCGATCACCGCGACCGCAGACGCCTATGGCGATGAGACCTTTTCGGGTCAGATTGCGCTGATCGATACGCGCATCAACGAGACCACCCGCGCTGTGACGGCCCGCGCCGAGTTTCCCAATCCCGGAGGACGCATCCGTCCCGGCATGCTGATGCGTGTCGGAATCCAGCAGGGCCAGCGCCAGAGCCCATCGGTCCCGGAATCGGCCGTGCAGTTCGAGGGCGAGAACGCTTTCGTCTACCGCATCGCGACCGGCGAGAATGGATCGAGCGCCCAGCGCGTCGCCGTCGAAACCGGCTCCGTGGAGGGCGGTTTCGTGGAGATCCTGTCGGGTCTCACCGCCAATGATCGGGTTGTTGGTTCGGGATTGAACCGGATCCAGCCCAATGCTCCGGTGACCGTCGCCGGAACAGGCGCTGGCCCGCGGTCCGGTTCGGCTGAAAAGGCTTCCGCTCGATGATGCTTTCGGACCTGTCCGTACGGCGTCCCGTATTCGCGGCGGTCGCCGCGATCGTGCTGTGCGTGATCGGAGCGGCCGCGTTCTTCTTCCTGCCGGTCAGGGAGCTGCCAGACGTCGATCCCCCCGTCGTTTCGGTATCGACCAGCTATGCCGGTGCCTCGGCCGAGGTCATCGAGAACCAGATCACCGAGCCCATCGAGCAGCAGGTCGCCGGCATTCAGGGCATCGAGCGGATCAGCTCGACGAGCCGTGACGGTCGTTCCAACGTCACCATCGAGTTCGCCCTGGATCGGGACATCGATGTGGCCGCCTCCGACGTGCGGGACCGTGTCAGCCGTGTTCAAGGCCGACTTCCCGATCAGGCCGATCCCCCGGAGGTTGCCAAGGCGGATTCCGATTCCCAGCCGATCATGATCCTGTTCTTGCGGTCATCGTCGCTCAACAGGCTGGAGTTGACCGACTACGCCGACCGCTACCTGCTGGATCGTCTGGCGACGGTGCCCGGCGTGGCTCAGGTCCAGATCTATGGCGAGCAGCGCTATGCCATGCGCGTCTGGCTGGATCCGGATGCCATGGCCGCGCGCGGTCTGACGGTCACGCAGGTCGAGCAGGCCTTGATCCGGCAGAACGTCGAACTGCCAGCCGGGGCACTGGAATCGACGGACAAGGATTACACGATCCGCGTTGACCGGACCTATGCCCGTGCCGAGGACTTTGCGCAGCTTCCGATCAGTGCGACCGGGAATGCGTCCCAGCAGACCGCGGGGGCCTCCGGCGCGGTGTCCATAGGAGCCCAGCCCACCGGGTCGGGGGCGCAAGGGGCGCTTCAAGGTCGACCGGTCTATGTTACCCGCCTCGGAGACATCGCTCGCGTCGAGGAAGCTCCGGCCGAGGATCGTCGCCTTTTCCGGGGCAACGGTCTCGATCAGATCGGCCTCGCGGTCACCCGTCAGGCCCAGGCCAACGACCTCGAAATCTCCAAGGGCGTCACTGCTCTAGCCGCCGAGATCCAGTCCAGCCTGCCACCGGATACAGAGCTTGTCGTCGGGTCCGACAACTCGGTCTTCACCAAACACGCCATCGAGGAAGTCTGGATCACCATCGGCATCTCGATGGTATTGGTGGCTCTGGTGAACTTCATCTTCCTGGGCACACTCCGGGCCGCGCTGATCCCCTCGATTGTGGCCCCGATTTGCCTTCTGGCGACCTTCATCGTGCTGGCGCCGCTAGGCTTCTCGCTGAACCTGCTTACCCTGCTGGCGCTGGTGCTGGCGATCGGTCTCGTGGTCGATGACGCCATCGTCGTCACGGAGAACATCCAGCGTCGGCTGGACCACGGAGAGCCGCCTCTGGTCGCTGCAGAGCGCGGCACCCGTCAGGTCTTCTTCGCGGTCGTGGCGACGACCATCGTCCTGCTTGCGGTCTTCGCGCCCCTGTTGTTCCTGCCCGGTTATGTCGGACGGCTGTTCGTCGAGCTGGCCGCCGCCATCGCGGCCGCCATCGCCTTTTCAGCCTTCCTGGCGCTCAGCCTGTCACCCATGCTGGCGTCGAAGATCCTGCGCCCTGCATCGGGCGGAGGGTGGGTGGCGCGCCGCGTCGACTGGGCGATGGACAAGCTGAAGAACTCCTACGCCAATTCGCTGGACCTGCTTGTCGGTCGCCGTGTCGCTGTGATCGGCGTCTCCCTGCTGGTGTTGTTCGTCGGCGCAGGAGCGGCGTTCATGTTCCTCAAGCTGCCAAGCGAGCTCGTCCCTCCCGAGGATCGGGGGCGGGTCACGGTTCGGGTTCAGGGGCCCGAGGGCGCGGGCTTTGACTATACGCGCCAGATCATGCTGGGGCTGGAGCCGATCCTCGCCGACTATCGCGAGGCGGGCGAGGTCGAGAGCTTCCTTGTCTCTGCGCCCGGCTTCGGCGGTGGCAGCTTCAATTCTGGCAATGCGGTCATGGTCCTCAAGGACTGGTCCGAACGCGACCGTACGGCCGACGAGATCGCCCAGGAGCTGAACGGGAAGCTGCGGGGACAGGTCGACGCCCAGGTCAACGCGTCGACCCCAGGGGCCTTCCAGAGAGGCGGGGGCGGCGGCGGTGGCGGAAGCAACTCGATCGAGTTGATCGCGACCGGATCGGATTATGCGGAGATCTTCCAATGGCTGCAGCCCGTTCTGGCCGCGGCCCAGGAAAACCCGGGCTTCTCCCGCCCCCGCCTGAACTACGAGCCCAATGCACCCCGCCTTCTGGTTCAGGTGGATCCCCAGCGAGCGGCCGCGCTGGGCGTGTCCTCCCAGGAAATCGGACGGACGCTCGAGACCATGTTCGGATCCAGGCGCGCCACAACCTATCTGCGCGGCGGCCAGGAGTATGACGTGATCCTGCAGACCGAGCGCGAGGACCGGTCGTCCCTGGCCGATCTGAACACCCTCTACGTCGGGACAGGGGGCGGGACGCTGGTGCCTCTTTCCTCGGTGGTCTCGACCGAGACCTCGGGTGCCACGCCAGATCGCCGTCGTCTGGATCGGCAGCGGGCCATCACCCTCTCGGCCGATCTGAACCCCGGTACCACCATCGCTGACGCGGTGGCCTTCATGGAGGAACAGGTCGCGCAGCAGCAGCAGGGCGTGGTGAATATCCAATACGGCGGCGCCGCACGAGATCAGCAGGAAGCCGGCGGGGCAGTCATCGCTGCGTTCGGCCTTGCGCTGTTGCTGGTGTTCCTCGTCCTCGCGGCCCAGTTCGAGAGCTGGATCACGCCCGCGGTCATCATGCTGACAGTGCCCCTGGCTGCGGCCGGCGGTCTTTTCGGCCTGCTGATGGCTGGGTCGAGCCTCAACATCTACTCCCAGATCGGTCTGATCATCCTGATCGGTGTGGCGGCCAAAAACGGCATCCTGATCGTGGAGTTCGCCAACCAGCTTCGTGATCAGGGCCGCTCGATCAAGGAGGCCATTGTCGAGAGCTCGAGCCTGCGTTTGCGCCCGATCATCATGACATCGATCGCCACGGCGTTTGGCGCACTCCCGCTGATGCTGTGGCAGGGAGCGGGCGCAGGCAGCCGCCAGACCATTGGCGTGGTGATCTTCACCGGGGCCATGTTCGCAACCTTGCTGACGCTGTTCGTGGTGCCGGTGATCTATGGCGCTCTGGCCCGCTTTACCCGCTCACCGGAGTACACGGCGCGCAAGATCGAGGAGTGGGAAGCCCAGGAGCGAACGGCCAACGACGCCTTGCCGATCGCGGCCGAGTAACGGGCTTCGCCAGCGGTGTGACCAGAGGAAGACGCCCGGCGTAACGCCTGCTATCCAGCGGTCAGGCGGGGAGGAATCGCCAATGCGCATCGGGCTCTATCCCGGGACCTTCGATCCCGTAACCAACGGCCACCTCGACATAATCGGTCGGGCGATAAAGCTGGTCGACCGGCTGGTGATCGGGGTTGCACAGAACGACGACAAGGGCCCGCTGTTTTCGACGGCCGAGCGAGTAGAAATGGTGCGCGCCGAGGTGGCGCGACTGAACGCCGACATAGAGGTCCGCCCGTTCTCGACGCTGCTCATGCATTTCGCCGAGAGCCTCGGTGCAACGGTCATCGTGCGCGGCCTGCGCGCGGTCGCGGACTTCGAGTACGAGTTCCAGATGACGGCGATGAACCAGCGCCTCAATGACGACATCGAGACGGTCTTTCTGATGGCTGATCCGCGTCACCAGGCCATCGCCTCGCGGCTGGTCAAGGAGATCGCCCGGCTGGACGGATCGATCGACAGCTTCGTCAGCCCCGCCGTGGCCGCCGCCGTGCGGGCGCGGGTCAAACCCTAGTCCAGGACACCCCGCTTGAAGACCGCTTTCGCCCTCGCCGCCGCCCTGACGCTTCTGCCGCTGGCCGCCGCCGGACAGTCCGGGCCCACCCCCTTGGCTTCCGACTGGCGCGCTGTTGCGCCGGAAAACCTCCTGGTGATCGATACCTCCAAGGGCCGAATTCTGGTCGAGCTGGAACCTCGCGCCGCGCCGCGTCACGCCGAGCGTATTCGAATCCTGGCGGACCAGGGCTTCTATGATGGCCTGAAATTTCATCGCGTCCTGACCGGCTTCATGGCTCAGACCGGCGACCCTCTCGGGACCGGGGCGGGAGGGTCGGAGCTGGCGGATGTCGCCGCGGAATTCACTTTCCGTCGCGGCCGTGACGCCAGATTCGCGGCCGTGGAGGGTGGGGCTCCGAGCGGCCTGGTCGGACTGGTTGGCAGCCTGCCTGTGCAGACCCAGCCGGATGCCCAGATGATGGTGACGGCTGATTTCAGGGTCGACGCATCGGGCCTGTTCTGCACCGGCGTGCTGGGCATGGCGCGGTCTGGCGATCCCAACAGCGCGAACAGCCAGTTCTTTCTCATGATGGGCGACAACGCCGTCCTGAACGGCCAGTACACGGCGTTCGGACGCATCCTTCAGGGGCTCGATGTCGTGCGGTCGCTCAAGGCCGGGTCGGATGCCGAAGACGGCCGCGTCACGCTCGACCCCGACACCATGACCCGCGTGCGCACCGCCGCCGCCCTGCCGGAGGCCGAGCGCCCGGTCGCCCGGGTGCTGGACGCCCGATCCGCAGCCTTCCAGGCCCGGGCCGCCGAGACCCGCACCGCGCGCGGCCGCCAGTTCAGTGTCTGCGACCTGCAGCCGGTCGTCGAGATCACCGGAGGATGAGGATGCAGCAAGCGATCATCACCGCCCTGTTCGTAGCCGTCCTGACCGGGCCTGCGCTGGCCCAGGAGACGGCGTCCGTGTCCGCCACGGCACCCGCCTTGACGGACTGGCGCACGGTCTCACCGGAGAACCTGCTGGTCATCGACACCAACCGGGGTCGTATCCTGGTGGAGATGGCCCCCGAAGCCGCGCCGCTGCACGTCGAGCGAATGCGCGTGCTGGCCCGGCGGGCCTTCTTCGATGGCATCGTCTTTCACCGCGTCATAGACCTGTTCATGGCCCAGACGGGCGATCCGCTGGGCAATGGAGAGGGCCAGAGCCCCTATCCCGACCTGACTGCCGAATTCACTTTCAGGCGGGGGCCGGAGACACCGTTCACGCCGGTGGCCGAACCGGCCGGGTCGATGCTTGGCTTCATGAACAGCCTGCCGATCCAGACCCAGCCGACGGCCATGATGGCCACGACAGCCGACGGCAAGGTTCATGGCTGGGGGACCTATTGCCCGGGCGTGGCGGGCATGGCGCGCGACGATGCGCCCAACAGCGCCAATAGTCAGTTCTTCCTGATGCGGCAGCCGTATCCGGCGCTGGACAAGCGGTACACCATCTGGGGGCGGGTCGTGTCGGGCCTGGATGTCGTGCGCGCGATCAAGACGGGGGACCCGGCCAATAACGGCATGGTGGCGTCTGGGCCAGACATCATGACGCGGGTGCGGGTCGCTTCGGATCTGCTGTTGGAGGAACGGCCCGTGGTGCAGGTTCTTGACACCGCTTCGGCAGCGTTCCGCACCCTGGCCGATGCGGCCCGTGCAAATCGGGGGGCCGACTTCTCCATCTGTGACATCGACCTGCCGGTTCAGGTCTCCGGACCGGCCGCACCCGCCGCCTGAGACGGGCCCCGGCCACGACCGCGTCGACGACGTGTGGCCTTTCTCGCGGCCCGCATCTGCTGGAGGAGCAAGCCCTCACGCAGACCCCGGTCGGCGACGCGCACCCGCTCGCTCGGCCAGGCGCGTTGCACCGCTTCGAGGATCGCTGCGCCCGCGAGCACCAGATCGGCGCGGTCCGGCCCGATACAGGCCTCCTCGGCTCGCCCAGCGGGACCCAGAGCCTTGAGCTTAGCCGCCGCTGCCTCGCAATCGGTGCGGGTCATCCACAAACCGTCGACCCGGTCCCGCTGATAGCGGCGCAGATTCAGGTGGACGCCAGCCAGAGAGGTGATTGCGCCGGAAGTGCCGACCAGATGGCCCTTGCCGTCGGCGAACAGGCGGCGGAACTCGGCGTCCTGGAAGCCCCCGGCCTGAATCGCCGCGCCCATATCGCCGACCATCGCCTCGAACCAGACGTCTCCGGCTCCTTCGGGCTCCGGATGGCGCTCGGCGAGGGTGACGACGCCAAGCGGCGCTGACATCCAGCCAACGGTCTTCATCTCGCCACCGGATCGCCTGAGCCATGACAGCTCGGTAGAGCCTCCGCCGACGTCAATGACCAGAACGGCTTCGGCTTTTGGATCGATCAGATTGAGGCACCCCTCGACCGAGAGGCGAGCTTCCTCGACAGGGTCGATGATGCGCAGACGCAGCCCGGTACCCTTGCGCACCCGCTCGATGAAATCCGCCCCGTTTTCGGCCTGCCGGCAGGCCTGGGTGGCGACAGCGCTTAACCGGGCGGACTCGACTCCGCGCCGCACGACCCGCTCGGCACAGAGGGCAAGCGCATCGTAGGCGCGGTCCATGGCGGCGGGGTCCAGTCGGCCCGTGCGCGACAGACCTTCGCCGAGGCGCACGATGCGGCTGAAGCTGTCGACCACGCGAAAGCCATCGCGCGCCGGACGCGCGATCAGCAAGCGGCAGTTGTTGGTCCCCAGATCAAGCGCGCCATAGGCCGGGCCGTCGCGTCCCGACGCTCCCCCGCCATGCGCCCGCTGGACCCGGGACCGTCCGTCGCGCCCTCGCGGCGCGCCGTCGGGTTCCGGCATGGGCCGAACTTTCAAATGGGCGCAACCGAGACGGGCACCTGTCTCTGGTACCCTAGCCCTGAGGAATGCCACCCGCCAAGCCCACCTGTCAGGGAGATGAACGAACGGGATGGGTCTGGCTCAGGGCGCGCGGCTCATTCTGCTGGCATGACCCGCTTGCGTTTCGCAAAGTTCGCTCTTGGCCAGATCGTCCGTCATCGCGACGCGGCTTTCAGGGGCGTCGTCGTCGATGTGGATGCGGCGTATGCCGGACCCAAGCGCGAGCCCGGACCGGATGAGCGGGAGCAGCCCTTCTATCGCGTCCTGGCCATGGGTGAGGAGGTGGGGTTCCTCGTCTATGCCGCTGAGGCGGTTCTGGAACCTGATCCAGAGCTGGGGTCTCTGACGGACGCCGAGCAGGCCCAATGGTTCACCATGGATCGCGAGGGCCATCGGGCTCCAAGGAGCCAGCCCATCCATTGAGCCAGACGGCGGCCCCGCCTAGATTGTTCCGGCAAGGGAGTTCGCCATGTCCGATTTCGAGCACGTCTTCGCCGAACCGCCGGAAGGGGCGGCCGCGGACTGGACCATCTCGCAGAACTGGCGTGCCTATACCCAGGTGGAACACGATACCTGGGACACCCTTTATGCCCGCCAGATGAAAGTGCTGCCCGGACGCGCCTGTGACGCATTCATGAGGGGCCTGAAGGCGCTCGATCTGAATACTGGCGGTATTCCGGACTTCGCGCTGATGAACCCCAAGCTGAAGGCGCTGACCGGCTGGACGGTCGTCTGTGTGCCGGGCCTGGTGCCCGACGATGTCTTTTTCGACCATCTGGCGAACCGGCGGTTCCCCTCCGGGCAGTTCATCAGGAAGCCGGATCAGCTCGACTATCTGCAGGAGCCGGACATCTTCCACGACGTCTTCGGCCATGTGCCGATGCTGACGGACCCCACGTTTGCCGACTACATGCAGGCCTATGGGAAGGGCGGCCAGCGGGCTCATGGCCTTGGGATGCTCAAGAATCTCGCCCGGCTCTACTGGTACACGGTGGAGTTCGGCCTGCTGGAAGACACCGACGGTCTGCGCATCTACGGTGCCGGCATTGTCTCGTCCGCATCCGAGAGCGTCTTCGCGCTGGAGGATCCGTCGCCGAACCGCATCGCCTTCGATCTGGAGCGGATCATGCGGACCGACTATCGCATCGACGATTTCCAGCAGGTCTATTTCGTTGTGCCGTCGATCGAGGCGCTGAACGATGCCACCTACGAGGATTTTGGACCGATCTATGAGCGGCTGCCGGGCAAGTCATCCATCGCAGTTGACGCCATCGAGCCGTATGATCGCGTCCTGACCAGGGGCACCCAGGCCTACGCGGCAAAGGGCGGGAGGTTCGCGGCATGAACTACAAGATGACGATGGTCTTGATCGCGGGGGTCGCTGTCTCGGCTGGTGCCTGTACGGACTCCAAGCGCGCGCGGAACGCGGCCACCTTCGGTGACCGACCTGCTGACATCGCCTGCTGGTCCTATGGCACGGAAATCTACTCCGGCCGCTCGACCGGCAAGGTCGAGTACGGAGACGGTGGCAGGGTCGCATTCGTCGATGAGGCCACCGGTCGTTACACGACCGTCGATGGCGATTGCCGCGTCGTCTACATCAATGGCGATGCCGAAGAGGAGGCGCAATCCTCAGCTCCACCGCCGCCTCCGCCGCCGCCCGCCGAGGTTCCGGGCAAACCCGTGCCGGACGCCTAATCCTCACGGATCAGGCTCGTTTCCTTGGTATCGCGCATGACCATGTAGGTGATCAGCGAAATGCCGATCATCCCGGTGACGTACCAGAAGTAGAGGCTCTCTCGCCCGTCCAGCTTGAACCACAGGGCGACGTACTCGGCGGTTCCGCCGAAAACGGCGTTGGCGATGGCATAGGGCAGGGCGACCCCCAGCGCGCGGATGTGAGCCGGGAACAGCTCGGCCTTCACCACGGCATTGATCGCGGTGTAGCCAGACACGATCACCAGGGCGGAGAGCGCCAGGAGGAAAGCGGTGAACGGGCTGTCGGTCGCGGCCAGGCTGGTCATGATCGGCACGGTGCAAAAGACGCCAAGGATGCCGAAGCACATCATCACCGACTTGCGACCCACATGGTCCGACAGCGCCCCTACAGCGGGCTGGAGCAGCATGAAGATCAGAAGCGCCGCCGCGCTGATCTCCGTCGCCTGGGCCTTGGTGAAACCGGAGGTGTTGACCAGAAACTTCTGCAGGTAGGTCGTGTAGGTATAGAAGGCGAGCGTGCCCCCAGCCGTCAGTCCGATGACCGTCAGCGCCTCCTTGGGGTGGCGCAGGACGAGTTCCAGCGCGCTTGATTTCACCCCTTCGCGGGTCTCGAACTCGCGGGTCTCGTCGAGCCCTCGCCTCAGCCAGAAGACGACGACGGCGAGCGCGGCCCCCACGAAGAAGGGTATGCGCCAGGCCCAGGCCTCGAGAGCATCCTCGCCGACCGTGCGCTGAAGCAAGATGAGCAAGGCAAGCGCCAGCAGCTGGCCCGAGATCAGGGTCACATACTGGAAGCTGGACCAGAATCCGCGGTGCTTCGCCGTCGCCATCTCGGACAGGTAGGTGGCGCTGGAGCCATACTCGCCGCCAACACTCAGGCCCTGCATCATGCGGGCGATCAGAAGAAACGCAGGTGCCAACAGACCGATGGTCGCGTAGCTGGGCGTAACGGCGATGATCAGTGACCCGGCGCACATCAGGCTGACCGAGAGTGTCAGGCCCGCCTTGCGCCCTCTGCGGTCGGAATAGATTCCCATGACCCAGGCCCCCACAGGGCGCATCAGGAAACCAACGGCGAAGATGGCCGCGACCGACAGGAGCTGGGCGGTCGATGAGCCCTCGGGAAAGAAGGCCGGCGCGAAGTAGACGGTGAAGGCCGCATAGGCGAACCAGTCGAACCACTCGACCAGATTGCCAGCCGATCCGCCGACGATGTTCTTGAGTCGACGGGCGGGGGGCATGGCGACGGCGTCTGTCATGTCGCGGAGAGGCCCGGCCAGGCGATCCAGGTCCCGACCGCATAGGCGATGCCGTAGACGAGGACGATCAGCGAGCTCCACACGACGAACGGCAGAACGCCGCCGGGATTGATGATGAAGGCGGGGATCAGCACCAGCCCGCGCAAGAGATAGATCGCCGAGATCAAGACCAGCGCGGTCCGCATCAGGGGCAGGCGAGGGATCAGTCCGGCGCCGGCGAAGGCATAGGCCGACCAGACCGCCAGAACGCCGGCGATGCCGATGGTGACAAGCGTCGGATAGGGCGAACCGCGCTCGGCCATCCGGGCCATCCCTTCGCCCGCGCCGAAAAACCGGTACCAGGAAGGGCCGCCCGCGATGACCGCCAGATGCAGGAGGGCGGCTGCTGCGCCGAGCACTCCGCCGACGATCAGGAACGGGTTCTGAGGCACTGGCGGTGTCCGGTCAGGTCTGCTGGAAGGGATAGAAGCCTGAACCCAATCCGATCAGGCCCGTAAGTTCATCGAGGGCGGCCCGGCTCTCGTCGATCAGGGCCGGATCGGCCAGGTCGGCCGGGGTCAAGCGGTCGCGGTAGTGGCGCTCGGCCCAGGCGGACAAGCGTGTGTGGAGGGCGTCGGTCAGGCGCATGGCGGGATTGGTCGCTGCCAGCTCCGCCTCGGTCAGAACGACGCGCAGACGCAGGCAGGCGGGGCCACCGCCGTTGCGCATCGACTGACGCACATCGACGTACTCGACCCGGCCGATCGGGCCGTTGGAGGCGACGAGGCCTTGGGCGACCGCATAGCTGCGTGGGTTGTCGCGGGTCTCGGTCGGACAGATCAGGGTCAGGCGGTCTTCGCCCGGCAGGCTGACCAGCATGGAGTTGAACAGATAGCTGGAGATGGCATCTGCCAGCGGCAGGTCGGCGGCAGAGACCTCCACGAAGATCGGCTCGAACCCTTCAGCGGCCGTGCGGATCGCGGTGTGCGTGGCGACCGTGTCTTCGAAGGCCAGCTCGTGGTGGAATAAGGTGTTCAGCGCGCCGACGCAGACCACGTCGTTGTGGAAGGTCCCACCGGCGATGGCGGCGCGGGATTGCTGGGCGAGGACCGCGCCGGACGCGCCGTGGCGGCGGGCGACGGCCTCGGACGCCTGTCTGGTCTGGCGAGCGGGGAAGGGGCCATCCCAGGCTTCAAAGGCGTCGCGGCCCCAGACCAGAAGGTTGACGCCGGGCGCGCCATGATCGGCGCACAGGCGGACGTGGTTTGCGGCACCCTCGTCGGCGAGGTGGGCGACGGGCGACAGGGCGTCGTGCACGGCGAAGCGGTCGGCGTCTGGGAACAGGGCGTTCAGCGACGCTTTCGTCTGGGCGTGCTCAAGACTGCGGTGCAGGTTGGTGACGAGGTTGGCGGGCGTGAAGTGGACGCGGCCGTCGGCGCTGTCGGCTGAAGGAGTCACCGTTGCGGCGTTGGCGGCCCACATGGGACTGGCCGAGCAGGCGGCGGCGGCGAAGCTGGGGGCGTCCTTCCAGGCGCGTTCGAGCACCGCCGCGTCCG
>JAIERG010000031.1 GCA_019747095.1 Caulobacteraceae bacterium | reverse complement strand
CTGGACATGACCCTGCTGGAAGTCGACGAGGCCGCCAACGCCATCTCGGCCGAGGTGGACGGCGACGCCAACATCATCTTCGGTGCCGCCTTTGATCCCGCGCTGGATGGCAAGATCCGCGTCTCGGTGGTCGCCACCGGTATGGATGAGGTCGCTACAGCCAAGATCGAGCCGGTCGCGACGCGCCAGCCGGCCTTCCATGAGCCGCGCCGTGCCGAGCCGGTCGCTCCGGCGGCCTCGGCCCTGCGCAGCGAACCCGCCCGCCGCGAGGCCACTGTGGCTGCGGCCTATCGCACGCCTGAAGCGGCCCCCATCGTCCCGACCTTCCAGGCTCCTGAGCCCACGCTGACTCGTGCGCCCGAACCGGTGATCCACGTGGCCGAGGATGAGCGCAAGCTGGAGCCTATCGTCGATCCCTGGGTCGAGGCCTTTGAACAGGATCACGGCCGCGTCGGCACGGCGGCGTCAAGCGACCAGGGCGATCTGTATATCGATACCCCCGCCGTCCCGGCTCGTGCCGAGGAGGCGGCTTACCAGGATCCGGATCATCGCCGCTCGGGCTGGAGCCTTTTCGGCAAGAAGCCCCGCGTGCAGACGGCCTATGCGCCGGTCCAGCCCGCGTCGCGCGCCCAGCCTCAACCGGAGCTGCGCCAGACGGCTCAGGCCGCGCCCGAGCCCGCGCAGGCCGAGGATGACCTTGAAATCCCGTCGTTCCTGCGCAGGCTCGCGAACTAGGGTCAGGTTCCAGGTTCTAGGTTCTAGGGGCGGTCCAATCGGGCCGCCCCGATTGCTTTCTGGACTGATCTTTCCCTAGAACCTCGAACCTAGACCCTCCTCCGGCGTAACAATCCGAAACCCGGATTTGGTTTTCCCTGGCGGCTGCCACCGGTAGGCATCCAACTTCGGTTAGTGCGCGCTTCAGACGCGCGGCCATCGTTGAGAGTGTTCCTTGGTTGCAAGGCCCGATCATCGCGAACGGACCCTGGTCGCCCCCGCCATCTGCGCGGGCGTGGGCGTGCATACGGGTCAGCGCGTGCGTCTGGCTATCCGGCCCGCGCCGACGGGCACGGGCATCGTCTTCATCCGAACCGATGTGACCGACCGTGACAACCGGATCCCCGTCACTGGCGACGCCGTGGTGGATGCGCGGCTCAATACGATGATCGAGAACGCTGCCGGCGTGCAGCTTTCGACGATCGAGCATCTCATGGCCGCTTTCTGCGCGCTCGGGGTTTCGAACGCCGTGGTCGAGGTTGATGGGCCGGAGTTGCCCATCCTCGACGGGTCCGCCCTGCCGTTCGTCCAGTTGCTCGACCGTGCGGGGTTCCGTCGTCAGGAAGCCCCGGTCCGCTACATCCAGATTCTGCAACCCATCCACGTCACAGACGGCGACAAGCATGCCGCGCTGTTGCCGTGCGATCGCTACGAGATGCGGTTCGAGATCGACTTCGACAATCCTGTTGTCGGCAATCAGGTCATCGACTTCGTCGTCGACGAACAGACGTTCCGCGACGAGATCATGGCGGCCCGCACTTTCGGCTTCGCCCATGAGGTCGAGGCGCTTCGCAAGGCGGGTCTGGCGCGGGGCGGTAGCCTGGAAAACGCCGTTGTCATCGACGGCGATGACATCCTCAATCCCGGCGGGCTGCGCATGGAGCGGGAGTTCGTCCGGCACAAGGCTCTCGATGCGATCGGCGATCTTTATGTCCTCGGAGCGCCCCTGCTGGGCCGATACGAAGGATTCAAGGCCGGCCATGCCGTGAACAACCGGCTGGTTCGCGCCCTGCTGACGGCCCCTCACGCGTGGCGGGAAGTGGTTCTGGAGCCACAACTGGCCCGCGTCGGCTGAATCCACCACACGGTTGACCTGAATCCCTCTGGAGTTCGCGCCCAGGGTGCGTCTTGATGGCGCACGGTAGGTGGGGGCGGGGACAGGCGTGGAAACGCGCGACAACCAGGCGATCATTCCCGGGGTTCAGGGTCTGCGGGGCCTGACAGCCCTCGCTGTCATCCTCTTCCACATGGGCTGGTTTTGGTGCGGCTGGCTTGGCGTCTGGGTCTTCTTCACGGTCTCAGGCTTCGTCATTACCCGCTCCCTTCTAAGGGCCGAGGCCGCAGGCCGGGCACCGTCGCTGATCGGCTTCTACAAGGCGCGGGCAGGGCGGATCATGCCGCTCTATCTGGCTGCGGTCGGGATCGGTGTAGTTGCGCTGTGCGTCCAGGCCCGGGTATTCGGCCAGGAGCAGGCCCTTGGTTTCCTTGACCATGTTCCGTGGCTCCTGACGGGCACTTACAACGTCTTTCGGGCCATCCCTGGATACGAACAGACGGAGCTGTTTGGTCATCTCTGGAGCCTGTCAGTCGAGGAACAGTTTTATCTGCTCTTTCCCATTGCGTTCCTTGGGCTTCGTCGGACGATTTTCAGCTGGCTGTTGCTGGTTCTTGTGGCGCTTGGCCCGCTAGTGCGTCTCGTGACTCACCTTGTCTTCAGCAACCTTGGGTGGACAACCTCGGATGTCGCGACCGCCGTCTACCAGCTGACATTCAACCATCTTGATGCGTTTGCCTTGGGAAGCCTCATTGCCCTTCACGAGGACCGCGTTCGCGGATGGGCGGGATCACCGTTCGCGTCGCGCCTGACGTGGCTTATCCCGGTGATTCTCGCCTGCATCGCTGCCCTATGCGTGGTTCTCCAGAACCTGCAGATCCCGACATCGGGGAAGGATATCCTCACCGATGCCTTCGCTGTGAAACCCGAGCTGCTGAGTGGTCAGATTCTTGTGTACGCGCTTGGAAGTCTGGGAGCAGGTGGTTTGCTGGTCCTCATCCTGTCCGGCAGCGGTATCCTGCGGTGGCTGGCTTCGGACAGCCTGGTTCGTCTCGGGACCGTCTCTTATGGTCTGTACGTCTGGCATTTTCCGTTGCTCTGGATCTACACGGATGCGGGGCAGCGGACCCTTGTTGCCGCAGGTTTGTACGTTTGCGCGACCCTGAGCTGCGCGCTGCTGAGCCATCGCTTTCTGGAGCAACCCGCAAGGCGTTGGCTGGAGGAGCGGTGGGCCAGTGCTGACGTCAATCGAGGGCGATCGCTGACATCAGGCGACCAAAATCCGGCTCACCCCTGAGGAAGGCGCGCCGGTTGGAGTAGAATGCCACCGCGTCAGCGCAGGTATCGTGGCCCGTCCAGATCGCTTCGCCGACACCGGACTGCTCCAGCCGCCACAGGACGAAGCCAGGCAGGTCGAATCGTCGTTTGTCAGGCGTCGCTCCGAGCGCGAAGAAGCGGTCCGAACCGGGATCGTGGTGCTCGAACCGGGCCTGGAAGTCGGCCCCGACCTCATAGCTGGCCTGGGCGATGCAGGGGCCGATCACGGCGCGGATGCGCCCAGGCTGCGCGCCCTGGGCCTCCATGGCTGCGACGGCGCTGTGGATTACGCCGCCCAGCGCGCCCTTCCAGCCGGCGTGGACGGCGGCAACGACGCGGGCCTCCCGGTCGGCCATGAGCACAGGCGCGCAGTCAGCAGTCAGGACTGCGCAGATGACGCCAGGCGTGGCGGTGACAACAGCGTCGCCCTCGGGGCGATCGCCGCGCCAGGGGCCCTCGGCCACGCGGGCGATGGAGGAATGTATCTGGTAGCAGGCCGCAAGGTCGTCGGGAGTGCCCCCCATGATCTCGGCCACCCGGCGGCGGTTCTCTGCGACGGCCGTAGGGTCGTCACTCGATCCGATGCCTGTATTCAGTCCCTGGAACAGGCCCGTCGAGACCCCGCCCTGGCGCGTGAAGAAGCCATGTCGGACGCCGTCAAGGATGGAGTGCGTGATGGGTTGGGGCGTTTCCATCGTCTCGCTCATGGCTCGAATCCTGGAACATCGAGGGTGGGCGGGGAGAAGATCGCCGCCGCCTTGAACAGCCGGCCCATCTGGTCGTCCGCTGTCAGGCGGTCCAGTTGGCGCTGAATGACCGGGGCGGCGTCGGGGCGCGTCGACATCAACCGCTCGGCGCGCGCCTCGATCCCGAGACGGCGCAGGAATTCGCCCTGGCCGAGGCAGCCGGTGACATCGGCCCCGGCGCGGACGGCGGCTTCCAGCACGGTGGGGAAGTCGGCCCACTGGGTCAGATCGGCCTCGCCGGGCGTGGCGAGGGGATCGACCTTGGCGTGGCGACGCAGCGCCTGAAGGGTGTCGCCGGGGCCGGGACGGTCGCGGCCGTAGTCGATCAGCAGGGCCGCGCCGGTCGCTTCGGAGACAAGGCGGCCGAGGTCGCGGCCGAAGGCGGCCTGCTGGTCGGAGAGCTCGATCAGCTCGCCGGGAGCGACGTCGAAGGCAGGGCGGACGAAGCCGCCGGTGATGCCGGTCAGGCCGAGCAGAAGGGTTCCGTCGTCGGACACGCCGATCCGGCGCTCAGCCCAGCCGGTCTCGGTTTTCACGAACTGACGGGCGGGCAGGCAGTCCAGAACCTCGTTGGCGATCAGGATCACGGGCGCGTCGCGCTCCACCGCCTCCAGTGACGAGACCCATCGGGGCGGGGTGTCCGTGTCGCTCAGCCGGCGGGATTGCACATCTCGCAGAGGGCGGCTGGGTTCGATCAGGATGAGGTCGACGGCCGACAGGAAGTCGGGAGCGAGCCGGGCGGCGCGGAGCGCGTCGGCCATCAGGGTTCCGTCACCGGGGCCGACCTCGACGAGCCGGACGCGCTCGGGCGCGCCGAGCCTGCGCCACGTCTCGACGGCCCACAGGCCGATCAACTCGCCGAACATCTGGCTGACCAGGGGTGCGGTGATGAAGTCGCCGCGCGCGCCAAGCTCCGGCCGGGTGGCGTAATAGCCGCCTTGCGGGTCGTGCAGGCAGCGCGTGACGTAGTCCGCCACGGTCATCGGGCCGCTCAGAGTGATCTCGCGGGCCAGCCTTGCCTTCAGAGACCCCTCCGACATGGATCAGGCGGCGACGGGCGGTCGGCTGCGGGCGCGCCAGATCAGCCATGCCCCGACCAGGATCATCGGAATCGAAAGCAGCATGCCCATGGTGATGACGCCCTGGAGTGCTTCGGGCATGTGGCTGTCGGGTTCCCGGACCGTCTCGATCGCCGCGCGGCTGAGGCCGTATCCGACCAGAAAGATGCCGGTGACGTAACCGGGCTTGGCCAGCAGCTTCCATTTCCAGATCGCCAGCCAAAGGACGGCGAAGAGCACGACGCCTTCAAGCCCGGCTTCATAGAGCTGGCTGGGATGGCGCGGTTCATTGCCTGCAGGGCAGAAGCCATAGGTCTGCTCGATCCGCGCGTTGCAGAAGCGGATGGCCCAGGGCGCGTCGGTGACCCGTCCCCACAGCTCGCCGTTGATGAAGTTGGCGATGCGGCCGAAGAACAGTCCCAGCGGCACGACCGGGGCGATGGCGTCGCCGATGCTGAGCAGATTGGCCTTGTTGCGGCGTCCGAACAGAACGACCGCGAGTACGACGCCCAGGAAGCCGCCGTGGAAGGACATGCCGCCTGTCCAGAGCTGGAGCAGCTCCAGGCGCTCCCCCAGGGTTTCGCCCGTGAAGACCTGCCCGAGAATCGCGGGTTTGTAGAAGAGGACGTAACCGAGACGGCCGCCCAGGATGATGCCGAGTGTGATCCACAGGACCAGGTCTTCCAGCTGGGGCGTGGTCAACGGCGGGCGGCCCGGAGCCCAGAGCTGCTCCGTCCTGAGGATGCGCGCCGCATACACCCAGCCCAGCACGATGCCGGCGACATAGGCGAGCGCATACCAGCGGATCGGCAGCGGCCCCAGTTGGATCAGGACAGGGTCGAACTCGGGGAAGATCACGCGGGCGCTCCTGCAGCGTTTCGACGCGCTGTCTAGCAAGCGACGCGGCCTGGCGCGAGGGCGACACCTTTCAGCCTCGATTGCCCTTATGGAAGGGATGGCCGGGTAAGGATTGGTTCACCATATCCGGAGACCCTTCCTTAACGACGCCCGCGCCGCTCGCGGGCCGGAGATGCCGATGCAGACCCGCAATCCTTTCCTCGACGAGTTCTCCAAGCTGGGGACCAGCGCCATGGGCCTGGCACAGGCCGCGGGCGAAGAAGCCAAGGCCGCTTTTCGTGCCCAATCCGATCGCTTCGTGGCCGAGATGGACCTGGTCCGCCGCGACGAGTTTGACGCCCTGAAGGCCGAGATCGCAGCCCTGCGCGCCGAAGTCGCAGCATTGAAGGCACCGGCGGCCAAGAAGTCGAACAAGCCCGAGACGGGAACGTCCACGGACGGAACTCGTCTTGCGGACGCAGCCGGTTGAGCCGAATCCGCGAACACGCCTACGGTCCTTTCATGGCGCATGAGTCGCGCCCCGCCCCCCGCGAGACCTGAGTTTTCCAATGGATGCTGTCGGACACGAAGTCGATGTTCCCTACGATCCGCTGGATGTGGTCGAGCATGTACTGAACGCCGAGAACCTGCCGTTCGACCGCACCGATGATGGGGACCTGGCTTTCGCCTTGGCCGGCGACTGGAAAGACTACGAACTGTGGTTCGCGTGGCGCCCGGAGGGGGACTGCCTGCAGCTTTGCTGCGCCCTCGACCTGCGTGCCACCAAGGGGCGCCGCGCGGCGGCCTATGAGCTTGTCTCCATGGTCAATCAGCGGACCTGGATGGGCCATTTCGAGGTTTGGCCCGAGGACGGCGAGATCGTGTTCCGTCACTCCCTCGCCCTGCCACACGGGGAGCGCCCGACCTTGGCGCAGGCCGCTTCCATGATCGATGCGGCGGTCGAGGCGGCGGACCGCTACTATCCGGCGTTCGACTTCATGATCCGGGGCAACAAGCGGCCCCAGGACGCGATCGATTCCTGCCTCTTCGAAACGGTGGGAACGGCCTAGCCAAGGTCGTCGCCGGCGCGCAGGTTGAGCGGGTGACCGACCCTCTTCCCATCACCCTTCTCGGACACGGTCGATTAGGCTCGGCCCTGACCGAAGGCTGGCGGCTGACTGGGGCGGCCACGCCCACCATCCTCACCCGGGCTGACGAGCCGGTGTGTCCCGCTGACACCCGCGCTCTTGTGATCGCTGTGAAGCCGGCACACTGGCGCGAGGCGGTCGCGCCCCTGACCCCGTCCCTGCCGCACGACGCGGTCGTCGTTTCCGTCATGGCCGGAGTTCGAGCCTGCGACATCGCTCGAGTCCTGCCGCGCCCCATCGCGCGCGTCATGCCGACGATCGCCGTCGCCCAGGCCCAGGGGGTTGCTGCGGTCTGGTCTGACGATCCCCGCGCTGTCACCTTGGCCCACGCCCTGTTTGGTCGGGTCGCTGACACCGTCGATCTTGCGGACGAAGCCTTGCTGGACCAGGCGACGGCTGTGGCCGGGTCTGGACCGGCTTTCTTTCATGCCTTCGCCCAGGCGCTCGCATCAGCGGGCGTAGAGGCCGGGCTGCCTCAGGACATGGCGGAGCGGCTCGCGCGCGGCGCGTTGAGATCGGCGGGTGCCGGCGCGGCGACCGCGTTGTCGCTTACCGACCTGATTGCGCGGATTGCCTCGCCCGGGGGCACCACGCAGGCGGGTCTGGACGCCCTGCACGCGTCCGGACTGGCGGATGCGGCCAAGGCGACTGTCTCAGCCGCCGTGGCCCGCGCCCGCGCCCTAGCGGGTGACCAGCCGTCCTGAAGCCAGGTTGGCGGCGAGCCGGCTGTAGGCCCGCTCGGCATCCTGCCAAGTCGTGAAGCCCTGAACGTCGGCGAGGGTGGGCGAGTACCGCGAATAGCGCACCGGCAGACGCTGTCCGTCCGCGGTGATCACCTCGCCTTCGATGGTCGCTCCGCCGATGGAGATGCTGTCGATTATAGACAGGCCAGGGCGATCGACGGCCTGCTGGAACGTCGGGCGGTTAGGCTTCAGGTCCGTGACGACGAGGTTGATCTGGGCCCCGTCGAGCGCGCCGCGCCGACCGAGTTCACGCGAAACAACCTGCTGCAGCCGCTCCAGCTGGAGGTCCACGTCGCGTTGACCGAGGGTCTCGACCTGTTCAACCAGATCTCCGCCGACGGTTACATTGACGGTGGGTTGCGCGGCGGCCGGGGCAGCAACGGCGATGACGACGGCAAGAGGGGCAAGAAAGGCGAAACGGCGCATGGCGATCTCCTGGATATCCCTGTCACGCCGAAGATGCGCCTTGATGGGGCGTTCCGCTAGCCCGGCAAGCGAACCAGGGCCTTCAAACCTCCGAGATCGCTGCGATCGAGCGTGATGTCCCCGCCGTGACTGCGCGCGACATCGCGGGCGATGGCCAGGCCCAGGCCCACGCCCTTGCGATTCTGGTTGCGGCTTTCGTCGAGACGGCTGAAGGGGCGAAAGGCCTCTTCGTGCATCTCCTCCGGAATGCCGGGACCGTCGTCCTCGACCGCGATCTCGACGCCCCCGGAGGGCAGGGCGCGCGCCGAAAGCCGTACGTGCTCGCCGTGAGACGCCGCATTGCCCGCCAGGTTGGCCAAGGCTCGTTTGAAGGCGAGGGGGCGCAGGGAGGCGCTCAGGCCTTTGGGGGCGGCGACTTCGACCTCGGCACCGGCCCGTTTCACGTCCTCGCCCGCCGCTTTCAGCAAGGTCGCCAGCTCGACGGTCTGCGGGGCCTCCCCCGCTTCGCCGCGCGCGAAGGCGAGGTATTCGTCGATCATGTGCTCCATCTCGTCGAGGTCGCCCTTCATGGCGGCCTGACGCTTGAACGGCGGGGCTAGCGCCAGTTCCAGTCGCAGTCGGGTGAGCGGCGTGCGCAGGTCGTGGCTCACCGACGCCAAGAGTGCGGTACGTTGGTCAATGTGACGCTGGATGCGGTCGCGCATGTCCATGAAGGCGGCGGCGGCCTGGCGGACCTCTCGCGCGCCGTGAGGCTTGAAACGATCCGTCACCTCGCCCCGTCCAAAAGCCTCGGCCGCTTCAGCCAGACGTTCGATGGCGCGGACCTGATTGCGGATGAACAGGATGGCCACGCCCATGAGAAGCGCGGTGGCCAGCATCAGCCACAGAACGAAGATATGGGCCTGCGTCGCGACGGCGCGTTCACGCGGCGCGATGATGCGCAACACCCCGTCCCTCTGCTGCACCTGAATGTCGACGTAGGCGGGGTAGCGGGTGGTGTCGAACCAGAAGGGCTGGTCCAGCCGGCTGGCGAGCGCCGCTTCCAGCGTCCGGTCCACAACGCCGATGGGGCCGCGTCGCGGTTCCACCGGCAGAATGGCATCCGGGCGCAACGCGACCGACAGCTGCATGGAACGCTCTGCCTGGTCGGCGATCCTGGCGAGGTTCGCTGTCGTGGGCTCGTCGCGATAGCTCTCGGCGGCCCACGCGATGTCGCCGGCGAGACCTTCGGACAGGCGCGCCGTCACCGTCTGCCAGTGCATGTCGAAGAAGGCCCAGGTCACCGCGCCCTGCATGATCAGGATCGGCAGGACGATGATCAGCAGCGACCGCCCCCACAGCGTCGTCGGCAGGCGGCGCTTGAGAATCCGCGCGACGACGGGGAAGGGCAGCAAGCGCATCGTCAGTCCGGGGCCAGCATGTAGCCGACGCCCCTGACCGTCTGGAGGTAGCGCGGGTTCTTGGGATCGACCTCGAGCTTCCTGCGCAGCCGTGTCACCTGCACGTCCACCGCGCGGCCGGTGATGTCGGCGGTATCGGGCGAGAGATCCATGCGCTCCACTGGCGCATGCGCATTCAGCGCGAGCGTCTTGAGCAACTGCGCCTCCGCCTCCGTCAGGCGCATGGGCGCGCCGTCCCGGGTCAGCTCCAGCCGCTCCAGGTCGAACATCGCCGGGCCCAGCTTGATCTCGCGCGGCATGATCGGCTTGACGCCGGTCCGCCTCAGGATCGCGTCGATGCGCAGCGCCAGTTCCTTGGGCTCGAACGGCTTCGACATGTAGTCGTCAGCGCCGCGCGACAGGCCCTCGATGCGGTCCGCCGGCTCGCCGCGCGCGGTCAGCAGCAGAACAGGCGTCTTGGACAGTTGCGCCTTGTTGCGGACCCAGCTGGTGAGTTCCAGCCCGCTCTCGCCCGGCATCATGACGTCCAGCACGACCAGATCGAACTCGATCAGCTCCATCAGGCGACGCGCGGCGGCGGCGTGGGCAGCGCCCGTCACGCGATAGCCCTCGCGCGCCAGAAACTCCTTCAGCAGTTCGCGGATGCGGTCGTCGTCGTCGACGATCAGCAGGTGGCGGCCGACGCCCGCACCGGCCACGGGTCCGGACCGGCCACTCACGTTCGGGCTCCGAATCTGTGGTCCCCAACGTTGACCTGAGGCGTTCGGAGGGGTCTAACCGCGAAATCTGCGCAGGAGACGTTGTTCAATGGCCTTGGTCCCTTTCGACGATCGTGACGGCTGGATCTGGATGGATGGCGAATTCGTGCCCTGGCGGGAAGCGAAAACGCACGTTCTGACCCATGCCCTCCACTACGGTTCGTCGGTGTTCGAAGGGGAGCGTATGTATGGTGGCGAAATCTTCAAGCTGACCGAGCATTCCGAGCGCCTGGTACGCTCGGCCGAGCTCCTGGACTTCACCATCCCGTGGTCTGTCGCCGAGATCGACGCCGCCTGCAAGGCGACGTGCGAGAAGATGGGCATGGAGGACGCCTATGTCCGCCCCGTCGCCTACCTTGGGCCGGAGCAGACGTCGGTGTCAGCGCTGAACAACAAGCCGCACCTGGCCATCGCCGTGTGGGACTGGCCCAGCTATTTCGACCCCGAGGTCAAGAAGAAGGGCATCCGTCTGGAGTGGGCCAAGTGGCGTCGCCCCGACCCGGCCACGGCTCCGACGACGGCCAAGGCCGCCGGTCTCTATATGATCTGCACCATGTCCAAGAATGCCGCCGAGAAGCGCGGTTTCTCCGACGCCATGATGCTGGACTGGCGCGGCTATGTCGCCGAGGCGACGGGAGCCAACGTCTTCTTCGTCCAGGACGGTGTGATCCACACGCCCGACGTGACCCACATCCTGAACGGCATCACTCGCCAGACCGTCATCGACATCGCCCGCGCCAAGGGCATCGAGGTCGTGGTGCGCCACATCCGTCCGGAGGAACTGTCGACCTTCAGCGAGTGCTTCCTGACCGGCTCGGCGGCAGAGGTGACGCCGGTGCAGTCGATCGGCGAATACACCTTCACGCCGGGCGACCTGAGCCTGGGTCTGATGGAGGACTACGGCAGGCTGGTGCGACGCATCGCTTGACGTCTGCTTGCGGTCTCCCCGGTCGCCGTGCAGGAAGGCGTTTCGGGGAGATTGTCCTAAATCATGTTCAGCGCACTGAACCTGCAGAGCCTTGTCGGGCTAGTCGCCATCGTCACGGCCTGCTGGCTCCTGTCAGAGAACCGGCGGCGCTTTCCATGGCGGCTGACGCTAGGCGCGATAGCGGTGCAAGCCGCGCTGATCCTGGCCCTTTTCGCCATTCCCGGATCGCAGGGCGTGCTCGCCGCCATCACCGGTGCCGTTGATGGTCTGGCTCAGGCGACGGCGCGTGGCACCCAGTTCGTGTTCGGCTACCTGGCAGGTGGAGACCAGCCCTATGCGGTGACCAACGAGGCGGGGCTGTTCACCTTCGCCTTCAACGTTCTTCCGCTGATTCTGGTGATCTCGGCGCTGTCGGCGCTGCTGTGGCACTGGCGGATCCTGAGGTGGATCACGCTCGGCTTCGGCTTCCTGTTCCAGCGAACGATGGGGCTGGGCGGGGCCTCTGCGCTCGCGGTGGCAGCCAACATCTTCCTCGGCATGATCGAGAGCCCCATCATCATCCGGGCCTATCTCGACAAGCTGACCCGCTCCGAGATTTTTCTGATGATGGTCGTCGGCCTCGGCACGGTCGCCGGGTCCACCATGGTGGCCTATGCCTCGATCCTGTCGGCGGTGCTGCCGAACGCGGCGGGGCATGTGCTGGTGGCTTCCATCGTATCGGCCCCGGCGGGCATCCTGCTGGCGCGAATCATCATCCCTGAAAAGCCCGGCGAGGGGGGTGAGGTCGCCGACTACGGTTCGGCGCTCAAGTACGACTCGTCCATCGACGCCATCGTGAAGGGCACGGCCGACGGCCTGATGGTGGTCTTGAACATCTCGGCGGTCCTGATCGTCTTCGTGGCCTTCGTCGCCCTGGTGAACATCATGATCGGTGGCTTCTGGCTGTTCGATGCGCCGGTTACCGTGGAGCGGTTGCTCGGCTGGCTGTTCATGCCAGTGGCCTGGCTAATCGGGGTCGATTGGGCCGAAGCCGGGAAGGCGGGGTGGCTGCTGGGCGTCAAGCTGACGCTGACCGAGTTCGTGGCGTTCATCGAACTTGGCAAGGTGCCGCTGGGCGACATGAGCGAGCGGACGCGGATGCTGCTGACCTATGCCCTTTGCGGTTTTGCCAATATCGGCTCCGTCGGCATCACGGTAACTGGCCTGTCCGTCTTGATCCCGGAGCGCCGCGAAGAGGTGCTGGGCATGGTCTGGAAGGCGCTGTTCGCAGGCTTCCTGACCACCCTGATGACGGCGGCGGTGGTCGGTGCCATGCCCGCCTCCATATTCGCCTGATCCGGAGACCTACCCCATGAAGCTCTACGACAGCCATCGCGCCCCCAATCCGCGCCGTGTCCGTTGGGTCATGGCCGAGAAGGGCATTGAGGACGTCGAGATCGTCCAGGTCGATATCATGGTCGGCGACCACAAGACGCCGGAGTATCGCGCCAAGGTCGGAGTGCCGCATGTGCCGGCCTTGGAGCTGGACGATGGGACGACGATCTCTGAATCCGTCGCCATCTGTCGTTACCTTGAGGCCCTCTACCCGGAGCCAAACCTGTTCGGTGTCGACGCCCGGGAACAGGCGATCATCGAGATGTGGACCCGGCGCTGCGAGTTCTACCTCGCCAATCCCATCATGCTGAACGTGCGCCTGACGCATCCCGCGCTGGCAGCGATCGAGGCCCATCAGCAACCCCAGGTCGCCGACTTCAACCGCGCAGCTGCCGAGCGCTTCATGCGGACGCTGGACCGCCATCTGGCCGACCACGAGTGGATCGCCCAGGACCGTTTCACCATTGCGGATGTCGTTGGGGCTGTGGGGCTCGACTTCGCCCGACTGGTCAAATACCGGCCGCCTGAAGAGCTGACGCATCTCAACCGCTGGCTGGACGCCTGCCGGGCTCGACCGGCGGCCAAGGCCGGGATCTGATCAGCTGCGGGGCGTGAACTTCCGGATCACGCCCGAGAAGGTCATCAGGGTCCGTTCGCCGGTGGTGATCTGACCTCGTACGAAGATTAGCGAGCCGCCCGCGCGGACAACCTCGCCGGTCGCCTCGATCAGTTCGCCGACGCGGGCACCATCGATGAAGGTCGAGTCAAGCTGGACGGTCACGCCGTTCTTGCCCTCCATCTCCTGATAGGCGGTCTGGAAGAGTGCGATGTCGGCGAAGGTCATCAGGCAGCCGCCGTGCATCCGGTCGCCGGCGTTCATGTGCTTGGGCTCGGCCCGGAAGGCGCAGCGCATCCGGCCGTCGGGATCAGGGCGGAAATAGAAGGGACCCACGACCTGGTCGAAAGTGCCGTGCAGGTCATAGGTCTGCCAGCCCTCGAACTCGCCTTCCGTGACCGTGACCTTCTGAACCATACAATCCTCTATGCCTATCGCTCGGAGCGCTACTTGAGGCGAGCTGCAGCCTTCTTTTCGATTCCGCGATGCAGCATATAGGCCCGATGACCGATCCAATCGAAGCGGCGATTTTCGCCAGGCTGGCCGACCGCGACGCCGGCAAGTCCATCTGCCCGTCCGAAGTGGCCCGCGAACTTCAGCCCGAGCAGTGGCAGCGGATGATGCCGCGTGTGCGCTCCACCGCCGTGGGCCTGATGCGGCAGGGGCGGCTGACCATCACCAAGAAGGGCAAGGCGGTCGATCCGAACGCCTTCAAGGGCGTGATCCGGCTGCGGCTGCCGACCGAGGCTGAGAGCGCCGCCGCGCTCGCCGCCCGACCGCCCGCGTCCGAGGACGATGACGACTGACCTCGACGCGGTCCTCGCGGACATCCGGTCCTGCCGGGCTTGCGTCGGCGAACTGCCGCACGAGCCCCGGCCGGTGGTGCGGGTGTTTCCGGAGACGCGGCTCTTGATCTGCGGCCAGGCTCCGGGGCGCCGCGTGCACGAGAGCGGCATGCCGTTCACCGATCCGTCGGGCGATCGGCTGAGGGACTGGATGGGGATCGACGCGGAGACCTTCTATGGCGACCGGCGCATCGGCGTGGCGGCCCAGGCCTTCTGCTATCCCGGCACCGCGCCGCAGGGCGGGGACTACCCGCCGCCGCGACGGTGCGCGACCCTGTGGCGGCCCCGGTTGCTGGAGGCCCTGCCGAGGATGGAGCTGACGCTGCTGGTCGGGGGCTACAGCCAGGTCTGGGCGCTGGGCGAGCGGGCCAAGGCGAACATGACCGAGACCGTGCGGGCCTGGCCAGAGTATGCGCCAGCCATCCTGCCACTGCCGCATCCGTCGTGGCGCAACACCGCCTGGCTGAAACGGAACCCGTGGTTCGAGGCCGAGGTCGTGCCCTGGCTGCAGGGACGGTTGCGGGAGTTGCTGGCGTGAGGCGTGGATTGTACGCGATCCTGATGGCGTTGGCGCTTTCGGCCTGCGCCGCGCCGTTCGTGCAGTCGCCGATGACGCCGCCACCGGGCTTCTCTGGCCCAACGGTCGAGGACAGGGTGTTCGTCGTGCAGGACGGGGCGCGATTGCCCTATCGCCTCTGGGCGCCGGAGGGGGAGCCATGGGCGGTCGTGGTAGCCCTGCATGGCATGAACGACCATTCCGCCGCCTTCCGCCTCGCTGGGCCTTGGTGGGCGGAGCGGGGGATCGCGACCTACGCCTACGACCAGCGAGGTTTCGGGGCCGCGCCCGGCCGGGGGCTTTGGGCGGGCGAGGATCTGATGGTCGAGGACCTGCGGACCGTCGTCGCGCTCGTCCGAGCGCGGCATCCGGACGCCCGGATCGCTGTCGTCGGCGAGAGCATGGGCGGGGCGGTGGCCATCTCCGCCTTCGCCTCGGACCGGCCGCCCGCCGCCGATCAGGCCATTCTGCTGGCACCCGCAGTGTGGGGCTGGTCGAGCCAGAGCCCCTTCAACCGCGCCAGCCTGTGGGTGACGGCGCGGCTGCTGGGCGACCGTGCGGTGGAGCCGCCGGACTGGGCCGTCAGGGATATCCGGGCGACCGACAACCTGATCGAGCTGATCGCCAATGGGAATGACCCGCGCTTCATCCGAGCGACCCGGTTTGATGCGCTGTATGGCCTGGTCGATCTGATGGAGAGCGCCACGGTCAAGCTGGGGCGGGCGAGGGGGCCGGTCGCCCTGCTGTATGGCGCGCACGACCAGATCATCGAGCAGGGGCCGATGCGGCGCGCCCTGGCGCGGGCGGGTGATCCGGCGAACCTGCGGACGGCCTGGTATGCGGACGGCTGGCACCTGCTGAACCGCGACCTGCAGGCGGAGGTGGTATTCCGCGACGTCGAGGCCCTGCTGCGCAATTCGGACGGTCCACTGCCCAGCGGTGCGCCGGAGGTGCTGCCCCAGCTACGGCGTTAGTCGTCGTCGGCGGGAAGCCGCTCCATCGCTCGCCACCCGATGTCGGTACGGTTGAAACCGCCGGGCCAGTCGATCTTGCGGATGGCGCGATAGGCCCGCTCGCGCGCTTCGGCGATGTCGGCTCCTTCGGCGCAGATGTTGAGCACTCGGCCCCCCGCTGCGATCAGGGCTCCGTCCTCGTCGCGCGCGGTGCCTGCATGGAAGACCTGCACATGCGGTCCAAAGTCCTGGTCCGCGCCGCGGATGATCGACCCTTCCAGCGGGCTGTCAGGATAGCCCTTGGCCGCCATGACCACGCAGATGACCGTCTCGGCTTTGAACTCCGGCTCGGGCAGGCGCGAGACGTCGCCACGCGCGCAGGCCAGCAGATAGGGCACGATGTCGGCAGCCAGCCGCATCATCAGCACCTGGCATTCCGGGTCGCCGAAGCGGGCGTTGAACTCCACGACCTTGGGCCCGTCCTCGGTCGCCATCAGTCCAGCATAGAGCACGCCGCGATAGGGCATTCCCTCAAGCGCCATCGCCTTGAGCGTGGGCTGGACGATGCGTCGGTTGGCCGTCAGCACCAGGTCCTCGTCAAATACCGGTGCCGGTGAATAGGCCCCCATGCCGCCCGTGTTCGGACCCATGTCGCCGTCGTAGGCGCGCTTGTGGTCCTGGGCCCCGCCGAACAGCAGCGCGCGCTTGCCGTCGCACAGGGCAAACAGCGAGCCTTCTTCGCCGGCCATGAACTCCTCGATGACCACCCGGGCTCCGGCCTCGCCGAACCGGCCGCCCAGCATGCGCTCGATCTCGGCCTCTGCGTCGTGGCGGTCCGGGCTGATGGCCACGCCCTTTCCGGCCGCCAGCCCGTCGGCCTTGATGACATAGGGAGGCTTGAACACCTTCAGTGCGGCGCGCGCGTCCTTGATCCGCTCATAGACGCCATAATGGGCTGTCGGAATCTCGTGGCGCGCCATGAAGGCCTTGGAGAAGGCCTTGGACGTCTCCAGCTGGGCCGCGCGGGCAGTCGGGCCAAAGCAGGGAATGCCCGCCGCGTTCAGCCGATCCGCCAGTCCGGCCTCAAGGGCGACCTCAGGCCCGACAACGACCAGGCCAACCCCCAGTTCCCGCGCCAGCCGTGCCAGGCCTTCGGCATCGCTGGCCTTATAGGCCGGCAGGCACTCGGCGACCTTGGCGATGCCGGGATTGCCCGGAGCGCAGTAGAGGCGCTCGACCAGCGGCGACTGGCGGATTTTCCAGGCGAGGGCGTGCTCGCGCCCACCCGACCCGACGAGGAGGATGTCCATGGGGGGGCAATGGCCGGGCAAGCCGGGTCGGTCAAGGGTCGAGGTCGGCCTAGGTCAGCGAGAAGACCACATAGGCACCAAAGCCCAACATCATGAGCAGGCCGACGATAAGCCAGATGCCCAGCGGCGGATTTCCACTGCGTCGCCGCAGCTCCCGCTCCCGGGGGTCCTCCTCGTCATGGGGTGGGATCTCATCGAGACTCATGGGTGAATGATATAGGCCCAAGCGGACGGTTTCCGCACCCCCCGAACCTGTCTAGGCTGTCAACGATGAGCGACGACTATGTCTTCGGAGGACCCACTGAGCCCGAGGCCCCGGCGCGGGACAATAACCCGCCACTGTCGATCTCGGAGCTTTCGTTCGCCCTGAAGCGGACCCTCGAGGACCGGTTCGGACATGTCCGGTTGCGCGGCGAGGTCTCCAAGGTCAACCGCCACGCCTCCGGCCACGTCTATCTGACGCTCAAGGACGACAAGTCCGCCATCGACGGCGTGATCTGGAAGGGGTCGGTGCGCAGTCTGGGCGTCCAGCCGGAGACGGGCCTGGAGGTCATCGTCACCGGCAAGATCACCTCCTATCCGGCGCGGTCGTCCTATCAGATCGTGATCGAGTCGATGGAGGCGGCGGGGGCCGGTGCGCTGCTCGCCCAGCTTGAACGGCTCAAGGCGCGACTGGCGGGCGAAGGTTTGTTCGAAACGTCGCGCAAGCGAGCCATCCCCCTCTATCCCCACACCATCGGGGTGATCACAAGCCCGACCGGGGCAGTGATCCGCGACATCCTGCATCGGCTCTCCGAGCGGTGGCCTTGTCACGTGATCGTTTGGCCCGTGGTGGTTCAGGGCGATGCGGCCAGCGGTCAGGTTGCAGGCGCCATTCGGGGCTTCGATGCGCTTGAAGCAGGCGGGCCGATCCCCCGTCCGGACCTGCTGATCGTTGCCCGGGGCGGCGGCTCGGTGGAGGATCTATGGGCCTTCAATGACGAGGGCCTGGCGCGCACGGTGGCGGCGGCGACCATCCCGATCCTCTCGGCGGTCGGGCACGAGACAGACACGACGCTGATCGATTTTGTTTCGGATCGGCGGGCACCGACCCCAACGGGCGCGGCTGAGATGGCGACGCCGGTTCTGGCAGAGCTTCGCGCATCTGTGACTGACCTTGAGCGACGCCTGGACCGGGCTGGAGCACGCCTGCTGGAGGATCGGCGCGTCCGGTTAAGGGCAGTGGCGCGCGGCCTGCCGGCGCGGCCGGAGGACTTGGTCGCCTTCCCGCAACAACGGCTCGACCATGCGGCGAGCCGCTTGCTGGCCGGGCTACACCGGAACACGGAGGCGCATCACCGGAGGCTTGCGGGCGTGGCGGGGCGACTCGGGCCGAGCCTGTTGCACCGGGTCATTGAGCAGCGCACCGCACGGTTGGACGGGCAGGTTGCTCGATTGGCCGGCGCGCAGTCCGCCAACCGCGCCAGGCACGAGCAGCGCCTGCTGCGTGTCTCGGCGCGGCTGAGCGACGAGCCGATCCGGCGAAGGCTGGACCAACGACTGGCCCGGCTGGATACCCTGAGCGCCCGGCTGGATCGGCCCCTTCCGCTCTCGCTGGAACGTGCCGAGGCAAGACTGGCGGCTCTGGGCCGTGCCCTGGCTACACTCGACCCCAAGCGGCCGAAACCCGGTTTCGCCCGCATCGACGACGAAACGGGACGCATGGTTACCTCTGCCGGCCAACTGTCGCCGGGACAGGCGGTCAGCATAGTGTTCCCGGACGGCGCGAGGGGAGCTGTTATCGACGGCGAGGGCACGGCCCGGCCTCGACCGGCCGCCAGGCCCCGCGCGACCCCTGTCAATCAGGGCGATCTGTTCTGAGGCACGGTTTGCCGCTAGGCTGACAGCCATGACCAGCGTGCCTCAACCCGCATCCCTCCACTACGGCGACGGCGAATTCGCCGTGCTGAAACCCGGCCCGTTCGTGCGGTGCGCCGTGACGGACCGACCGATCCCACTGGAGGCCCTGCGCTACTGGTCGGCGGAGCGACAGGAGGCCTACTCTGGTCCCGCCGAGGCGCTGTCTCGTATGGTCGAAAAATGAAGTGCGACCGGCGCGGCCTTCTGGCCGGCGCTGCTGCCGCTCTCGCCACGCCCGCCTGGGCGCGTGATCCTGCCGATCTGATTGTGTCGGGCCGCTTGGTGCAGGGCGGCTTTGTCATGGGCCGCACCTGGCCGCGGGCCATGATTTTCGTGGACGGCGAGGCGCTGACGACGGCGTCAGTCGACGGACTGTTCATCGTCGGGTTCGACCGCGACGCGCCGCCCTCAGTCCTTCTGGAGGCTCGATCTGGGCAATGGATGGAACGGCGGAACCTTCCCATTGCGAGGGGCAGCTTTCCATCAACGCGCGTGAACGGACTGCCACCTTCCACCGTCGAGCCGACCGATCCGGAGCTCTTGGCGCGAATCCAGCAGGAAGTGGCGATCAAGACCGAGGGGTTCGCCAGCCGTCGCGACGCCGACGACTTCCGCTCCGGCTTCGACTGGCCGCTCTCGACCTTCCGGGTGTCCAGCGAATGGGGAGCGCAACGGGTTTTGAACGGTACGCCCGCACGGCCGCACTACGGCATCGACCTGGCGTCGCCGCAGGGAACCCCAATCCGCGCACCTGCCGGCGGCGTAGTCACCCTGGCACAACCGGCGATGCATTTCGAAGGCGGCCTGACCCTCATCGACCATGGACAAGGCTTGATCACCGCCTATTTGCATCAGTCGCGGATTGACGTTCTGCCCGCCCAACGAATCACGCGGGGCCAGGTCATCGGCGCGGTTGGCATGACAGGCCGGGCGACCGGCCCGCACCTTTGCTGGCGCATGCGCTGGCGCGATCGACAGATGAATCCAGCCCTGTTGGTCGGTGAGGTTGCTCCGGAAACCGGTTACCCCGCGACTTGAACATTCCCGGGGTGGACGCGTTCGATGCGTTTCCCTAGCTTTCGCGACCGACCGTCGAGGAGGCGGCCGCGTCTATGTCTTCATTGCAATCCTTGAATATCTTGCTGGTCGATGACAACCAGCACATGCGCGCCATCACCGCTGCGATCCTGCAATCAGCGGGTGTCCGCAGCATTCGCGAGACGTCGGACGGCGCAGCAGCTCTGGACATGGTTCGGGACTTTCCCGTCGACCTCGCCATCGTCGACTTCAACATGTTTCCGCTGGATGGCGTGGAGTTCACGCGCCTGATCCGCAACAGCCCGGACAGCGCCAATCCCTATCTGCCAATCATAATGATGACCGGCCATTCCGAGAAGAGCCGGGTGGTCGAGGCAAGGGACGCGGGGGTCACAGAGTTCGTTGTGAAGCCGATCACGGCAAAGGCCGTGTTTGATCGCATTCAATCGGTCATCCTGAGGCCGAGGCCCTTTGTCCGCACAGACGACTATTTCGGTCCGGATCGGCGGCGGATCAGTCCGACAGGCTACACCGGGCCGTTCCGTCGCTCGACCGACGAAGCCCGTTCTCCGGCTGAAGACAAGGCGTCGAGCGCGGCATAGACGCGGTCTGGCCAACGCTTGTGGACCCAGAACCAGTCGACAGGGTTCTCCCTGACGCGGGCCTCGATGAAGCTGGTAATGGCCTGGACTCCCGCCCGGATCCGATCCTGTCGGTCGGTGCCGCTAGCCAGCAGGATTGGCTCGTGCGCCGTTACGCGAAAGCGCACACCGGGCAATCGTACGACGCTCATGGGCTGGATCATCGTGCCGAACCGCAGTGCCAAACGCGTCGGTCCGGGCGCTGCGTTCACCGGCTGGCCAAAGAAAACTACCTCGGGACCCTCGCTGAACTTCTGGTCGTTCATCAGGGCGACGCTCTCGCCGCGCGCCATGCCCGCCAGGAGTTCACGCGCGCCATCACCGCCCTTGGGTGCGAACAGCTTGACCCCATAGCGTGCGCGCGCCTCACGGATCTGGGCGTCGACATAGGGATTGTTGGCTGCGCGGTAGGTGACCTGAACCGGGATACCCGAGGCCACCAATACCGCCGCCATCGTTTCAATGTTCGCCATGTGGCCCGACACGAACACGACAGGCTGTCCTGAGGTTCGGATGGCCTCCAGCCGGTCTGCCCCGACCACGTCGATCCGACCTGAGGCGGGCGTGAGCCGGTCCATGACGGCGGTTTCAGCGAACGTGCGCCCGGTCTGTTCCCACTGGGCAACGGCCAGACGTTCGCGTTCTGCAGAGTCCATCTCCGGGAAGGCGATGCGCAGGTTGCACATGACCGTCCTGTGAGTCCCGGTTCGCGGTCCCAGAGTCCTCAGCACCCAACCGCCAAAGTTCGACGCCGCCTCCAGCCCGATCAGCCGCATCAGGCCGATGAAGCCGGCGAAGGCCGCAGCCTCCAGGCGCCAGATCAGGTCCTGGCGAAACGAGACGCTCCGGGTCTCGTCACCAGGCAATGGTGATACCGCCGTCGACGACCAGGGTCTGGCCGGTCATGTAGCTTGAGGCAGGCGACGACAAATAGACGGCCGCACCGGCAATCTCGTCCGGCTGGCCGATGCGGCGCAGAGGCGCGGGGTCGGTGGCGACCTTCAGGATCTCCGGGTTCTCCCACAGGTACCGGGCGAAATCGGTCTGGACCAAGCCCGGCGCGATGCAGTTGACCCGCACGTTCGACGGGCCCCACTCGACGGCGAGGTTCCTCACCAGCTGCATGTCCGCAGCCTTGGAGATGTTGTAGGCCCCGATCAGGGCGTTGCCGCGCAGGCCGCCGATCGACGACACTACGGTGATCGCCCCATCCTTCCGCTCCAGCATCTGGGGCGCGACCATCTGGATCAGCCAGTGGTTGGAGACCACGTTGTTCTGCAGGATCTTGTTGAACTGATCGTCCGAAATGCCCGCCATCGGCCCGGCATAGGGGTTGGAGGCCGCATTGCAGATCAGGATGTCGATCTTGCCGAAAGCTGCATTCGTCTCGTCGACCAGACGCTGAAGGTCTTCCTTCGACGCGATGTTGGCCGGAATCGCGATCGCCCGGCCCGCACCGTGCTTCGCGTTGATGGCGGCAGCGACCTCGTCGCACGGACCGGCCTTGCGCGACGAGATCACGACATGGGCACCGTGTTCGGCCAGCCGCTCGGCGATCGCCTTGCCAATGCCCTTGGATGAGCCAGTGATGATGGCGCTCTTGCCGCTAAGGTCGAACAGTTCCATGCGCTTCCCCTGAGTTTCGACGTGGTTTATTCGCTCCACGCCCTAGCCGAATGGTCCTGATAGCCTGATACTCACTCGATTCCATCCGGGAAGTCGGACAAACCCGTTCCCATGCGTGCACTGACCAACGGCTTCCTGTTCTTCGGCTACGTCTTCCTGGCGATGACGGTCGGTGCCTTCCTGTGGCGCGCAGGCTTGGGCTTTGGACCTGGCATCGCCGCAGGCCTTGGCATGTTCGGCGTACTCAGCGCAGCCCACGCCCTCATCGCGGGAGCCGCCGAACGACGTCGGCTGCAGGTCGAGATCGATGCCGTGCGCGAGGCGCATCGCCTCCTCGCGGACGCCATGGAACAGACGCAGGGCGCGCTTGGCGACCTGGCCCAGGCCATCGAGGCCGGGGCCCTGACCCGAACCGAGGAGCTGTCGGGCGAAGTTCGGATGCTGGAAGACCTGATCCAGCAGATGAGCGCCTCCATCGACCAGAGACTGGCGGTCACGCCGATGGTGGCACCGGACAGCCCGGAGGCGCGTCGGCATCAGCAATCCAACTTGCTGCTCAAGACAGTGCACGACGCGCTAAGCGAAAACCGTGTCGATCTCTATCTGCAGCCGGTGATGACCCTGCCGCAGCGGCGGACGGTGTTCTATGAGAGCTTCACGCGCCTGCGTGACTCGACCGATCGGGTGATGATGCCCGCCGAATATCTCTCGATTGCCGAGGGTGAGGGACTGGTACCCGCCATCGACAACCTCCTGCTGTTCCGCTGTGCGCAGATCGTGCGCCGCCTCGCCCGCCAGGACAGGAAGGTCGGCGTCTTCTGCAACGTCGCCCTGTCCAGCTTGGGCGATGAGACCTTCTTCCCCCAGTTCCTGCAGTTCCTGTCCGAGAACCGCGACCTGAACCAGGCCCTGATCTTCGAGCTGGGTCAGGCCACGTTCGATGCGCGTGGCGCGGTTGAGGCTCGCAACATGGCCAAGCTGGCCGACCTCGGTTTCCGCTTCTCTCTAGACAAGGTCCAGACGCTCGATCTGGACTTCAACGACCTGCAACGTTCGGACGTGAAGTTCATCAAGGTCGCCGCCGACCTGCTGATCGAACAACTGCTGGACATGGACGGCGGGGCACCGATCCCGTCCCTGCGTGACATTCAGGCCGCCGACTTCGCCCAGCTGACCCGTCGCTATGGCATCGAGGTCATCGCCGAGAAGTGCGAGAGCGAGCGGCAGATCGTAGATATCCTGGAACTGGATATCACATTCGCCCAAGGCCATCTGTTCGGCGAACCGCGCGCCATCAAGGAGGCCGTGCTGGCCGAGACCGACCCGCCGGCCGACTTCGTGCGCTCGACCCTGATCAACGCAGGCAAGCGACGTCGCTACGCCTGAGCCCCCGCCTGCAAGCGGCGTAGAACCTCAAGGGCGCGCTCCGCGTCTTCCGCCGGCACGAAGACGTGATCGTGATGGAAGGCGGCGATCATGTTGCAGGCGATCCCAGCGTCGGCCAGCGCTCCCGCCACGGCTGCCGTCAACCCGACCCCGTCGAGCGCCGAATAGACGCTGAGCGTGATCTGTCGATACACGCCCGCCTCCACGTGTCCGGCCGCGCGGGCCGTGCGGGCCTCGATGAGAAGCGACACGCCTTCAGCTTCCCGGAAAATCGCGAGCGGTTCGAAGCCCTCGAGCGCGGTTCCACCGCCCGGAATCGACACAAAGACCCACTCTCCCGGCTGAAGGATGGGCGTCATATTCGCCACCATGGCGACGCGATCCCGATGGACCTGGCCGTTCATGAAATGGTCGACCGACTGCGAGCCTTAAGGAGACGTTGGAACTCCGTCTCGGCCTCGAACCGCGCCGCTACCGGCCAGGCCGTGACCCGCGCCCGCCACTCGGGGGGCAGGCGCACCCAGTCCTTCTCGGTGGTGACGAGGCCCGCGTCGAACAGGGCCGCGCGGTCGGCGAGAAAGGCGAGGTCTTCGACTCGATAGTCGGCATGGTCCGGAAAGGGCGCGAAGTCCTTCAAGTCGCACTCGGCGGCCTTGAGCGCGCGCTCGACCCTCCACGGCTTGGCGATGCCGGCAAAGCCCACTTGGGGGCCCGAGGGCGGCGGTCCCTTGGGCTCCAGCCGGGCGATGAAGACGGGCAGGGCGCCAAAAAGTGTCAGCAGCTCCGGATCGGCCTCGGGCGCATCGGCGGGCAACAGCACGGCCACGGCGTCGGCGCGGGCCAGCCCGGCCCTCAGTGGCTCTCGCATAGGACCGGAGGGGAAGACCGAGCCATCGCCGAAGGGCCATTCGTCGCCGCGCGTCTCCCCGTCCACCACGATCAGACTGAGCGTCTTCTTGAGCGCCGGGTTCTGGTGGCCGTCGTCCAGAACGAGGGCCTTAGCGCCGGCCGCGACGGCCGCTCGGGCCCCCGCCACGCGATCGCGCGCGACCCACATCGGGGCCTCGCCCGCGAGCATCAGCGGTTCGTCGCCGACGTCGCTGGCCGAATGGCTGGCCAGATCGACGCGCACCGGCCCCTCAAGTCGTCCGCCGTACCCGCGCGACAGGCCGTGCGCCTCCACGCCGCAGCTGCGCAACAGCCGCAGCACTTCGCGGGCGACCGGCGTCTTTCCCGAGCCGCCGACCGTCAGGTTGCCGACGGAGATGACCGGGACGCCGACGTCCTCGGCGGGCGTCCGGGCCATCCGCCGCGCCGTCGCCGCCGCCCACAGCCAGGAGGCGGGCTTGAGCAGTGTGCGCGTCACCCGCCCGTGACGACCGGATCGTTCGTACCACCAGCGGGGGGTCGAGAGCTTCACCGGGTGGCCCTCGGCAACAGCGGCTGCAGCGTCTTCCACAGCCGGTCCAGTCCTGCGCCTGCGTCGGCGGCGGCGCGCCGGGCGCGTTCGCCCATCGCCCTGGCCGCCGCCGGATCGTTCAGCAGCGGCGCGACCACGGCGGGGAGGTCTCCGGGGGAGGCGACGACGGCGAGGCCGCCCGCAGCTGTCAGGGCCTCGGTCACTTCGCGCCAGTTGGCGGCGTCGGGGCCGGTCACGGCTGCCTTGCCCAGCCGCGCCGGCTCCAGCGGATTGTGCCCGCCCCAGGGCTCGCGCCCCAGGATTGAGC
>JAIERG010000085.1 GCA_019747095.1 Caulobacteraceae bacterium | reverse complement strand
GACTGGCGCTCGACCCATTCCGACTTCCACGCGGAGACCACGGATGACTGACCGCAATGCGATCCCCCCGCTCGCCGAGGCTCGATGGCTGTGGCGGCGGCTGTATGTCTTCCTCGCCAGCTTTGCCCTGTGGCGGCTGCTGGCTTCGGCCGTCGAGCGGACCGAGCCTGCCCAGCTGCCGCGCGTGGCGGCCGGGTTGATGACGCTGCTGGCCCTGACGCTCGTGCTCTACCTGGTCGCCCCGACCGCCCAGCAACTGGTCGCTGTCCTGGCCCATGTGCGCCTGCGCCTGGCCGAGGGAGGAACGCGATGAGCTTTTCCTTCACGGCCCGGTCGCGCCAGCGGATGATCGGCGTTCATCCGGCATTGGTCGCCGTCATGGAGGAGGCCCTCCATCGCTCTCCCGTCGAATTCATGATCACAGAGGGCCTCCGGTCTCCGGAACGGCAGGCGGCACTCGTCCGGGCCGGCGCCAGTCGGACGCTGAAGTCCCGGCACCTGACCGGCCATGCGGTCGATGTCGCTGCGCTGGTGGATGGCAAGGTCCGCTGGGACTGGCCGCTGTATCCCCGCATCGCCCTCGCTGTGAAGGCAGCGGCCCACGAAAGGGACGTGGCGATCGTCTGGGGTGGCGACTGGCCGACCTTGAGAGACGGCCCCCACTTCGAGCTCGACCGGCGGGTGTTCCCATGAACGCCGGCTCCATCCTTCGCACCCTGACGCCGCTCGGCTGGCTCACCCTGACCCTGATGGGACTGGCGCTTTTCGGCCTGATGCTGGGAGGTCTCGGCTTTCGCTGGGACCCGTTCGAATTCACGCGTCGCCGCGCCGAGCGCGCCGAGGTCGCCGCCGCTCAGGCCCGCTCCGAAGCCTCCGCCCGCGCAGCCGAAGCCGAGGGGCAGTCGACCCAGATCGCACGGCTGGATGCCGCGCATACCCTCATCCGGCGGACCCAGGCCGCCACCACCCCGATCCTACTGGAGGCCAGAACCGCCCATGACGCAGACCTGCCGCTTTCGCCTGACCGTCTCGATCGTCTGCGCGCTCACGATGACCAGTTGTGCCGCATCGCGCCCGACCTCGGGGGTTGCCCTGCCGCGCCTGACCCTGCCCGAGACCGCCATCCGGCCCTGTGATCTTCACCGCTTGCCCGACAATGCGACTTTGGCGGATCTGGAGATCGGCTACGTCACGCGTGGGGCCCAGATCGTGGCCTGCGATGCTGCCCGGCGGTTGGCGGTCGAGACGTTGAACGCCGAGCGCGCGGCGCACGACAGGTCGAGCTCACCCTGACGCTCCCTTCTCCCGGAAGGGGGAAGGGACTAGCCGGTCAGCCGCCTCAGCGCCGCCTCGTAGTTGGAGATCTGGTTGGTCAGATAGCTGGGGACCGGGCCATTGGTCGAACTCGTCTGGTTCTCGGGGGCGAGGGCGCGATAGGCGTCGCGGATCGCCTTCATTGCTGCCTGGATCTTCTCCCCGGCGTTCTTGACGGCTGCCGCATCGTTCAGCGTCAGACCGCTGGGCAGGTTGAGACCGAAGGTCCGCGTGACATCATCACCCGACGTCTGTCCGATAAAGCCCGGTGACAGGCCCAGACCCAGAAGCGCGTCGCGACCCGTCTCGCCCGATGTCAGCACAGCGCCGGTCACCCCGTCCTTGGCCGTGATCGACAGGCGCTGGAAGCCCCCGGTGGTGGTGGTCGTCTCGCCGTCCTTTCCGGTGACTGTGCCGCCTTCGGAGGCGACAGTGACCTTGAGCTTGCCGTTCGATGCGATGCTGATCTTGCGGGCCAGGCTGGCCAGGGTGTCCTTGGCCTCGATGGTCACGGCTTGCGCGCGTCCACCATCGGGGGGGGACACGTAGAAGCGATCACCGACCCGCAACGACGTGGCGTCGATCAGCCGCTTGGAGTCCGACTGGTCGATCTCCCCCTGGGGCAGACCCAGGCGGTCGAGCACCGAGGCTCCATTCGCCGCGACCGCAAGGGTCAGGGGCTTGGCCTGATTGTTTTCGCCCGACCAGTTGCGTTCGTACTCAACAGCTCCGGTCAACGGATTGATGCGCGCGAGGAAACCGCGTGTGGGATCCTCGGGCTTGGCCCCGGCGGGTCGATCGGCGATCCCCGTGATCCACACCTTGCCGTCGTGCACCTTGACGTCGGCGGCGGTGTCCTCGCCCGCCGCGCCGTACCAGGTCAGGCGATCGGAGGGATCGGCCGACAGATCGGAGGTCAGGGCGGCGGTGAAGACATCCGATCCGCCCGAGTGCGCCCGGGTGACTGTCCCCGCTGACAAGCCACTGTCGCGGCTTGTGCCCGTCAGAATGACCCGTCCGCCAGAAACCGAGAGGCCCTCGATTGAACCGGAAATCGCGCCCAGATCGCGGGTCGCCGCCAGCGTCGGCACGCCGGCCGCATCGAGTGTGAAGCGCCGCACCACCGCCCGCCCGTTCTCGACTCCGGCCGTGTAGAGGTTGGACCCGTCCACGGTGACGGCATCGACACTGTCGTCGGCGGACGTTCCGAACTGGGTCTGACCAACCGGGGAGGCGACGATACCGGCCGTCGGATAGGGCTCTCCGGCCTTGAAGGCCTGGACGTAGCCGTCCCAGCCACCGATGGCGGTCGCTCCGGTGACCGCCGATTTCGCCCGCCCTCCGATATAGACGACGCCGTCCGGTCCAAAGGCGACGCTGGTCGCCTGGTCTTCGGCGCGGGCCCCACGCCGCTGGGTCCACTGTTCCTCGCCCTCGGCATTGAACACGGTGACGAAACTGTCGGCGACGGTCGCGACTTCACCTGCCCGGCCCGCCTCCCTCGCCGTGGTGTTCAGAGCGCCGGTGACCGAACCCGCCACAGCCACCTGGCCGTTGGCGTCCACCGCGATCGCATAGCCACTGGCCGTTGACGCGGCGCCCAGTGTCCGGGTCGCGACCAGACGTCCAGCGCTGTCGTACTTCATCAGTGCGACGTCCTGGACGCCCTTGATCGGCTGGTTGGAACCGCCTGTCGTCACATCCGCGACCAGCCACAGGGACCCGTCCGGTCCAACGGCGCTCGCCCGGACAGCGTTGACACCGTCCGGGAGCTTCTCCTGTGACAGTCGGCCGTCGACCCACTGGGTCTCCCCGACGTTGCCACCCGTCGGCTGGGCGGCTGTTCCGCCGTCAGACTGGAACTTCAGCAACTGGTTGGCGCCCGCCGTGCCGAAGCCCTGGACGACATAGACCGCATCTGACCGCTCCGCGGCGGTGAATCCGATGGTCTCGGTCGATGTTCCCCGGATGGCCAGGGCCCATCTGTCCGGTCCGGCGGGCAGGGTGACGGGCTTGCCGTTGACCTGAACGGTACGCGCCTCGGACTTGATCTGCTCGCGGCCGATGCGGGTCTGGAAACCGGCGCCTTCCAGCTTTCCGTTGATGTGGGACAGGACCGCGTCCATCGTGCGGGGTGTCGCGCCCATGTCGGCCAGATCGATGGGCACGGTGGTGGTTGTGGTGCCCAGGCCCTGAGGCACCTTCACCGTGATCGCGAAGCGCGTGTCACCGCCAAAGGCGGCCACCGGCGTGTCCAGCGATCCTTCGTGCAAGGGCCCGGTGACGGAGTTCGCGCTATCGCGCGGAACTGCGGCCGAGGTCTTGGACAAGGCTGTGGTCGTGCCCTGGACCAGACGCATGCCCTCGAACTCGGTCTTGCCGACATAGCTGGATATCTCGGCCAGACCGGAGGCGAATCTGCGCTGGATCAATCCCAGGTCGCTGTTGCCCAGCCCCTTGACGGAGGCACGGTTGGTCAGCGCCGACAGCGTTTCCAGACCGCGATAGAGGGCAAACAACTTGGCGTAGTCGGCCGACGCGCCACGCACATCGACCGGGACCGTGCCTTCATTGACGAACTTGCGGCCACCGAGGGCGGCCCTGACAAGGGCATCCGGAGCGGGTGCTGTGGCCTGCGCGGCGGTGGCCCACGGTGCGGTGGGTTGTCGCTTGCGTGTCACCGCCGTCGTCAGCGCAGCCGAGGACGCGGGGTCGTAACTTCCCCCAAAAAGTCCAAGCAGATAGCCGCTGTTGACGGTCACGGAATCCTCCAGCCGTCAGCATCGCCGATCGGGCTCAACGGCCCCTTAACGTCCGCATCGGGAACGATCCTCGGCGAATCGTGTTGTGATCCTCCCTGACAGGAGGACCATCGCGATGTTTCCGAAGTCGTTTTTGCAGTCCCTGCTTGCCCTTTACGGACTGGCCCCGAAACCCGCATCCACCCGAACGCCGACGGGTCGCCGTCGCCCGGCTCCGGTGCTTATTGGAAGTCAGGGCTCGCGCTGGCGCTGAGCGTCAGTTGCGGAATAGCGAAAGGATGATCTGGGGCGCCTGGTTGGCGATCGACAGGGCCTGGGCTCCGAGCTGCTGTTGCACCTGCAGGGCCTGAAGTCGTGCGCTCTCCTTGGCCAGATCCGCATCGACCAGATTGCCGATCCCGCTCTCCAACGTGTCGGTAAGCTTGGACACGAACGTTGTGTGCGCTTCGATCTGCTTGGCCTGGGCACCGATGTCTCCCAGCGCGCGGTTGAGGGCCGTGATCGAGTTGTCGAGCTTGTTCAGGGCGGTTGTGGCCCCGGTTACGGTCAAGAGGCTGTCGGCCAGGCCCAGCGAAATGATCGCGCCGCTCAGGCTCAGATTCTTCGCTGACAGGGTGATGAACGAGGTGGCGTCTGCGTTGGCAAGGAAACGCAGGCCGTTGGTCAGCGATCCGTCAAGAATGTTTCCGCCGTCGAAGGTGGCGTTTTCCACCGCAGACGCGATCGCGCGCAGCAAGGCCTTGAAGTCTGCATCCAGCAGTTGGCGGGATTGGGTCTTCAGCGAAGTGTCCTTGGCCGCGACCACCTTTTCCTTCAGCTGGTTCAGCAGGTCGGAGACGGACTCACCGGCCGCCATGGCCACATCCGCGATCGACGTGGCCCGATCCAGGCTCTGCTTCACCGCCGAGAGGGCGCTGGTATCGGCGCGCTGCTGCTGGGCGATTGCCCAGATCGCCGCGTTGTCCTTGGCACCCTGTACCTTCAGGCCCGTCGAGATCCGGTTCTGCACGCCACCGAGGTTTTCATTGGTCCGCGCCAGGTTCTGAAGGGCGACGGCGGCGGTGGCATTGGTGTGGACGCTGTTGGTCATTGGTCTTCTAGCCCCGGATTCTCACTGCGAGGCTAGGCGTTAACCATGAGCGTATGGTTAACGCGCTATTGCCGCGCCAGGCTGGGCCCGCGCGGGTGAAGGCTGCTCAACCAGACGCCGGATCAGGCGCTGGTGTTGATCAAGGCCCCGGCTGCGTATTCGCCGCTTTCGGACATCTTCAGAACCTCCTCGCGGGGGAACTGTCTGACGACCTCGCCGGTCATGCTGTCCAGGGTCTTGTAAATGTAGGTCCCGAGGGTCGGGCCCTCTTCGATGATCAGCCGGTAACGCGCGGCCTGTTCGGCTTCTTGGCGGGCGCGGCTTTCCTGGAAGTCGCCGCCTGCCATGGTCGAGGCGGGGGCGGCGAGGGGGGCGGTTACGCTCAGGACGGCTGCACTGGTCTCCATGTGCTTCTACGCCGGGCCAGGCCGGCGTCTCCTGCGAAGGGTCGGGCGGGACCGAAGTCCCGCCCTTCCATTTCGATTACCGGAACAGGCCCAGCAGGATCGAGGTCGAGGAGTTGGCGATCGACAGAGCCTGCACACCCAGCTGTTGCTTGGTCTGCAGCGACTGCAGTCGCGCGCTTTCCTTGGCCAGATCCGCGTCGACCAGGTTGCCCACGCCCGCTTCCAGGGCGTCCGACAGCTTGCCGACGAACGAACGGTTCGTTTCGAGCGACTTGGCACCGGTACCCAGGCGAGCCAGGGAGGCCGAGACGCGGTCGATCGAGGTGTTCACCAGACCCAGCGCCGTGGTGGCGAGCGTCGAGGTGCCGATCGTGGTGGTGGCCGTGACGGTCACGTTGGCGCCGCCCAGCGACAGGTTTTCACCCGCCACGCGGATGGTGGTGCCACCGGTGTTGGCCAGGGCGCGATAGCCGGCGGTGCCCAGAGAGTTGTTCAGCAGGTTGACACCGTTGAACGTAGCGTTGTTCACGACCGTCGTGATCTGGTCACGGATGGCCTTGAAGTCTTCGTTGAGCGCCGAACGAGAGGCGGTCGACAGAGACCGGTCAGTGGCGGCGAGCGCCTTTTCCTTCAGCTGAACCAGCAGGTCAGAGACGGATTCACCGGCGGCCAGGCTGACGTCCACGGCGGAAACGCCGCGGTTGAGGCTGTTGGCGACGGAGTTCAGAGCCGAGATTTCAGAGCGCTGGCCCTGGGCGATGGCCCAGATGGCGCCGTTGTCCTTGGCGGTGTTGACCTTCTTGCCGGTGTTGATGCGGTTCTGGACGGTGTCCAGTTCGCGGTTCGTGGCTTGAAGGTTCTGCAGCGCGACCATCGCGCCATTGTTCGTGTTAACGCTGTTCAGCGCCATGACGAGTATCCTTGTTTCAAGGTGACCGACCGTCGTTTTGACCGTCGGGGGCATTTTGCCCGGTGGGGTGACCAGCAAGGTCGGGGCCACAGCTGCTGAGATGAACGCGCGGCCCAAGTCATTGAAAAATAGACGTTACCTTGCCTTAACCACGTTCTCCGCCCGGCAATATCTGCCGGGTGAGCCCTACAGCGGCAGGATTTGCCGGGTGCCCGGCCGATTGTGCCCGGTCGAGGCCGCCTTGCCGGTTGACGGAGCCGCCCCGGGCGGGGTTATTGAAGCCCAGTCCCCCACCTGAGCCGCTCCATGCAACTTCCTAACGACAACCGCGTGATCCTGGCGGTCGGCGCGGGCCTCGCGATCCTCGCCGCCGTGGTGCTGGCGCTGTTGTTTATGGGGGGCGGCGACGAGAAGAAGTCCGCTGAGGCTGAGCCGGCCGAGCCCGGTGCCCTTTCAGTTGACGTGGCCGACGCGCCCGAGCTGCAGCCGACACGGGAGCTGCGCTGCTTCGTCGATGGTCAGTTCGTCGGCATGGCGACCCTGGCTGACTGCGCCGAGCGCAACGGCCTGGCCACCGATGGCCTGGATGTGGGTTTGGACGCCAGCGGAAACCTGGCGGCGGCAGCGACGGCGTCGTTCGCGCCCCCGCCCACGGCACCGGCCGAGCAGGCCGGGTCGGACAATCCCGAGCCGGCTTCGCCGGTGGAGGGGGGCAACCCGCAGCCCGCCGAAGCCCGACCGCAACGCGTCTCTGGTGCCCCCTGCCTGCGCTACACCGGTTCGGAGTGGCGTCAGCTGTCGGGTGCTGCGACCCTGAACGAATGTGTCCAGGCGCTCTATGCCGGCACTTGCGTCGGTCCCGGCGAGGCCCAATACGGCCGCCACGGCAACCTGACCCTGCGCCTGGTCCCGCGGCGCGTTGAGCAATCCAACGACAACACCCGGTTCCGCGTCTTGGCCGAGCAGGACCGTAGCTGTCAGTTCCCGGGGCTCGGATGATGCGTTTTCTGCTCGTTTCCGGTGCCTTTCTGGCCTTGGCGGCCTGCGCCGAGCAGATCGAAGCGCCGCGCGATCCGGGCGTTTGCTATGCGGTGACCCGCCCGGACGGCGAGATCCGGTTCAATGTTGTCGCCCGCGATCAGCCGCAGATCGAGTTCTGTGCGGCGCGTCTGGAAGAAATGCGCGTTCGTTTCCTTCGGATGGGGGGCTCGACGCGTGAGGTGACGGGTGCCTTCCAGGGTCAGTTCATCTTCGTGGATGCCCGTGGCGTCGCTTTCAGCCGCTCGCTCGAGGGTGGGCGCTTCTTCGCCCTTGCGCGGACGGGAGATGGCCGCCTCGCGGTGCCGGGCGCGATCCAGCGTGACATCGATGAGTTGGGGGTTGTTCGGGATGCCGAGCCGCCGTCCTTCCCTGCAGCGCCCCAAGGCTAGGCGTCCGGGGCTGGAACATTCCCGGAACATCTGTTAACACATTTCATCAGCGGGACCCTCGGGTCTGAATCCGAAGCGAAAGAACGAGCGACATGGCGGGAAGCGTCAACAAGGTCATCCTGGTCGGCAATCTGGGCCGTGACCCGGAAATCCGCACCACTCCAAACGGGGACCGCATCGCCAACCTGTCGCTCGCGACGTCTGAGACCTGGCGCGACAAGTCTTCGGGCGAGCGCAAGGAAAAGACCGAGTGGCACCGGGTTGCGATCTTCAACGACAACATCGTCAAGGTCGTCGAGAACTATGTGAAGAAGGGCTCGACCATCTACGTCGAGGGCCAGCTGCAGACCCGCAAGTGGACCGACCAGCAGGGCGTCGAGAAGTACACCACAGAAGTCGTCATCGGTCGCTTCAACGGAAACCTGACGCTCCTGGGCGGGCGTGGCGAGGGCGGTGGCATGTCGCGGTCCAGCGACGACGACTATTCTTCCGGCTTCTCCACCGGTGGGGCGAACAAGCCGTCCGGCCCGCGCGAGAGCTACGACCTGAACGACGACATTCCGTTCTGAGGTCGAAACGCCCTGTCACCCAGTGTGACGCGCATGGTCGGGTCGCCTGTGCCATGACCGGCCGGTGACCGCTCCCGCCTTCAAGACGTCCAGCCCACTGACCCTTCTGGAGGTCGGTGCCATTGTCGCGATCGTGGTGATCTGGGGGGCGAACAACGCCGCCGCCAAGGTGGCGACCGAGACCCTGCCGCCGCTCCTGACCGGAGCGATACGCTTCGCCATCGCCTCGGTCTGTCTGTTCGCCTTCGTCAGGCCTCCGTTTCCGAACTGGAAAAGCCTAGCGTTGATCGTGCTGCTGGGCGGACCGCTGCACTACGGACTGATCTACATCGGCTTCTGGCTGGCGGACGACGTCAGCCCGGCCTCGGTGGCGGCCCAGTTGTGGATCCCGTTCACCGCCCTGTTCGCCTTCCTGCTGCTGGGCGAGCGGCTGACGCGGTTCGCCCTGATCGGCCTGGTCGTCGCCCTGGTCGGCGTGGCCTGGATGGCGGCCGATCCCCATGCGTTGCACGACTGGTCGGCCATCCTGGTGGTCATCGCCGCCAGCGCCGCCTGGGCGATGACGACGGTGATCGCGCGCCGGACGACCTCCATCCCACCGCTAAAGATGCAGGGGCTGCTGGCCCTGACCGCCCTGCCGACGCTCGCCCTCGGCTCGGCGGCGTTCGAGCGCGATCAGATCGAGGCCGTTCGCTCGGCCACGCCGCTCGTCTGGGGGACCCTCCTGTGGGCCGGCGTGCTGTCGTCAGTGGTGGCTACGACGCTGGTCTTCTGGCTGGTCCAGCGCCGCGAGGCAGGGCGGATCACACCCTATTTTCTGGCCACGCCGGTCGTCTCCATCGCCATCGGCTGGGGCTTCCTCGGCGACGTTCTGACGCCGCAGATTGTGACCGGCGCGGCCCTGACGATGGCAGGGGTCGGCGTGGTGGCCTTGGCAGAGCGCGGGCTGAGGGCCGGGGCGGCAAAGGCCTAGCCGGCGGCCATCACCCCGCAGGCCACCCGCGCGCCGGCCCCGCCGATCGGCTGGCTGGTATGGTCGTCCGGGTTGGCGTGGATGATCAGGGCCGAGCCGTCGGCGTCCCACAGCCACTGGCCGGGGCCCTCATTGGCGATGCGGGCGCGGGTGGTGAAGACCTCGGCGCTGACGCTGCCGTCCGCAGCGGCGTGGATGTTGGGCAGGTCGCCGTCGTCGGGGCCGTCCGGGTTCAGCAGGCCGTGTGGCGCGGCGGGCTCGCCGTGGTTCACATGGGCACCGGCCGACGTGAAGGGCGCGGCGCACTCGCCGGTGGCGTGGATATGCACGCCGTGCCAGCCGGGCGTCAGGCCGGTCGCCTCAATGCGGATCAGAAGGCCCGTTGCGCCCTGGCGGAACTGGGCCCGGCCGATCCTCTGGCCCTCGCCGTTGATCAGTGTCGCCTCGCCGAAATCACCGGGCGTGGCGCGCACTGCGCCGCCATTGGAACCCATGCTGGCACAGGCGGCGAGGGGGGTAAGCGCCAGAGCGGCGGCGAAGGCGATGGGGCGCATGATTTCGTCCTTGTGCGGCGGGTCCGAAGGCGGGGGAAAACGGCGTCGAAACTTTGCCTATCAGGCCCCTCGATGCTAGAAAACGTGACAGAGGATCACGTTCCGATTCCGGCTGTCTGAGCCCCGATTCCCTTGACCGACGAACCCATCGACGACGCCCTGCCGCCTGCCAGCGGAGGCGGGGCCGGCCCTTCTGATTCGGGCGACATTGCCATCATCACCATCGAGGACGAGCTGAAGCGTTCGTACCTCGACTACGCCATGAGCGTGATCGTCAGCCGCGCCTTGCCGGACGCGCGCGACGGCCTGAAGCCCGTCCACCGCCGCATCATCTATGCGATGCACGAGGAAGGCCGGACCTCGGACAAGAAGTACGTCAAGTCGGCGAATATCGTCGGTGACGTCATGGGTCGCTACCACCCGCACGGCGACGGCGCGATCTATGACGCCATGGTGCGCATGGCCCAGCCCTTCTCCATGGGGCTGATGCTGATCGACGGCCAGGGCAACTTCGGCTCGGTCGACGGCGATCCGCCCGCCGCCATGCGCTACACCGAAAGCCGCATGACCAAGGCGGCCGAGGCCCTGGTCGCCGACATCGACAAGGACACGGTCGACTTTCAGGAGAACTACGACGGCGCCCGGCTGGAGCCCGTCGTCCTGCCCAGCCGCATCCCCAACCTGCTGGTCAACGGCGCGGGCGGCATCGCCGTCGGCATGGCCACCAACATCCCCCCGCACAATCTGGGCGAGGTGATCGACGCGGCGGTGGCCCTTCTGGACGATCCGAACGTCTCGGACGACGCCCTGCTGGATCTGGTGCCGGGTCCGGACTTCCCGACCGGCGGCGAGATTCTGGGCCGCACGGGGGCGCGGAATGCGCTGCGTGACGGTCGCGGCTCGGTCATGGTGCGCGGCGTCGCCACCATCGAGACGATCCGCAAGGACCGCGAGGCGATCATCGTCACCGAGCTGCCCTATCAGGTGAACAAGAAGACGCTTCAGGAACGCATCGCCGAAATGGTGCGCGAGAAGCGCATCGAGGGCATCTCCGATGTCCGCGACGAGTCAGACCGTCAGGGTATGCGCCTGGTCATCGAGCTGAAGCGCGACGCCTCGGGCGATGTGGTGCTGAACCAGCTATGGCGCTTCTCCGCCATGCAGTCGTCGTTCGGCGTCAATATGCTGGCCCTGAACCATGGTCGGCCTGAGCAGATGGGCCTGCGCCGCCTGTTGGAAGCCTTCCTGGAGTTCCGGGAAGAGGTTGTCGTCCGGCGGGTCAAGTTCGAGCTGTCCAAGGCCCGCGACCGCGGCCATGTCCTGGTGGGTTTGGCCGTCGCCGTGGCCAACATCGACGAGGTCATTCACATCATCCGCTCGTCGGCCGATCCGTCAGAGGCGCGCGAACGGCTGGTGGCCAAGCCCTGGCCCATCGGCGATATGATGGCCCTGGTCGAGCTGATCGCCGATCCGCGCACGGTGATGGTCGAGGGCGACAAGATCCGCCTGACCGACGAACAGGCCCGCGCTATCCTGGCTCTGACGCTCAGCCGCCTGACGGGCCTCGGCCGCGACGACATCTTCGGTGAGGCGAGGGGGCTGGCCGACACCATCCAGGGCCACCTGACCATCCTGTCGGACCGCGCCAACATCCTGGCTATCATCCGCGAGGACTTGCTGGCGGTGAAGGCCGAGTTCGCCGTGCCGCGCCGCACTGTCATCGGTGAAGGCGATTTCGAACTGGAAGACGAGGACCTGATCCCGCGCGAGGACATGGTCGTGACCGTGACCCACGGCGGCTACGTCAAGCGGGTGGCGCTCAACGCCTATCGGACCCAGCACCGCGGCGGCAAGGGCAAGTCCGGCATGACCATGAAGGACGAAGACGCCGTCGTCGGCGTCTTCTCCGCCTCCACCCATACGCCGGTCCTGTTCTTCGCCACCAACGGCAAGGCCTACAAGCTCAAGGTCTGGAGGCTGCCGCTGGGTGCCCCGAACTCGCGCGGCAAGGCCTTCGTCAACCTGCTGCCGATCGAGCCGGGCGACTCGATCATGAACGTCCTGCCCCTGCCGGAGGACGAGGTGACCTGGGGCGACTACGACATCATGTTCGCCACCCGCTCGGGCGACGTTCGCCGGAACAAGCTGTCGGATTTCGCCACGGTCAACCGTGCCGGCAAGATCGCGATGAAGCTGGAGGACGGCGATCACATGGTCGGCGTGGCGCTGTGCACCGCCGAGGACGACGTGCTTCTGACGACCGCGCTCGGCCGCGCGATCCGCTTCAAGGCCGACGACGTTCGTGTCTTCAAGGGCCGGGATTCGACCGGTGTCCGCGGCGTTCGGCTTCAGGATGGCGACGAGGTCATCTCCATGGCCATCCTTGGCCGGGTCGACGCCACGCCCGACGAACGCGCAGCCTACGTCAAGCACGCCAACGCCATGCGCCGCGCCACGGGCGAAGGCGAGGACGAGACGCCCACCATCGATGCCGACGACGAGGCCGAGGGTTCGGGTGATGCAGCCCTTTCGTTGGAACGCATCGCCGAACTGGGCGCGGCCGAGCAGTTCATCCTGACGGTCACCGAGACCGGCTTCGGCAAGCGGTCTTCCGCTTACGAATACCGGCGCACGGGTCGAGGTGGGCAGGGGCTTACGGCCCATGGCCTGGGCGGCCGCGCGGGCAACCGCCTGGCCGCAGCCTTCCCGGTCGAGGAGGGAGATGACCTGCTGATGGTCACCTCGGGCGGCCAGATGATCCGCACTCCGGTGGCCCAGATCCGTATCGTCGGCCGCGCTTCCCAGGGCGTCACGGTGTTCCGCACGGCAGAGAGCGAGAAGGTCGTCTCGGTCGAACGCCTGGCCGATAGCGGCGGGGACGATGAGGGTGGCGAGAGCGAGTGACCCTCTCTGGCGGGAAGGGAGATCATGCTGATCGACGGCCTTCCGCCATCGCCTGAAGATCTCACCTATCTGGCGACCACCAACTACGGCGCATACACGTCGTTCCGAGTTGAGGCGGGTGGTGTCCGTGGCCTCGACCTGCACCTCGCCCGGCTCAAGGCTTCGGCGGAGGCTCTTTTTGGCGAGGCACTTCCCGAGGACCACCTTCGCCGCGCCATGCGGATGGCGCTAGGGGAAACCACGACCGCCTGGCTCAGGATCGGCCTGTTCTCACCCGAGATCCGGCCGCGCATACCGGACGCAGTCATTCGGCCCAAGGTGCTGACGACGGTCAGTCCGGCACCGCCGCCGCTGGGCAGCAACCTGCGCCTCCAGACACAAACCCACGTCCGCATGCTGCCAGAGCACAAGCACACGGCCACCCTCGAGGCGATCCACGCCCGGCGGACGGCGCGGCAGGCGGGGTTCGACGATGCCCTCTACGTCGATGGCGAGGGCCTGATCTCCGAAGGGAGTCTCTGGAATGTCGGATTCCTCCAGGGCGACACGGTCGTCTGGCCCCAGGCTCCCATGCTGGCAGGCATAGCTCAGGCTCTGGTCGATCAGGGACTGGCAGCGCAGGGGATGACATCACGGACCCGTCCGATCCGCATGAGCGACCTTTCCGCCTTCGACGGGGCCTTCATCTGCAACAGCGCGACCCCCGCCTGCGCGGTCACGGCGATCGGCGACGTCGTGTTCGATGTCGACGAGACCCGACTGAACCGCCTGCGCGCCGCCTGGGCCTCGGCCCCGCTTCAGTCGATCTAGGCCGCTGTCTTGATGCGGTTGCCGTCGTCCAGCAGCACGACGGTCGGCGACCACTGGCGAGCCTCCTCGGACGGCAGTTGGCCATAGGTGACCACGATCACCTTGTCATTCTTCTGGACCAGGCGCGCGGCAGCGCCGTTCACGCCAATGACCCTGGACCCGCGCGGAGCCTCGATGGCGTAGGTGGTGAAGCGGGCCCCGTTGGTGATGTTCAGCACATCGACCTGCTCGTGCGGATAGATGCCGGCGGCATCCAGAAGGTCGCCGTCGATGGCGATCGAGCCCTCATAGTCCAGATCAGCCTGGGTCACCGTCGCGCGGTGCAGCTTGGCTTTCATCAGGGTGACCAGCATGGGGAGTGCGGTCCAATCGTGACGCGGGGCGATAGGCCCCCGCTCGCAGAGGGCGGATATAGGGATTTCTCTGGCGCCCATCAATCGTGATGCTGCGCTGCGTCCGTCAGACCGAAAGTCCCGATCAGCTGGCGACGACCCATCCGCCGGCCGAGGCCTCGCGCGCTGCCGCGTTGGTGGGTCTGGCAACCAGTCCGGACTGGGTAATCCAGACTTCATAGGTCGCCCCGTCGCGCATCGCCATATAGGCACCCGAGCCATAAAGCGTGTCGACCGCATCGACGTAGCGCCGATACTTCCGGGCCGTGTCCCACAGCGACAGAGACCAGGGCAGGCCGTCCGGATCGGCGTCGCTGGACAGGGCATGGACGCTGCGGGCACCGGTACGTTCCTGCTCGATGTTCTGATATCGGCCGGACAGGCGATCCAGCCGGTACTGGGCATCCAGTCCCAGCACATTGGCCCAAGGTTTCCAGCGCAGCACCTGGGCTTCCACACGCCACTCATCGCCATGGACGGGATAGACGGCCGTCCGCTCCGGCCGCTCTCCGTCGGCGGGTTGGATCACCGTGACTTCGAAATACTGCGGGGCCAGCTGGCGCGACGACAGAGTCGCCACCGGCCGCTCATAGGTCAGGCGCCCATAGGTCTGGGCGTTCTGACCCAGCAGTACCGCCACTGATGCCGCGCCCAACAGCGCTGCGCCCCCCAGTCCCCCGAAGATGCCGCTGAGAATTCGCCCACGGAACAGTCCGATCAAGGAAAGCAGCAGCCAGATGGCCCCCAGCGCGGCCACGGCTGTCGGCACGATCCACCACCACCAGACCATCGACGCCTCCCGAAACGGCACAGCTGATTAACTCAACGCCTTCATCCTGCACAGGTTGCGCCGCGTATGGCCAAGCTGGACACCCATGGGGCGACCGGTAAAGCAGTCCGCGAATGCGCACCGCCGTCCAAGATTGTCTGTCGCAGTTGAGCCAGTTTGCGCGCGAACGCACGCTCGGACGTTCAATCGTCGTCGCCCTTGCGCTGGCGCTCGTCGCGCTTGTCGTCGCCAATGTCAGCACCTTCGTGCTGGTTCAGCGCACGGCACAGTTCAACGAGGAAGTGGATACCCGCTGGCAGGCCCGTCGTTCCGGCCGGCTGCTTATCCTCAACCTCAAGGACGCGGAGACAGCTCATCGCGGTTATCTGCTCACGGGGCGACCGGCGTTTCTGCTTGATTATCGCAATGCCCTGACCACTCACGCTGCGGCTCTGGAAACTTTCGTGACCCGCGTCGGCACGGACGGCGACGACCGCGTCCTGGTGGAGCAGATCGTCCGTCTATCCCGGGAAAAAATCCTGGAGATGGATGGGACGCTTGAGCTCTATCGCCAAGGCAGGGCGGTTGACGCCATCGCCGAGGTTCGTGCCGGTCATGGTCAGGACCTCATGCGGCGTCTGGACGCCGATCTCTCCCACATCGACCAGAGGATCGGTGTCGAGATCGCCGACGCAACGGCACGATCGGAGGCCTCAGCCTCGTTCACCAGCTTTGTGAATGCCCTCGCAGGTCTGCTGATCCTGGTTCTGGCCGGTTTCGTTTTCCTTCTGGTCAGGCGCTACCTGGTCGAGCTCGAAGCGTCACGCGCTGAGGTAGATCGGATCAACGCGGGGCTAGAGGAAACAGTCCGCCTGCGAACGGCCGCCCTGACCCGGGCCAACGAGGAGGTTCAGCGCTTTGCGTACATCGTCAGCCACGATCTGCGCGCACCCCTTGTCAACATCATGGGCTACACCGCCGAGCTCGAACAGGCAGGCAAGATTCTCGATCAGGCCATGATTTCTGCGGAGTTCGAGCAGCCGACCGAGCCCTTGGTGCGATCCGCGATCCGCGAGGACATCCCCGAGGCCGTCGGCTTCATTCGCGCCTCGACCGAGAAGATGGACCGGTTGATCAACGCGATCCTGAAGCTTTCGCGCGAAGGACGTCGCAATCTGGTCCCCGAAACGCTGGACATGACCCTGATGGTCCATCGGATCGCCGACAGTGTCTCTCATCAGCTGGCTCGGGCCAAGGCCGGGATCACTGTTGGCGATCTGCCCGAGATGGAGAATGACCGGCTCTCCATGGAGCAGATCATGGGCAATCTGATCGACAATGCGGTGAAGTATCTCGATCCGGCGCGTCCCGGTCAGATCGACGTCCGAGGCCGTGACCTGCCGGGCGGCTGGGTCGAATATGAGGTGATCGATAACGGGCGTGGGATATCCCCCAAGGACCACGAACGCATTTTCGAGCTGTTCCGCCGCTCTGGCCGTCAGGACAGGCCCGGCGAAGGGCTTGGGCTCGCCTTCGTCCGGAACAGCGTTCGCCGCCTCGGTGGAGACATCGTGGTGGAGTCGGTGCTGGGCGAAGGCTCGACTTTCCGCCTGAAATTTCCCAAACGCCTCGTCCTCGAAGAAACCGGAGACGCCCCGTGAGCACAGCTGTGAAGATTGTGATGATCGAGGATGACCACGGTCATGCCCGGCTGATCGAGAAGAACATCCGCCGTGCCAACATCTCAAACGAGATCATCCATTTCGATGTCGGTCAGTCTGCTCTGGATCATCTCTTCTCGGAGGATATCCGGGCCAACGAGCCGCTGCTCATCCTGCTGGATCTGAACCTGCCTGACATGCAGGGAACCGACATCCTCGCCGAAGTGAAGCGCGACGAGCGGCTGAAGCGTGCGCTGGTTGTGGTTCTGACCACGACGGATGACACGGCCGAGGTTCAGCGCTGCTACGACCTGGGATGCAATGTCTACATCACCAAGCCGGTCGACTACGAAAGCTTCGCGGCCGCCATCCGGCAGCTGGGCCTTTTCCTGTCCGTGATTCAGGCACCGGAGATCGAATGACCCAGCCCCGGCCGCCTATCCGGCTGCTCTACATCGACGACGATCCTGGTTTGTCGCGGCTCGTGCAGAAGGAGCTTGGCCGGCACGGCTATGAGGTCACGCTGGCTCCCGACGGCGACGCCGGTCTTGATCTGCTGGACCAGACCGACTTCGACATCGTCGCCTTGGATCACTACATGCCCGGCAGAGAGGGGCTGGACGTTTTGCCTGATGTCCTTGATCGACCGGCCCCGCCTCCGGTGGTTTATGTGACGGGAGCCCAGGAAGGGCGCATTGCCGTCGCCGCCCTGCGCGCCGGAGCCGCCGACTACGTCATTAAGGACTTGTCCGAGGACTTCACCGCCTTGCTGCGGTCGGCGCTGGAAGACGCCCTGCTGCGGCGTCGCCTCGAGCGTGAGAATGAAGAGGCGCAGGAACAGGTTCGCCTTGCCCGTGATCGTGCAGAGGCCATGCTGCGCGAGGTCAATCACCGCGTTGGAAACTCCCTGCAACTCGTGTCCAGCTTCATGTCCCTGCAACAGCGCCATCTGTCCGATGAGGGCGCGCGGGCGGCGCTGCGCGAGGCTCAGGCCCGCATTGAAGCCGTCGCCCATGTCCATCGCCGCCTCTACACCTCCGGTGACATGGAGCGTGTCGAGCTCGACGCCTATCTCGAAGGACTGGTCGAGGAACTGGCCAAGTCGGTCGGACCGGACGGTTCTTCCCCGGCCATCACCCTCGATGCCCAACCCATTTGGGTGTCGACCGATCAGGCGGTATCGCTGGGCGTCGTCGTGACCGAACTGATCACAAACGCCGTGAAGTATGCCTATGCGCCTGGCCAGGGCGGTGAGATCCGGGTGCTCCTCAAGGCGGACGCTGAAGCCCGTCGCGCGATTCTGACCGTCGAGGACGACGGACCGGGGCTGGGAGAAGGTACGCCCAAGGGTACCGGTCTGGGGGGCAAGATCATCACCGCCATGGCGTCCGGCCTGCGCTCGGTCGTTGAGTTTGACCCGGCCCACAAGGGCGTGCGCGCGCGCCTGGCCTTCGACTTTTGAGCCCCGCGCTGCAGTTTGGACAGGCCGAGCCGGGCCTGGGCTACACCGTCCGGCCCGCGGTCTTCGGTCTGGTGTTCCATGACGAGAAACTGGCCTGCGTCCGCGTGACCCGCGACACACCGTACCACGATCTGCCTGGTGGGGCCGTGGACGGGGTCGAAACCGAGGAACAGGCCTTGATCCGGGAGTTCCTTGAAGAGACCGGCATGACCATCGAACCAGTCCGGCGGATCATCGAAGCCGGGCAATACTTCCGCAAGTCGGACGGTGAGCCCGTCAACAATGTCGGCGGCATCTGGGTCGCGCGGATGCTCGACCTCGATCCGATGCGCAAGGTTGAGGCAGATCATGAGCTGGTTTGGCTGCATCCGCGCACGGCCCTGGCCGAGCTGCGCCACGACGCCCATGCCTGGGCGGTAGCCGCCTGGCTCAGAGGCTGATCAAGCGCGGCCGTACGGAACGGCCTGGCCTGTGGATCGCTGTCTCTGTCGAAGCGCGGTCATCCCGACTGCGCGAGCTTCAGGAGATTATCATGGCTGACCATGACCGCATCGAAGGTTCCGTCAAGCAAGCAGGCGGGTCGATCAAGGAAGGAGTCGGCAAGCTGACCGGCGACGAGAAGCTGAAGGCCGAAGGCCGCGCCGAAAAAGTCGAGGGCAAGGTCCAGAATACCGTCGGCGGTATCAAGGATACGGTTCGCGAGGGCGACAAGCGCCGCTAGATCGTTCCCGGTTCAAAGAAAAAGGCCGCGTCCGTAAGGGCGCGGCCTTTGTCGTTTGAAAGGATCGCCTGATCCTATTCGATGTCTTCGTTCAGCAGCCCGACCTTGAAGAAGCCATTGGCCTGCAGGTCGTTCATGACTTCCATGAAGGCGACGTACTTCACTTCGGGCTGGGCGCGGACGAACACGCGCTCTTCCTGGCACCCGCGGCCCGTCGGGTTGCCCAGAGCCGCGCAGACGTCAGCGGCAAGGGTCTCGATGGTGGTCTGTTGGTCAGCGATGAAGATCGAGCCCGTTTCTTGAATGGTGATGTAGACCGGCTCCTTGGGCTCCTCGCCTGTCGGCGGGGTGGCCGGCGGCAGGTCCAGCTTGATCGACACGGTGGCCAGCGGCGCCGCGACCATGAAGATGATCAGCAGCACCAGCATGATGTCGACGAACGGCGTGACGTTGATGTCGGCGTTCTGCTCGATCGTCTTGCCGTTGCCGGGTCCCGAAAGCTTGGCGCCCATGTCAGGTCGTCTCCATACTGGCCGCGCGTCGGCGCGAGCGTGTTCAAGGCTTCGAACGGTTCTTGGCGTCTGACGCCGGGCTTGTAAAGCGGTCTCGGTCCCAACCCGGTTCCGGAATTCGCACTTTTCCCCCGGGGCGCGAAGATCAGCCCTTCGCCAGCTTCAGGAAGCGCTCGGTCAGGGCCGGATTGTCCTTGAAGGCACCGGTAAAGCGGGTCGTGATCGTCGAGACATGGCGGTGGTGCACACCGCGGGTCGTCATGCACTGGTGCTCGGCGTCGATCAGGACGGCGACTCCGGCGGGCTTCAGGTGATCCTCGATCGACTGGGCGATCTGGTTGGTCAGGACTTCCTGTGTCTGGAGCCGCTTGGAAAAGATCTCGACCACGCGCGCGATCTTGGAAATCCCAACGACCTTCTCGGTCGGCAGATAGGCCACGTAGGCCTTGCCCAGGAAGGGGGCCATGTGGTGCTCGCAATGGCTCTCGACCTCGATGTCACGCAGCAGGACCATGTCGTCATAGCCCTGAACGTCCTCGAAGGTCCGGCTCAGTTCCTTGGCCGGGTCGGCCTCATAGCCCTCGAACCATTCCGCATAGGCATCGACGACCCGCTTGGGCGTGTCCTTCAGACCTTCGCGGTCGGGATCGTCACCGGCCCAGGCCAGCAGGGTCCGCACCGCCTTGAGCGCTTCCTCGCGCGAGGGCCTCAGAGACACAGTGTCATTGCCGACCAGCACCGGCTTCGTCGCATGGGCTTCCATGAAAGATGTTCAGCGGCATAGTGGCGCCGGAACGAAGGTCCCGGATGGACGCGCGCCGCGCTCCCTTTTCCCTTGGGCGGCTGTTCGGCGGCCCGTCACGCCTATATGGGACGGTCCCCGCGTCCCGCAAGAAAACCCACGGCTCCGCTTCACAATGACGCTTTTCCTCTACGACACCCTCCGGCGCGAGAAGCGGGCGTTCGAACCGCGCGATCCCAAGCGGGTGACGCTCTACGTCTGCGGGCCCACGGTCTATGACTACGCCCACATCGGCAATGCCCGGCCGCCGGTGGTGTTCGACGTGCTGGTGCGGCTGCTGCGCCGGACCTATGGCGCGAACGCCGTCACCTACGCCCGCAACGTCACCGACGTGGACGACAAGATCAACGCCAAGGCGGCAAAGGAGGGCGTGCCGATCGGCGAGATCACGGCCCGCTACGAGGCCGCCTATCTGGCCGATATGGCGGCGCTGAACGTCACGCCGCCGGACATCGCGCCGCATGTGACCGACCACATGGACGCGATCGTGCGCCAGATCGGCGCGATCATCGAGGCAGGCAGCGCCTATGCGGCCGAGGGCCATGTGTTGTTCGACGTGTCGAGCTATCCGTCCTACGGCGCTCTGTCGGGGCGGAATCTCGACGACATGATCGCGGGTGCCCGAGTCGAGGTCGCGCCCTACAAGAAGAACCCGCACGACTTCGTCCTGTGGAAGCCGTCCAAGGAGAACGAACCGGCCTGGCCGAGCCCCTGGGGCGAAGGGCGGCCGGGATGGCACATCGAATGCTCGGCCATGATCGAACAGGTTCTGGGCCTGCCCATCGACATCCACGGCGGCGGCATCGACCTGGTGTTTCCGCATCACGAGAACGAGATCGCGCAAGGGGTCTGCGCCCACGGCCATGCCCAGGCGGATCAGGCGCACGACGAATACGCCCGCTACTGGATGCACAACGGCTTCCTGACGGTGGACGCCGAGAAGATGTCCAAGTCGATCGGCAATGTGCTGCTGCTTCACGACCTCGTTCAGCACATGCCGGGCGAGGTCGTTCGCTGGGCGCTGTTGAGCGCCCACTACCGCCAGCCGCTCGACTGGAACCAGAGCCTGCTGGATCAGAGCCGCAAGAACCTGGACACGATCTATGGTGCGCTGCACGACGCTGAGCGGTTCGTCAGAGCCGTAGAATACGCCGAGCCTCGTGACTTCGCGCAGATGCGGAACGGGACTTCGACCATTGCTGGGGCTTGGGCCGGTGAAATCGAGCGGCACCTAAAGAACGACCTGAATACTCCTGCGGCTCAATCGGCGCTGCTTCAGCTGTCGAGCAAACTTCGGAGTGCCATTAACAGCAAGGACGATGCGCTGGCCCTGACTGCCTATGAGGCCGTCTTGAAGGCGGGCGATGCTCTTGGAGTGCTCGCGTCAGAGGCGAACCACTGGTTCTCCGGCGGTGCCGACGACGCGCTCAAGGCCGAGGTCGAGGCCCTGCTGGCCGAGCGGGTCCAGGCGCGCGCCGACAAGAACTGGGCCGAAGCCGACCGCATCCGCGACCGGCTGACGGCGCTGAACGTCGTGGTCATGGACGGGCCGACCGGCGCGACCTGGCGGATGAAGGACTGAGGTCCCTTCTCCCGCAAGGGGAGAAGGAACGTGACCTACATCCCGCGCATCAGCTCATCGGCCAGAGCCGGGGTCAGATAGCCGTCGGGCGTCCGGCCCGTCGCTTGCTGCCAGGCGCGCAGGGCCCGACGCGTGCCTGAGCCGATCACGCCATCGATGCCGCCGACGTCATAGCCCATGCGAGCCAATGCCGTCTGGGCCCCGAACCGCTGCTCCCGCGACAGGGGACCATCGTCGGGCCAGGTTCCGACCAGCCCGGGTCGCCCGATCGCTCCGTCCGCCGTCAGGCCGATGGCCAGGGCATAGCTGACGGAGTTGTTGTAGCGGCGGATCATGAAGTGGTTGGGCAGGGCCAGGAACGCCGGGCCGCGCGCACCTTGTGGCAAGAGGATGAACCCCGTCTCGGCGCTTTCGGCGGCGGTCGGCGCCCCGCCATGGGCGAGGCTGACGCCCTGCTGAGCCCAGAAGCTCCACGGCCGGCCTTCTGACTCGGCCAGCCGATAATCAAAGCCCGGAGGCAGGATGACTTCGTAGCCCCAGCGCTGGTCCCGCTTCCATCCCGCCTGCGCCAGCAGGTTCGCGGCCGAGGCCAGGGCGTCGACGTCCGAGCCCCAGATGTCGACCCGGCCATCGCCATTCTGATCGACACCAAGCCGCAGATAGTTGTCCGGCATGAACTGGGTCTGGCCCATGGCCCCGGCCCAGCTGCCCAGCAGGCCCGCGCGCTCGCGGCGGCCATCGATGACGATGTCCAGCGCATCCTTCAGCTGGTTCTCGGCCCAGTCGCGGCGACGACCCTCATAGGCCAGGGTGGCCAGCGAACGGATCACGTCCTTGTCGCCCTGCACCTGACCGAAGCTGGATTCATTGCCCCAGATGGACACGAGGATCTCGGCGGGCACGCCGTATCGCTGGACCACGCTCGCCGGCACCACGTCCAGCCTCTGTCGCGCCTGTGTGATTCGCGTGGTGGAGGCGGCGTTGGCGATGTAGGTCCCCGGCGGCCGGCTGAACTCGGGCTGGTTGCTGTCAAGCCGAATGACGTCCGGATCCGGCGTCAGCCCGGCCAGCTGCTGGGCGTAGAGCTCGCGCCGTGCCCCGCCCTTGCGATCCAGAAAGCCCTGCTTCCAGCCCTCGAACCCGGCCGCATCAGTCGAATAAGGCCGCTCCTGCGTGGTCGTCGGCGGCGCGACGGGAGCGGCCACGTTCGATTCTGCCCGCGCCGTCAGCGGCGGGGCTTCCGGCAGCATCGGCGCGCAGGCCGAAACGCAGGCGATCAGGACAAGGCGGTGGTCAAGGCGCATTCAGGCGGTGTCCCAGAGGAAGGCGGTCCGGATCAAGTCTCGTTTGAAACAGCGCGGCTTTGTGACCGACAGGGACACAAGAAGGTGAAGTCTGCATAAACCGTTCCGCCTGACTTCGCCTTAACCCGGCAGGCGCAGGGTGCCGGGGCTCTCTGGAACACGGCCTGGTGGCGGAGGTGCGACGCGGCGGGGATGCAACCCCGCAGACCCTCCGTTCAACTCGGAGGCCAGGCCTCCAGGAAGTGGCTGGTGATGAGTGGCTAGCGCCTTGTGGCGGGCCAGCCACGAGCCACTAATCAACAGCCACTCGGGTTGACCCTCACGCCCGCCTTCTCTATACGCCCCGTTCCGCCGCCGGTCCGCCGACGGCTTTTCTGTTTCAAGCCCGCCCCAGGACAAAGACCATGAAGGTCCGCAGCTCGCTCAAGTCGCTCAAGACCCGTCACCGCGACTGCAAGGTCGTGCGTCGCAAGGGCGTCGTCTTCGTGATCAACAAGACCGACCCGCGCTTCAAGGCCAAGCAGGGCTGATTGGAGCGCGCCCGCCGGGCGCGCCGCCAACGATCCACAGGCTACGGACGTTGTCCGTGGCCTTTTTCGTGCCTGCCGTTGAGCCGATCGGCCCGGCATGGTTAGCACCCTCCAGACTCTGACTGCGCTCAAGCAGCGAGGCTCAAATCCCTTCCGGGATGAGCGCCGAGCGGCAGCGCCCCTAGGAAACAAGCATGGCCGACGACGCCGCCTTCGACGCTTCTCCCGACGTCCTGACCTCGGCGGCCCAGGGCCGTCTGCGCACCATCGTGGAGCGACTGGAGCGCCTGGAGGAAGACAAGCAGGCGATCATGGCCGACATGAAGGAAGTCTTCGCCGAGGCCAAGGGCGAGGGCTACGACGTCAAGACGCTGAGGAAGGTGCTGCGCATCCGCAAGCAGGACCGCGCCAAGCGCCAGGAGGAAGAGGCCATCCTCGACCTCTATCTGTCGGCTTTGGGCGAAATCTGACACTCTCGGGGGCGTGAAGAGGAAGCCTCCGACCCTCAGCCCCTACGAGGCCCAGCGCAAGGCTGCGCAGCGCGCGGCCCTGAACGCGCTCAAGCGCGCCAAACGCACGGCAGACAAGACGGGCGTCACCCTCTCGGAATGGGAAGGCGAGTTCCTCGATTCAGTCGGCGAGCGCGTGAAGACCTATGGTCGCGCTTTCGGCGACCCCGAGAAGGGCGCGCCCGGTCAGGCGCTGTCTGCCATGCAGGGCCGCAAGCTCAAGGAGATCACCAGGAAGGCCACCGGAGAGACACCGGCGCCCCGCTGGGGTCGAAAGAAGGGGATTGGGGACTAGGGATTGGAGAGGCTCTGTGCCGACGGCCCAGTTCCTCCCCTCTAATCCCTGATCCCTATTCCCTGACCCCTAGAACAGCACCTTGCGCAGGCTGATCCGGACCACCCGACCTTCGGGGTCGAGGAAGTCTTCCTGATAGTTCAGTGGCACGGTGCCGCTCGACGAGGTCACTTCCAGGCGGCTGTCGAACAGGTTCTCGAACGACAGGCTGACGCGCGCTCCACGCAGGATGGGGAAACGCTGAACCCAGTTGGTGCGCTGGTTGAGGTCCGCGAACATGGTCAGGTTGACCGTCGTGCGATCGCTGAAGTTCAGCGTCGAGCCACCCGTGCCGCCGTCGACCTCGGTGCCCTCGCGCCAGTTGGCGTTCATGAAGGCCCCGAAGCCGTTGCGGAACACGCCACCCTGCACCTGGATTTCATTTCTCGGCGTGCCGCCGTTGCCGGCCGTCGCGTCCCCGTCCAGCAGATCCAGCACCGGAAGACCGGGACGGATCGTCACCTCGTCGGTGAAGCGAACCGTGTGGAAGACCGAGATATTCAACCGGCCCTGACCGGGCAGCATGCCGCCGCCGCCGCCACCGCCGCGGGGTTGGGCCCCGCCGCCGCCACCGCCCGGA
>JAIERG010000012.1 GCA_019747095.1 Caulobacteraceae bacterium | reverse complement strand
CGATCGCTTCATTCTGTCCGTCCTTCGTTGGGCGGACTCTAGCTATTCCTGAAGGAGTTTCAGGGGGTCACGTCACTTCGGCGGTACGACCCAGCTCGATTGTGATGAGGCGGTCGCCGTTGACGGTGGGGCTCAGTTCCAGGGCGAGATAGTCGAACAGCTGACGATCGTGGACCGCGAGGAAGACCTGTCGGCCTTCACGCTTGAGCGTTCGAAGCAGCGCTGCGAACTGCGCGATGTGGACGTCGTCCATACTCTGCACGGGGTCGTCAATGATCAGCCAAGGCAAGAGCGGCTTTGCTGAGAGGTTCAGAGCAAGGAAGAGGGTCAGCGCCGCGGTGTTGAGATTGCCGGCGCTCAACATGGACTTTGGATTGCCGCCCTTGCCGCCCGCCCGGTAGAGCGTCTCCAAGACCGCTTCGACCGGGCCGCCGTTCGCCGGCGGCAGTGCGAAGGCTGGCACGAATTCCTCGTCGGGTGCGAGCCGAATGAACAGCTCCCGCCAGACGCTGTTGAGTTCGTCATTGAAGACCTGGCGGACCTTCTCCGTCCGGAGCGTCTGTGCTCGTGTGGCCAAGGATTTCGAGGCGGCGATGCGGCGTTCCGCTTCCTCTCGCTGGGCGGTGGAGGTTTGTTGTTCCTCCAGCGCGGTCTTCAGCTCGGCCTCAGCCTCGACCAGCTCGTCGCCAAGGGTCGGCAAGCTTTCCAGGAGCTCGCCGATGGTGTCGATCTGCGCTTGCCGCTCCTTCCCAGCCTCCTCCTCACGCTGGAGGAACGCCAGCAGGTCGCCGACGACGGTCTGCAGCGGTACATCGCTTGGCGCCACCGGCCGTCCCATCTCCTGCGCATGGCGATCGAGTTCGGCTCTCAGGCCGCTGAGGCCCGTCCGACGTGAGACGAGGCCGAAGAGCGCGCCCGCCGCGGCCGACGCCTCCGTCTGAAGCCGCGTTCCGAGCGCGGCGGCATCGACAAGCTCGTTGAGGTCGGTCCGCCATTCGAGCAGTTGCGCGAGGTCGACCTTGAAAGCGTCCCGTTGCTCATCGGCCAACTGCCGCGAAAGAATCTCGCTCTTGCGGCGTTGAGCTTGCTCGACGGCGGAGGACGTCGTTGAGCGGTCGCGCACCAGCCCTTGAACCCGCCCGGCCGCCGCGACGAGGCGCTCGACTTCCTCCGAGACGTGCGAAGCGAGCGGCTGTTCGGATACCTCGCGAAAATCCCGCTGGCAGACTGGACAGACTTCGTCGTCGATATGGGCTGAGATGGCTGTGAGGGCGCGCGCAAGTTCGTCGTTGGCGCCTTTGTCTCGGTCCAACTCCTCATCGATATTGGTCAGCCGGGCGTTGCCCTGGCGGAGCGCCTCTTCGACCTCCGCCAGCGCTTTAGCGTCGGCGGCATCGCGATCGAGCGCATCTTGAAGACGAACAATCTCCTTCTGGACCAAGTCGGCGGCCTGGCGGTGGGTGGCGGCGACGCTGCCGGCTCCGTCGGCCAAGCTCGGGAATCGCGCTCGGATGGATTGGAAGAGCGTTTGAAGCCGCCGCCCCAGATCGGCCTGCCAGGCCTCTAGCGCAGACCGGGCGGTGTTCGCCGCCGCCTCAGCCGTGGCGACCTGACCGCCAGCCTCAGCGGCCAAAGCGGCCGTGAGCTGGTCTGAGGCGCTACGCAGATCGCGGCGACGGCGCGCAAGATCCTGCAGGCGGAGTTCAAGCTCGCTGGCTTCGGCCTCCAGATCGGACTCAAGGGCGGCAACATTGATCGGCGCCTCCGCCGTCGCCAGATCCTGCAGCTTTTCGCGAAGTTCAGCCTCAAGTGCAGACACCGCCGCGCGGGCGCTCGCTGCGGCCTTCGTCGCCGCTGCGACCCGGGCGGACAAGACTGCGGCTCCGGAACGGGCGGCCGCGAACAGCGGCGCAGGAGCCTTCAAGCGGCGGACGTCGCCGCTCGCATGCAGACCGTCGATCAGAGCGTCGAGCGCCTCCAACCCCAACAGCTCTTTGACGAAGCGGGTCAACGGGGAGTCCGAGCGCCGATTGTCTTGATGCTCGTATATCTCGAGCAGACGCCCGAGAGCCGCCTGCGGCAGAAAGCATCGCTCGCTGAAGAAGCGCACGAGATCGGGACTGAGCAGGCCCGCCCCGGTCACCGACTGTCCGTCCGACGACACCTCGGCCTGCCCTGGCGGCGCGCCGCCTGGAAACCCTTCAGCCTCTAGGATGACCTTGCATTCGCCGAGGGGACTCCGCTTGTGCGGAAGATGCTTGAGGAACCCGGCGTCGAGCCGGCTGAGTGATCCAACTGTCCCCGTAAGGCCAAATTCAATGGCCGATAGCAGGCTGGTCTTACCCGTCCCATTAGGGCCATGGATGAGGACCGCAGGCGCGTCGAGAGAGATGCGCTGCGGGCCGCGGATGCTGCGGAAGTCTTCGATGAAAATCGAGGTCAGACGGGTGCTCACGAGGCCTCCTCCTCATCTTCATCGATCTCTGCGAAGGGTTGTTCGACCAGCTCGGCGAACCGCGCGGCCACCGCCTCCGTCCCTTGCACGGCCAGGTCGATCAGCTCATGGGTCAGCGGGTCCGCCTCAGCGCGCAACTCGTCCAGACTGTCGACCCCACGCGCATCGACGGGCTTGGGAAGCCGGAGCGGCAGCAGGACAGCCAGCCAGTTGTCGAGGCTGGCGGTGTCGGCGGATTCGCCGACCGGTAGAACGCGCGCGAAACGCGACAGGGCGCTGATCGCTTTCGACTCCGGCCGCGGACCCACTAGCACAAGCGTTAAGGGGCGGCGTGACTGCATGACATCGAGCGCCCGGCCGACACCTTCAACCGTCCTTTGGATTTCCCTCGTAGACTGGACGGTGCTGTCGCCAACAACGACGAGGTCGGGCGACGGCGGCGCACCGACGAACGCGGCGGGCGTGTCGAAGGTCAGCCCGGCGATCTGCAGGGGGTAGGCCATGCGCCGGAAGTTCGCCGCTTCCAGCGCCTTCGCTACGCGTTCGACAGGGGTCGTTTGGGTCAAACCGCCACCTCCGCCTTGAAACGCTGCAGAAGCCCATCGAGACTCACCGCGCCGTCGGCCATCGATGATAGGCCGAATTCGCGCAAACCGAGCTTACCGGTGCGCCCAGGCGCACTCGTTGGGTGTCGCGCTGATCGTGGAACGACCTCAAAGCTTTGAACTATGACGGCGTCGTCGTCCTCGGCCACATGCCCGCTGGCGAAAAGCTGCGCGGCCGCGTGCGCGCTCGCGGCGAAAAAGACTTCCGATTGGCGCACGGCGCCTGCCAACCGAACCGCACCCGTGCCGGCCTGCGCAGGATCGCTTGTCGCGCAGGTCCAATGGCCTTCCTGCTCCCCGCGACCGACCAAGGCGAAGGCAAGCGCCAGTTGGACGACCCCGTCTGCATCGACATGTGGGGCCGCGACGGTCCGGGTCACGCCGACATCGCTGAGCGGGGCGTAGATTCCCTCCCCGGCCGCTGGAGCGCGACCTCGACGGAACAGGCGTAGCGCGCGTCCGGCGAAGGCGAGCGCGGCATGCATGAAGCCTTCCTGATCCGCTGGATCGGCCGAGGCCGCCGCCAGGTCGCGCAGACGCTTGATCCCCTCACGCAGGCTATCGCGTTCCCCCGCGGGTAGGCCAGGCGCCGCCTTGTCGATAAGGGCGGTGAGCTTCGCACACAGCACATGCAGCCAGAGGGCGGGAAGCAAGGTCTTCGCATATGAGCGGACGAGCGAGGCCGTCTGAATGTCCTGCGCGTGCGCGGCGTAGTCGGACCGATAGAAGTTTCGCAGCAGTCCGTCCTGATGCGCGCCGACGGCATCTTCCGAGACCATCACGAAGGGTGGGTGTGTTGGGAACGTTGCCGGGAGCTGCGTCTGCGCCCGAACAAACAAATCCTGAATGTTGGCGTCCTGCGCAGACAGCCCGAGCATCAGCGTCGGCTTTGAGATGGCCAAGTCGACCAGCTTGCCTGCGATGACGACGTTTTCCGGCTTCTGCGCCCACCCATTGATCTGCGACTGGCGGCCGACGATCCGGTCGCGATAGACGCCTTCGTCGTCGCCCGCCTTCGCGGCGCAGCCGTGAAATTTGTAGAGGCGCGCGCGCGGGACGTTGTTCTGGACGTCAGCAGGCAGCACCCGGACCTGCAGGACGCCTGACGCGGGCCCGTCCAACAGGCGCATGGCCTTCTCGATCAGGTCGTCCCAGTTTGCACTGACGCAGTCCGACGCGACGCCTTCGGCGACCAAAGCGGCCAGGCCAAGGTGTTCCGGGCCGGGCGTAGTCGCGGGATCGGCATATCGGCTGACGACATCAACGCCGTTCCAGACGAGATAGTCCGGCTGCTCACCCGGAGGAGATTGATCGAGCATCACGGCGTAGCGGCTGACCAACTGCAGCGTCACCTGCTCTAGCGGAGGCCACGCCGCGACAGGCTGGGCGTAGTCGATCAAGGCGAGTTGCCCCGCGTCTAGAGCCACCAGACCCAGCATCCGATCAAGGCTCGTCTTGAATGCGCAAGCGGGGTTCGCGGGGTCGATCCGCGCCCGCACATGTTCGAGGACCGCTTCGGCGACGCCGCCCAGCCCGGGTAGCTTTCCCATGGAGACGCCTGCGCCTAACCAGATGGCGTAGCGGTCGTCAGCCACGCCCTCGGAGAACTCGCTGAGCGAGTCGTCGAGGAGCTGCAGGGTCTCCAAGATCGTGATGTCCCAGGCCGACGGCACTCGCGGTCAACTCCACCTTCGGGGCTGCATACGACACATGCGGACGTCCCTCTTCGGCCGAGCCTGACCGATGCCCGTTCGTTCGGCAATGCTACACCGGGTTGCAGCGCTCAAGCTGGACCCGTTCAACGGTCGTGCTCCCGCCGGGCTCAGGCGATCTCGCGGATGAGCTCGTCCTCATCCGAAGCACCGTTGTCGTCGCCTTGGCGGTTCGGGCGAAACTGACGGCCCATGCTGCGCCGCGCGCTTTGGATCGAGTCGTAGAAGTCGTCGGCTGCCAAGCTCAGACTTTCGGGCGCCAGGGCGTGCCGAACAGCGTCGGTGTCCCACTCCTTATTGAGCTGCTTGGCAAGCGCGAACACCACCGCGCGTCCGACGCGTAGCACCATGCTCTTCTCGGCCTGACGAAGCGCGGCTTCACGCATGCTATCGACGTCGGCGACGGTCGCGTAGGACGCTTCGAGCGCATCGCGCATCTCGGCGATGGACGGATAGAGCATGTTCAGGAAGAGCTGGCCGTTTTCGTAGTAGCGGCCGGCGCGTCCCCTTAGCTGCTTCTCGTCGATTTCCTCCGGCGTCCGCAGCATGACGATATCGGGCGCGCGTTCTCGGTCCTTCCACAGGTCCGCGGCCTTCGAGCCTTGTGGCGCGAGGTTGAGATCGACGTGTTTGGTCTTCGGTCGGGCCGCGCCACCCCCGCCACCTTCACCCTCACGGGTCGGCTGCGTGCCGATACCGGCCGCCGAATCCACGAATTTGATGCCCGTGGGCGTCGTGCGCGGCGAGATGCGCCGTACCCGCAGATCGTCCAGCAGCTTCTGGAGCTCGTCCCTGATCTCGTCGCTGGAGGTGCTCTCCGGCGCGAAGGACCGAATGAGGTCGATCAGCCAGTGCGGCCGATGCTGGGCGACTAGGTCTCCGAAGTGGATCGCCTGAACGGTATCCTGTTCGCCGGCCTGGTAGCGAAGGAACTGCCGGTAGGCCTCTGGCAGCACGGGCGCGTTATCGGGCAGTTCCACATGGACGGAGATGTGCTTCGATCCGAACGGGATTCCGAACAACGGGGCGTTGATCGACCACGCTCGCCCTGTTTTCACATCGTAGAGTTCGTCCTTGTAGACCACCCCCACGAGGCTAAGGGCCGACTGGATGGCCCCGCTGATGGACCGGTTGTGGCTCGGCGACTTCTCGTAAGGCGGATCATAGAAGTAGTGGATTTTGATCCCGCCGGGAGCCTCGACCGTCTCCGTCCTCTCGAAGGCGCCTGCGGCGGCGCGGCGAGGGAGCGGTTCGAACACCCGGGTTCCGTCGCCGAGCTTGTGGGTGCCGGGCTGCAGCACAACGCGCACCCCTTCCGGCAGTCGATAGAACCGGTGATAGAGATAGGTGGCCAGCCACTGGGCGTCGACGACCGGGTCACCGTTGTACGGATCCCGCGCGGTCTCCTGGTCGTCGTCGTTGCCCAGCAGGCGAACTTCCGTCCAGTCGTGGCTCAGGTCGTAGCCTTCTTCGCGAGCGACCTCGGTGACGTCGATGACTTCCGCCACGTCGCCGTTCCCCAAGTCACGCCGCAGCCGTCCATACCGGCCGTCACGCTGGCAAAGGATCACCTCGTTGACCTCGCCGTCCTTGCACGACCGGTAGGCCATCCCGAGCTTGTTCGAGGGAAGTGACGCCACCTTGGCGCCCATCCCGAAGTTCGCGTCGAGCCCCTTTTCCTTGCGGATCGACGAAGCAAGATCGCACATCCGGTAGAGCTCGGCGGCGTCCATGCCGGCACCGGTGTTCCAGATCGCCAGCTTGGGCGTCTCACCGAAAGCCACGGTGCGGAAGACGACTTGCCGCTGGCCTTCCGGCGCAAGCGACGCCGCTTCCAGCGCGTTCCTGGCGAGTTCCCTGATCATCATCATGCGCGGACACCGCTCGATGGTCGTCGCGACCAGAAAGTCGGTGTCATCGATTTGGATTGGCGTGATGCTCGAAGCGTTCATGGGGTCCTAGAATTTGAAGCCGGCCTTGCGAGACCGGGGCGCTTCAAACCGCGCCTCAACCTCCGCCACAGCGTTGCGCAACGCGCGCATGATCTTTTTCACTTCAGCGTCTTCGTACTCGTAGACCTGGCGGTTGGAGAGGTTGCCGATCCGCCCGATCGCCTCGAGCGCCTTGGTCGTCCGGCCCTCCGCTAATTCGCGAAATTTTTCTCGTTTCTGAGACACTGAAAGCCACCTGCTGCACATATTCGCCGAAAATTGTGCGGTACAGCTCTCACAGAACCACGGCATTTGCAACTGCGAGGCTTCGCTCCCCTGCAGCCTCATCGACACCGATCTGCGCCTGACGTGTCGCGTTGGTCGCCGGGCGTTTTGCTCGCCGCTCTCAGTTCGCGCGCCAGCGCCAGTCGGCGGCTGTCGGGCGCCGGCCTGGACAAACGCAACGACTGCGCGGGCGAGAACGCGATCCTTTTGGTCTATTGCCTGCGCCAGGAGACGCGCCTGCGTCAGGTAGAGACCGCGAATGCGGGCCTGGCGATCAACCGCCTTCTGCTCCCAAGGTGTCGCGCGTGCCGGGGCGCCGAACGCCGCCTTCGCGGCGTCAGTGGTAGGCCGCTCGCTCCGTCCTGGCGATCTCGCCCCGCCCTGCGCGATTGCGCTCGCCGATCTGCAGCGGCATCCGCTCGGCCTTCCGCGTTACGCCCCGCGCCCTTCAGGAGACCATAGCTGCGCTCCAGGTGGTCGCCGATCGAAAGGCCGCCCATGTGGCCGAGCTTGAAGCTGCGGAGGTATTTCGCTTCAGGGATGAATCCACGGCAACGCCTCCACGGATTGGCTTGGCGCCCACGAGAAGACGTTCTGAACGTCAGCTAAGAGTCAGAAGGAGACCCGCGCCCGGTCAAAAGGGGCTGATCAGTTCCGGCTCTGTCCGATCAAAGACCGCTCAAGCAATAGGCCGACCAAGCTTCGAGCACAGTACGGCGTTTCTTCAATGCATCGCCTCTCCGATAGGCCCGCTCAGTCTCATCGCCGACAGAATGAGCGAGGCATTCCTCGATCACCTCGCGAGCGAAATCCGTTTCATCGCCAGCCCAGTCGCGAAAGGTTGATCTCATGCCGTGCGGCGTCCATGGCGGAGCGAGGTCGCGCAGCAGCATGTCCATCGCCATGTTGGACATGACGCCCCCCCGCTGTGAGGGAAAGACGAGGTCGTTGGGTCGGCTTTCCTCCGTCCGGACCTTGGCGAGCACGGCGAGCGCGCCTGCGGACAGAGGTTGACGGAAGGCCCTTTCCTTCATTCGCTGAGCGTCGAGTTCCCAGAGATCGCCAGCGATCTCATGCCAGGTCGCTTCGAGCGTCATCGTCTCTCGCGCGACCGTCAGAATCGTAAACTCCAAGGCGCGGGCCGACATCCCCTTGCTGGTCGACAGCTTGACCATGAAGGCGGGGACATCCTGATACGGCATCGCCCGCATATGACCCCTCTGGAGCTTGGGCCTCGGCGGCAAGAGGTGAATCAGGTTGCCTTTCCAGAGGGCCGGGTTCTCCCCGCTCCGCAACTTCCGAACCCGTGCGTAGTCCAGCACCCGTTCCAACCGCTCGCGCAGCTTTCCGGCCGACTCCGCTTTAGTCATCCAAAGCGGCTCAAGGACACGGATCACGTCGTCAACATCGATCTCAGCCACGGGCCGGCCCTTAATCGCCGCCGCGTGACTTTCAATCGACCGCATCCAACTGGCCTTTGTTTTTCGACCGCGCCAGCCACCTTCTTGAGCGCGAACGTAATCAGTCCAGCATACCTCCAGAGTCGGGGCTTTCGCCGAAACGATAGACGCGCTTGCCGCAGCGGCCACAGATGAAACAGACTGAACCTGGTGAAGTCTGCCGCGAGCGCGTTTCGGTCGCTCGCCGAGAGGGTCCGACCCTTTGGTCACGCCTCGTTTGATTTCGTCCCGCGCCAGCCGTGCCTCGGCGAGTGTAACGTCATGGAACGAGCCGAGCCCCATTTCTCGCCGACGACCGCTTGCGGAATAGCGGTAGACCCAGCTTCGAGACCCTCCCTCTGTGACTTGCAGATAGAGCCCGTCGCCGTCGGGGTGGTAGCCCGGCGTCTTGATTGCGCGAGCACCGCGATCGGTGAGTTTGTTGACGCTGTAAGCCACGGGGACACACCAAAAAGGTTCGACTCCCTTCTACCCACAACAGGGTCGAAAATCCACCCCTTACCCACCAGGCTACCCACCAGGCAGACAGAAACTCTGAAAAACGCCATGGAACACCGCGAACCAAGATAGCCTCATAACCCGCTGTTTCAGCCTGCTTTATCGAAAACTAGGAGTTCAGATTGAAAACGGACGAAACAGCCGGTAAGCTCCTACCCGCGGAGCCACTCGGGCGTTCGGCAGTGTGACTCACGCCGCCACCGCTGGGTCTTCCGCCCACATCCCCCTGGCCTTCAGATAGTCCTCATGCGCAGGCAGCGCGTTGGCAGTGGCCGCCCAGGCTTGGCGCGTCTGCTCGAAGTTCGCCGCGACCTCGTCCAGGTTCTGGTAGTCGTACAGCGGATTGTAGGCGTGGGGCGTGATCCCCTGCCCCATCATGACCGCCATCCAGGAGCCCTGGCTGAAGTATTCGTCGGCCCCCACCTGAAACAGCAGGCCGCGGTCCCGGAACATTTCGACACGTTCCGCCAGAGTGTCCGGGATCGCCATTGACGCCGCGTGCCGCCAGAACGGCGTGTCGTCCCTCTGGGTTGCGTGATAGTGCAGGATCACGAAGTCGCGGATCAGCTCGATCTCGCGCACCAGACGCCGGTTATAGCCATCGGTGTTGGCCTGGCTGAAGTCCACGTCGGGCCAGTGTTGCAGCAGACGGATGATCCCGACCTGCACCAGATGGATGCTGGTCGACTCAAGCGGTTCGATGAACCCGGACGAGAGGCCCAGCGCCACGACGTTCTTGTCCCACAGTTTCTTGCGTCGTCCGGTCACGAAGCGCAGTGGCCGGGGCTCTGCCAGGGCTTCTCCATCCAGATTGGCCAGTAGCGTCTCGCGCGCCCGGTCGTCATCGATGAAGTCCGAGCAGTAGACATAGCCGTTGCCGGTCCGGTGCTGCAGCGCGATTCGCCACTGCCACCCCGCCTCCCGCGCGGTGGAGGACGTAAAGGGATCCACCGCTCGCACCTTGGCGCAGGGCACCGCCAGCGCCCGGTTCATCGGCAACCAGTGCGACCAGTCCTCATATCCGGCCTTCAGGGTCTGCTCGATCAGTAGTCCCCGAAACCCCGTGCAGTCGATGAACAGATCGGCCTTCAGCGTGCGACCATCCTTCAGCACGACATGATCGACAAAGCCGTCCTCGGGCCGCTGTACGACCTCGGTGATCTCGCCCTCGATTCGTTCGATGCCCCGCCCGGCACAGACCTTCCTCAGATACTGGCCATACAGCACCGCATCGAAGTGATAGGCCGTGTGAAAGCCCGCCAGCGCCGAGCGCGGGTCGTTGGAGCGCTCTCCGACCTTGCCCCGCCGCGCGGCGTGCGAGGTGACGGAATAGGCCTCCAGGCTCGCCGCCTTCCCGCGCGTCTTCAGGGCGAAGTACGATCCCGGAAACTCACCCAGCGTAGGCCCCCGCCCGAACGTGCCAAAGGGATGGAAGTAAGCACTGTCTGCCCTACCCCACCCGTTGAACTCGATCCCGAGTTTGATGGTCGCCTTGGTCTCGCGCATGAATTCGGCCTCATCGAGGTCGATCATGGCGTTGAAGTCGCGAATCGGCGGCACCGTCGCTTCGCCCACGCCCACGATGCCGATGTCGGCGCTCTCGACCAGACGAACCTCGGCATTGGGGCCTACGGACCTCTTGATCGCCGCAGCCGCCATCCAACCGGCCGTGCCCCCGCCGACGATAAGGATGGATTTGATAGGTTCGGGCATGCCTGTTCCCTGTGTGTCGCAGCGTGAGACCCTAGACGGGTCCACTTCGCTCGTCAGCCGACTGAGGGTCGCAATTGAGGGATTGGTCGGAGTGGCAGGATTCGAACCTGCGACCCTCTGCTCCCAAAGCAGATGCGCTACCAGGCTGCGCTACACTCCGAAGGCGCGCTCTCTGCCATGCGGCGCCCCGTCGGGCAACGCGTGATCTGCTCAATAGATCAGATGCGGTCGTCGCGCTTCGGTCCAGCCTGCCTCATCCGGCCGCGTCAGGGCGTCAAGATCGCCCGGCGTGGCCTCGGGGTCATCAACCCATATCCTAAGGCCTGGTCCACCATTGATCGTATCAATGGGCAGACGGTCGAAGGCGTACTCATAAGGGAAGTCACGCCACAGGTCGTACCCGGGATAGAGCCGCCGGATCGCCTTGAAACCCAGCGCCTGGACCCGCCACGGCTGGAAGGCGTGGTGTCCGTATTGCGGTCCCTCGACGTGGATCTGAACGCCCGAACACAGCTGACCGACATGTTTGTGGAACGTCGGCTGGAACCACATGTCGCGCAGCACGCACCCACCCAGCCAGTCCGGCGCGAGCAGGTGCATCTCGGCGATCACCGCCCGGGCGTCGATATCGGGCGCTCCGAACAACTCCAGCGGCCGGGTCGTGCCCCGCCCCTCTGACAGGGTCGCGCCCTCCAGCATGACGGTGCCGGCATAGCAGCGCGCCATCGACAGGTTCGGCGCGTTCGGGCTGGGGTTGATCCACTCGCGCTGACCCAGCGGCCAGCCGAACCCCGGCCCCGCCTCGGGGTCGTAGCCCTCCATCTCGATCACGCGATAATCGACGTCGAGCCGGAAGTGGTCGATGAACCAGCGGCCCATCTCGCCCATCGTCAGGCCGTGCCGCATCGGCATCGGCCCCGCGCCGACGAAGCTCTCGTAACCGGCCCGGAGCGTCAGCCCCTCGATGGGCCGTCCCGCCGGATTGGGGCGGTCCAGCACCCAGACGGTCTTGCCCGTCTCGGCCGCCGCCTCCAGCACATAGAGCAGCGTCGTCACGAAGGTGTAGATGCGGCACCCCAGGTCCTGAAGGTCCACCAGGATGACGTCGAACGTCGACAGCATCTGCCCGGTCGGCCGCCGCACCTCGCCGTACAGGCTGAACACCGGAAAGCCGTGGACCGGATCGGTCTCGTCCGGCGTCTCCATCATGTTGTCCTGCAGATCGCCCTTCATCCCGTGCTGCGGGCCGAAGGCGGCGCTGATCGTCACGCCCGCCGCGATCAGGGCGTCGATGGAATGCGTCAGGTCCGCCGTCACCGACGCCGGATGGGCCAGCAGCGCCACGCGGCGCCCCTTCAGCTCTGCCAGCAGGGCGGGATCGGCGAGCAGGCGGTCGATGCCGAACTTCATGCAAGCTCCAGGACGAAGGAGTCGGGATGATGGAAGTCGGGCTTATCCGACGGATGGGCCAGCGCCCAATAGGAGAAGGTGCCGTCGACGGCTTCGATCACGGCCGACAGCCCCAGCCGCCGCGCCCCGTTCGGCAGCTCGATCCGCGTTTCCAGCGCCAGCATGTCCCGGGCCAGGTCCAACTCGCCGGGCGTCGCCACCTCCAGGGCGTTACGCATGCCCTGACGCGGCGAGTCGAACCGATAGGTCGCCCACTGCCCGGACGGCGACAGATTGTATTCCACATAGCCGTCGTCGGCCTCGACGAAGGCCTCGAAGCAGCTGTGCCGCCACAGATCGTCGGCCCGTCCCGGCTCGGCGGGACCCGGCCAGACCACTTCCGGCATCTGACCCTCGGCGACGAACCTCAGCCAGAGGGCCAGCCCGTCACGTTCGAACAGCACTGTCAGGGTGTCGATCGGGCTCTCGGGCGAGGCCGGATGAGGCTTCAGCCGGACTTCCAGCATGGTCGGACTGTCGGTCGGCTCGAACATGTCCTGTGACTGCCACGTGCCGAACCGATGGCCAAGCCGTCAGGCACGTCCGATCCTGACGTAGGCCGCGCTTACAGTCTCATCGGCTCTCGGAGAGCGGGAGTGGGTCGGACGACTGAGAGAAGTGAGAGTCACTCCCACCCCTTCACCGGACTCTCACCATCGGCCCTTCGCCCCGATCCGTCGGGCATGCTACAGCCCGCCCTCCTCCCAAAGCCAAGCCCTGCCTGAGCCATGACCGAGCCCGCTTTCCAGTCCGACTTCCTCCAGACGCTCCAGGCGCGCGGCTACATCCACCAGATCACCCATCCGTCGGAGCTGGACGCCGCGGCGAAGGCCGGCGTGATCTCCGCCTACATCGGCTTTGACGCCACCGCGCCGTCGCTCCACGTCGGCAGCCTGATCCAGATCATGATGCTGCGTCGGCTCCAGCAGGCCGGACACAAGCCCGTGGTCCTGATGGGCGGCGGCACGACCAAGGTCGGTGATCCGACGGGCAAGGACGCCTCGCGCCCCCAGCTGACCGACGAGACCATCCAGTCGAACCTGGACAGCATCAAGCAGGTCTTCTCGAAGTTCCTGACCTTCGGCGACGGCCCGACCGACGCCGTCATGGTCAACAACGACGACTGGCTGTCGACCTACGGCTACATCCAGTTCCTGCGCGACTTCGGCACCCAGTTCACGGTCAACCGGATGCTGGCCTTCGACTCGGTCAAGCTGCGGCTGGAACGCGAGCAGCCGATGACCTTCCTCGAGTTCAACTACATGCTCATGCAGTCGGTGGACTTCCTCGAGCTGAACCGGAAGCTGGGCGTGACGTTGCAGATGGGCGGCTCGGACCAGTGGGGCAACATCGTCTCGGGCGTCGACCTGGTTCGCCGCATGGACCAGAAGTCCGCCTTCGGCCTGACCACGCCGTTGCTGACCACGGCGTCCGGCGGCAAGATGGGCAAGACGGCGCAAGGCGCGGTGTGGCTGAACGCCGACCAGCTGTCGCCCTTCGACTACTGGCAGTTCTGGCGCAATGCCGAGGACGCCGACGTCGGCCGCTTCATGCGCCTATTCACCGACCTGCCGCTCGACGAGATCGCCCGCTACGAGGCGCTTCAGGGCGCCGAGATCAACGAGGCCAAAATTCAATTGGCTACCCGCGCGACAGAGATGCTCCATGGAAACACGGAAGCCATCGCTGCCGCCGTTGCCGCGAAGCTCGCATTCTCGGACGGCAAGGTCTCAACCGACTTACCAACTGTCGAACTTCCCTCGTCCGAGGTCATCGGTGCCATGATCGCCGCCGTCGCCACTCGCGCAGGGCTCACGGCCTCGAACGGCGAGGCCCGTCGCCTGGCACAGGGCGGCGGCCTGCGACTGAATGACGAGGCGATCGCCGACGGCGCCCGGCTTATCGAAGCGTCCGACGTCAACGCCGACGGCGTGCTCAAGCTCGCCGCCGGCAAGAAGAAGCTGCTGCTCGTCAAGCCGATCTGAGAGGACTTGCCATGACCGAGATCACCGAAGGCTCAAAGGCCCCCGCGTTCGACATGCCCGCCGACGGCGGTGGCCGCGCCACCCTGTCGGGTCCGACCGTCCTCTACTTCTACCCCAAGGCCGACACGCCCGGCTGCACCAATGAGGCCAAGGACTTCACCGCTCACGCCGACGCCTTCGCCAAGGCCGGGGTCGCCGTGATCGGCGTGTCCAAGGACCCGGTGAAGAAGCTCGACAAGTTCAAAGCCAAGTACGACCTCAAGGTCACCCTGGCCTCGGACGAGGAAACCGGCGTCACCGAGGCCTACGGCGTCTGGGTCGAGAAGAGCATGTACGGCAAGACCTACATGGGCATCGAACGCGCCACCTTCCTGATCGACGGCTCCGGCGTCGTCCGCCGTGTCTGGCGCAAGGTGTCGGTCAAGGGGCACGCCGAAGAGGTTCTGGCGGCGGCGCAGGAACTCTGAAGCACCTATATCCGGTTGCGGACGGTTCTACAGTCCAGTTTCTGAAACTCAGAGATGTAACAAATCGCCCCTCAGGCGAACTTTAACCTTGCCTAGATTCGTTCGCGCGAAATCCGGCTTCCAAGATGGTTAAGATTGCGTGAACGGTATTGCCGACGAGCAACAGTTCACCGATAACGCCTCCCGTGCATGGGGGCGTGTTCACATGGTAGAAGAACAGAGAGCTGCGGGACGCTCTTTGATCGACCGCTGGTTTCCGGAACGGCATGTATATCTGCGCCAAAACGGAGAGACCCGCGGCTATGTTCTGACTCCGGGGCGCCAGATGATGATGGCGGGCGTCGCGGTCGTGGGCGCGGCGTGGACACTGATCGCATCCGGCGGTTTTCTGTTCGACATGGTGATGGCCAACCGGGCCGATAGTGAGGTGGCCCGGGCCCGAGCGGCGTCAGAACGTCTGAACGCGGACTTGCAGGCGCGCCTTGAGACGGCCGTCGTGCGCATGTCCGCCACGACGGGAAGCCTCGATGAGATGGCTCAGATGGTGGAGCGCCGCCATGCCGCCCTGACCAATGTCATGGGCATGTTCCGCGGTGTTGACGGGGCTGAGACCGCACTGGCTCCCTCCCCGGCCCCACCCACGGGCGCGGCGTCTCCTGTGCAGCGCATCGTTGCCGTTCGCATGGATCAGGAACGCCTGATCGAGCGTGCGGGAGATTTCGCCCAGTCGCGCGCCGAACGCTTGCGGCTCGCCTTCCGCCTCGCGGGACTGAACCCGGCTGCCTACGCTCCGACCGGGTCGGCACTCGGCGGCCCGCTGGTGGAAGCCAACGACGCCAAGGCGCTCGCAACGATCCTCGATGTGGATGAACCCTTCGCTGTCCGCATCCGCCACGCAGCTGACAATCTGACCGAGATGCGCCGTCTGGCCGACGCGGCAGAGGGCCTGCCGTTCGATCGCCCGACCAACGCGCGCACCACGTCCAGCTTCGGCGTTCGCTTCGATCCCTTCAACGGGCGTCCCGCCGTGCATCAGGGCCAGGACTTCGCAGCGCCCCTCAACACCCCGATCTACGCCACTGCTCCCGGAATCGTGTCTTTTGCCGGTGTTCGTTCAGGCTATGGCAACACCGTTGAGATAGACCATGGTCGAGGCTTCAAGACACGCTATGCCCATCTGAACTCCATCGCGGTGCGCGCGGGCCAGCGCGTCGGCCTGACGCAACGCATTGGCGCGATGGGTTCAACCGGTCGATCGACCGGCGTTCATCTGCACTACGAGGTGTGGATGGACGGACGTCCGCAAAATCCCGCCCGCTTCATGAGAGCCGGAGACACCCTTGTTCAATAAAGCCAAACCCGCCACGCCCGACCGTCCGTCGAACGCTCCGCCGATCCCGCCTCTGCCGGATCTGCCGTCACCAAACGCCGCGCGCGCCCCGTCACCGGCCGCATCGGCCCCCTCGCCCGTCGTACCGTCTCGAGGGTTGTCGACGCTGTCGTCGGACCTGCAGTTCGAAGGGAACGTCTCCGGAGCTGGTGACCTCCAGGTCGATGGCTCGGTCAAGGGCGACGTCCGCGTCGGCCGCCTGATCGTTGGCGAAACCGGAGCGATCGAAGGCAATGTCGCCGCCGACTACCTTGAGGTCCGGGGGCGGGTCGTGGGCGCGGTCACCGGCAAGCAGGTCAAGCTGGTCTCTACCGCCTATGTCGATGGCGACATCACCGCCGAACAGCTGTCGATCGACATCGGTGCCTATTTCCAGGGACGCGTCCTGCAAAGCCGGCGCGATGCGTCGCCACCAGCCGCAGCGGCTGCTCGCCCGGCTCCGGTCGAGATGCCGGCACCGGTGCCTGCCAGTGCGCCCGACGCGCCCCAGGCCATCGAGATGAAGTCGGTCTGACAGCCGTTCCCGCCTCCCCCTCCGGGGGGAGGCGTTCTTCATTCTACTGTGCTGCCACGCGTATCGCCGACGCGCGCCGCCAGCGCAGCACCCATGAAGCGATCCAGATCGCCGTCCAACACACCCTGTGTGTCAGAGGTTTCCACCTCGGTGCGCAGGTCCTTGACCATCTGGTACGGTTGCAGAACGTAGGATCGGATCTGGTGACCCCAGCCAATGTCGGTCTTGGCGTCCGCAAGCGCCTGCGCCGCAGCTTCTCGTTTTTGCAACTCCAGTTCGTAAAGGCGCGCCCTGAGCATCTTCCAGGCCTGTTCACGGTTCTGGTGCTGCGACCGTCCAGCCTGACAGGCTACGACGGTATTCGTCGGAATGTGGGTCAGGCGGACAGCCGAGTCGGTCTTGTTGATGTGCTGACCGCCCGCACCTGACGCGCGATAGGTGTCGGTCCGCACGTCAGCAGGATTGATGTCGATTTCGATCGCATCGTCGACAACCGGCGACACCCCGATCGAGGCGAACGAAGTATGCCGCTTGGCTGCAGCATCATAAGGGCTGATGCGTACGAGCCGGTGGACGCCGGACTCGGACTTCAGCCAGCCATAGGCGTTGGGGCCCTTCACCTGGATGGTGGCGGACTTGATGCCCGCCTGTTCGCCGGCTTCCTCGGCCTCGACCTCGACCTCATAGCCGTGGGCCTTGGCCCAGCGGGTGTACATGCGCAGCAGCATGCCAGCCCAGTCGTTCGACTCGGTGCCGCCGGCACCGGAGTTGACCTCCAGATAGGCGTCGTTGCCGTCAGCCTCGCCGGATAGCAGGGCCTCCAGCTCAGCGCGGGCCGCGCGCTCCTTGATGGCCTTCAACTGGGCGCGTGCCTCCTCCAGCGTCGCCTCGTCGCCTTCCTCGTCCGCCATTTCGGAGAGCATCACGCCCTCCTCAAGGCCGGTTTCCATCTCCTTGACGGCGTTGATCTGGGCCTCGAGGCGCGAGCGTTCACGACTCACGGCCTGGGCCTCGTCGGGCTTGTCCCACAGGCTCGGGTCCTCGACCCGGGCGTTCAGCTCATCGAGCTTTCGGACGGCGACATCCCAGTCAAAGACGCCTCCTGAGCAGAGCGACGCTCTGCTCGATGTCGGCCTTCATGGCCTCGACATCCGGTCTCATCGCAAACTCCGCGATCCAAAGGTGAGGCGCGGAAATAGAGCCCTGGCATGCGCTTGGCTAGGCCCAAGTGTTTACGTCAGAACAGACCGTCGAGGTCCTCTGCGGGCTCCTGGCGCTGAGGCTGTTCAGGGTCTGGCTGAACCGGTGCCTGTCCAGATGCGGCAGCGGCGGCTTCCTGCTCGCGGCGAACGACATCGTTATAGTTCTGCGGACCTGTTGGGGTTTCAGGGCCCTGGGGGGCTTCTTCGTTGCGGCGGCGTTCGGTCCCGGGGCGGAAGGCTTCTTCGATGCCATTGACGGTCCGGAACACGGCTCCTCTCGGGCGTACAAAGGGCCTTGCAGGACGCTCGCGCAGGGCATCTTCCATGAAGTCGACAAAGATCGGCACGGCTGCTGAGGCCCCTGCCTCGCCTGACCCCAGGGAGCGGTTGTCGTCGAACCCGACGTAGATTCCGACCACGATGTCAGTCGTGAAGCCGACGAACCATGCAGAGCGATACTCGTTCGTTGTTCCTGTCTTGCCGCCAACCCAACGGCCGAGGCCGCGCGCACTGGCCGCGGTGCCGCGTTGGATCGCGCCCTCCAGCATAGAGCTGATCTGATAGGCGGTGATCGGATCAATCACTTGCGTACCGCGCGGCTCGAGGAACGGAGAAGCCTGCCCGGAGAACGCCCGGCCGCAATCTCGGCAGCGGCGCTGATCGGCCCGATAGATGGTCTCGCCATCGCGGTCCTGCACGTATTCAATGAGGTAGGGCTCGACCCGACGCCCACCGTTCACAAACGCGGAGTAGGCCGCTGTGATGTCCAGCGCCGTGACTTCGCCGGCTCCCAGCGAAACCGATAGGTTGGGTTGATGGTTGTCCGCGACACCCATGCGATCAGCCAGCTCGACAACCTTGTCCATTCCGATGGAGTTGGCCAGCCGGACCGTCATGACGTTTCGGGAAAGCTCGAGGCCGCGCCGCAGGGTCTGGGGGCCATAGTAGCGCCGGCTGTAGTTTTCCGGCGTCCAGCGGCGCCCGCCCGGCCCGCCTGCGAAGCTAATGGGCCCATCCACAACAATCGAGGCTGGTGTAAAGTCCCCCTCAAGGGCCGCAGCATACACGAAGGGCTTGAACGAGGAGCCAGGCTGCCGTTGCGCCTGGGTGGCCCTGTTGAAGCTCGACAGAGCAAACGAATAACCGCCGACCATGGCCAGGACGCGTCCGGACTGGGGCTCGATTGCCACCAGAGCTCCATTGACGTTTGGGACCTGTTTGAGAGCGAACTGCCCGTTGCGAGGCTCCACAAAGATCAGATCGCCTCTCAGCAAGGGGCGATTGGCATTGGCCCATGCAGCGTCGGCGGTGATCAGCGTCCCCGTTTCGTCATCCCGTGCCGTGCGAACGCGCACGGTGTTTCCCGAAACACTCTCGACCGCCGCAGCCCGCCATTCCCGGCGTTCGGGCGGAGCGGTCTGGCGCAGGGCCAGGGCCTGCCAGCCCGGGGCAAAATCAGTGGTACCCCACGGGCCGCGCCAGCCATGCCGACGATCGTAGTTTTCCAAACCGCGCATCAGGGCGTCACGCGCCGCCGTCTGCAGCGACGGGTCCAGCGTCGTGCGCATATAAAACCCGCCCGCATTCAGTTGCTCGCCGAAATCCGGGTTGGCGCGTGCAATGCGACGCGCTTCCTCAACGAAGAAATCGGCGTCCTGGTATTCTGCCCGACGCGGAGCCTCGCGGGTTGTCAACGGAGCCGCGACAGCGGTGTCGTAGGCGGCCTGGGTCAGAAACTGGTTCTGCAGCATCTCTCCCAGCACCCAGTCGCGTCGTGCCTTGGCGGCCTCGGGATGCCGCTTGGGGTGATAGTTGTTTGGTCCCTTGGGAAGCGCGGCCAGAAAGGCCGCCTCCTCGGGCGTCAGCTCCTGCAGTGACTTGCCAAAGTAGTTGAAGGCCGCTGAAGCGACACCGTAGCTTCGATAGCCGAGGAAGATTTCATTCAGATACAGCTCGAGAATTTGCTCCTTGGAGAGCGTCGCCTCCAACCGGCTGGACAGGATGGCTTCCTTGAGTTTGCGGCCGATCGTGGACTCGTTCGTCAGAAGAACGTTCTTGGCCACCTGCTGGGTGATCGTCGAACCGCCCTCCAGCCTGCGACCTGTCGCGGCGTTGAAGATGTTCTTGAACATGGCCCGGCCAAGGCCGGAAACATCGATACCGCCGTGCTGGAAGAAGTTTCGGTCCTCGGCCGCGAGGAACGCCTGGACCAGCCCGGTGGGGATCTGCTCGTAAGGCACATAGATGCGCCGCTCGTCGGAGAACTCTCCGATCAGGGTTCCGTCGCCAGCGTAGACCCGGGTGGCTGTCGGCGGACGATAATCAGCAAGCTCTGAGGCATCCGGCAGGTCATGGAGCAACCACGCCGCATAAATGGCCACGAGAAGTCCGGCCAGCGCGATCGCCGCCAGCAGGGCCACCCCCGCCATCACGAACCAACGCTCCGCTACCTTCACTGTGTGGCTTCTCCGACTGCCGCCCGTGTCGGGTTTAGCCCGCGTCGGGGCCGGCGCAAAGGCCGGAAAACGGTCCGCGCGTCAGCTTCCGGTTCCTGGCACGCCGGCGATCATTGTCCCGTTCGCGGGCTGGCTGAAGTAGCGGTCGATCCCTTCAGCGACGGCACGCATCAGTCGCTGGCGGCTCCGGGCATCCGCCAAGGCCCGCTCGTCATCCGGATTGGTCATGAAGCCCATCTCCAGCAGTACGGCCGGCACGTCAGGGGCAAGCAACACAGCGAAGCCAGCGTCCCGATGGCTCCGGCGCAGCAAGGGATGGTCCGCCGCCTCAATATGGCTTAGCAGCACCCGGGCGAACTGGGCCGAGCGGTTCTGCGTCGCCCTCTGGGTCATGTCCAAGAGAATCCGATCCACGGAGGGATCACGGCCAGGGAGATGGAGATCGCGATGCCAGTCCTCGGACCGGGTTACCTCCCGGACAGCACGATTGGCCCCCTGCTCCGACAGTGTATAGACCGAGGCACCTCGCGTCGCGGGATCAGCGCCCGCATCGGCGTGGAGCGAAATGAAGAGGTCTGCGTCCGCCTGTCGGGCGATCCGAACACGCTGGCTCAAGCCTACGTAGACGTTCGATTCCCGCGTCATCAGAACTCTGTACCGGCCAGTCCGGTTCAACTCGTCCCGCAGGGCGATAGCGGCGGCGAGCGTGATCTCGCTTTCGTGCCGTTCGTGTCCACGGGCGCCAGGATCATGCCCGCCGTGACCGGCATCGATCACAATCAGGGGCCGCTGTGCCCGCCGCGCGGGTGCCCGAGGTGTCTCGCGCACCGAAGAGGTCACGACGCCACCAGTGGAGGCGATGTCGATGACGTAACGATAGTGGGCCACACCGTCACCGGGCGGGAGCAGAAAGCGCCGCTCGATCCGGGCCGAGCCCGCAAGTCCGAGCTGGACCCGCGAAGCGCTGCCCGACGGACTGACTCTCCACTCACGAACCAGGCCGGTGCCTGAGCCGTCAACACCACGACCAGCCCCCACCCCGGCCAATGTCAGGATCAGGCGACCGTTATCGCCCTGCTCGATGACTTCGCCACGCGCCGAGCGATCCAGATCAATCACCACCCGCGTCCGGGAAGTATCGCCACCAAAGCGAACACCGCGGACGTCTCCAGTGGCTCCAGAGGCCATGCCTTGCCCGGCGATCGCGAGGACAGCCGCGAGGATACCGAGGGCAAGCAGCGTCATGGCCCACTCGCGCAGGCCCCATGCGGAAAGATTGAAACGTATTGGACGCGGCATTCTGACGGCGACCCACCATTATCGTTGCCCTCATCATGAGCGAATGCGGTGAGGATCGGGTTAAGGCCGTTGCGGAGACGCGCGCCTTTTCATTCGCGATGTCCATGCTTATGCTGTGGTGTCCGCGAACGATCGCGCCACCGTCCTGTGGGGCTGGCGCGGCCCCGGCGCGGCGCAAGACTTCCCGCCTTTCGAGACGTCTTCGGCTCAGCCCGAGGTCCAACGGAGCCGGGTCATTGTGAACCGGAGCCTTTCGCCTGACGGCGAGACACCCTCCAGGACCGACCAGAACCCATGGGCCCAACCGCCTGCGCAACCCTCCGACCGTCAGCCCATCCCGGGCCGGTCGTCGTCATCGGCCAAGGCCATGGCGGGGGAACTGCGCGCGACGTGAGCGCCCCCTACCCCATTCGGCGAGCCGCCATGACCCCGCACCTGCGGGCCGGCCGAGCGCGCCAGAGAGAAAGCTTCAATGTCCAAGACAATGCTGATCGATGCAGCGCACGCGGAGGAAACCCGCGTCGCCATCGTGGACGGCCGCCAGGTTGAGGAATTCGACTTCGAGTCGAAGACCAAGCGCCAGCTTCGCGGAAACATCTACCTCGCCAAGGTCACGCGCGTAGAGCCCAGCCTGCAGGCGGCCTTCGTCGAGTACGGCGGCAATCGCCACGGCTTCCTGGCCTTCAACGAAATTCACCCGGATTATTACCAGATCCCGGCCGCCGACCGCGAAGCCATCGCGGCCGAAGCCCATTCGGACGAGGACGATCAGGACGATCTGGGCCGCGAGTCCGACGACGGCGAATCCGAAGGCGGCCTGGCCGAGGAGGAGCGCCTGAAGCGCCGCCTCATGCGGCGCTACAAGATCCAGGACGTCATCAAGCGCCGCCAGATTCTGCTCGTGCAGGTCGTCAAGGACGAGCGCGGAGGCAAGGGCGCGGCCCTGACCACCTGGCTCTCGCTGGCAGGCCGCTACTGCGTGCTCATGCCCAACACCGGCAAGGGCGGCGGCATCTCGCGCAAAATCACTCAGGCGTCTGACCGGAAGCGACTGAAGGCTGCCGCCGCGGCGCTCGACGTGCCGCGCGGCATGGGCCTTATCATCCGCACAGCCGGAGCCAAGCGCACCAAGGCCGAGATCAAGCGCGACTACGAGTATCTGCTGCGTCTGTGGGAGACCATCCGCGAGACGACCCTCGCCAGCCACGCGCCGTCCCTGATTTACGAGGAAGAAAACCTGGTCCGTCGCGCGGTTCGGGACATGTTCGACAAGGACTTCGACGGCATCCAGGTCGAGGGCATCGAGGGCTTCAAGGAGGCCCGCGACTTCATGCGCGTGCTGATGCCCAGCCAGGCCAAGAAAGTGCACCTGTATCAGGGCTCCAAGCCGCTGTTCGCCGCCAACGGCATCGAGGAACTGCTGACCCAGATTCACCAGCCGGTCGTGCCGTTGAAGTCCGGCGGCTATCTGGTGATCAACCAGACCGAGGCGCTGGTCGCGATTGACGTCAACTCCGGCCGCGCCACCAAGGAACGCAACGTCGAGGCCACGGCCTTCAAGACCAACTGCGAAGCCGCCGCCGAAGCCGCTCGCCAGTTGCGGTTGCGCGACCTGGCCGGTCTGATCGTCATCGACTTCATCGACATGGACGAGTCCAAGAACAACCGGACCGTCGAGCGCATCCTGAAGGACGAGCTGGCGCGGGACCGCGCCCGCATCCAGATGGGCCGCATATCGAGCTTTGGCCTGATGGAGATCAGCCGACAGCGTCGTCGTCTGGGCGTTATCGAGGGTGCCACCGAGGTCTGTCCTCACTGTGCCGGCGCGGGCCGCGTTCGGTCCGCGGAAAGCGCCGCCCTGATGGTGCTGCGGGCCGTCGACATCGAAGCCGGCAAGAACGGTGCCGGCTCGATCAACCTGAAGGTCTCGTCAGCTGTCGCCCTCTACATTCTCAACCACAAGCGAGACTATCTGCAGCACCTGCAGAAGACGCGTGGTCTGGCCGTCGTCATCCAGATCGATGATCGGCTGGGCCAGGGTGAGAGCGCCATCGAGCGCACCGAGACCAACGAGGACTTCACGCCGCCCGAGACGACCATCTCTCTCGCTGACCTGGACGACGACTTCGACGATAGCGCCTTCGACGAGGAGGAAGACTTCGACGACGAGGACGAGATCGCTCTGAACGACGAGGAAGAGGATGACCTCGACCGCGAAGATGTCGACGATGACGAACCCCGCGAGCGGTTGGAACGTCAGGACTCCGAAGGCCGCCGGGGCCGAGGTCGGCGGCGTCGCGGCGGACGGCGTGACGACACGCCGCTCGAGGGAACCGTCGCCAGCGACGATGACGACGCGGAGGGCCGCCGCCGCCGCCGTGGTCGACGCGGGGGTCGCCGGGTTCGCGAGGATGGCGAGGTTGAAGACGGCACGGCATTCTTCTGGGTGCGCGGTCGAACCCCTTCCTTGGCAGACCCCTACGTCTGGTTCGATCCGCTCAACCCACAGGCCCGCGCGGATCGCGGACTCGACGCCACCAAGGGTGAGGACGACGCTGACCGGTCAACACCCCCGGCAGACGCCGCAGACGCTGGCGGCACCAGTGATCGCGAGGGTGGTCGTCGTCGGCGGCGGCGCGGCCGTGGTCGGGGTCGGGATCGTTTCGAGACGACGGAGGAGACGAGCCCGGTTGCCACTTCGGAGGGCGACACCGTCGAGATCGAGACCGCATCCATGGATGCGCCACCCCCCATTGCCGCCGAGCCTCAGCGTCGTCGCGTGCGCCGCAAGTCGTCGGCCACATCGGCTGTTGAGGTGACTCCTGAGGGTGCCGGGGCGATAGGGGAGTCAGAGGCGATTGGGGGCGGTACCGGCATCGAGCCGGCAGTCGACGCCATAGACGTACCCTCAGCGGGACCCGAGGTGGCGGCGGTGTCTGAGCCTGCACCTGTGCCATCTGCTCCGGAACCTGACCCGGCTCCCGCCACGCCCAGCCTGACCGAGATCATCGCCAATGATCCAGCACAGATCACAGCACCGCCTCCCAAGCCCAAACGCGGGTGGTGGCGTCTCTGACTGATCCGCACTAGCTTGGGTGGACGAGGCGGGGGCGCCAGTTAGAGGAGTTCGCCATGATCGGGCTGACCCGTCTCGCGTTGCGGCCCCTCAGCGGGCTAGCCGCCGCCTTGGCCGTGGTGGTCGCC
>JAIERG010000094.1 GCA_019747095.1 Caulobacteraceae bacterium | reverse complement strand
AGCCCGCCGGCCGTCGGGTCGAAAAGGAGGCCGGACCGGTCCGCGTAAAGCGCGTTCAGGCGAAAGTCGCGGCGGCGGGCGTCCTCGCCCCAGTCGTCGGTGAAGGCGACCACCGCATGACGACCGTCCGTCTCGACGTCCCGGCGCAGGGTCGTGATCTCGAAAGGCTTGCGGTCCGCGACCGCCGTGACGGTGCCATGGGCCAGTCCGGTCGGAACACATTTGATGCCCGCCGCCTTGAGGGCCTTCATCGTCTGCTCGGGCTTCAGCCGCGTGGCGATATCGATGTCGTCGACTGGTCGACCCACGAGACTGTTCCTGACGCACCCACCGACGAAACGGGCGCAGCCGGCCCCGCCAGCGGCCTCCAGCGCGTCCATGACCCGCATGGTCGCCGGGTCGTTCAGCCACGGCTGTCCTGCGAGCGAGCCGCTCACGCCGCGTCCTCGGTCGTGGCAAGCGTCGGATCGCCCTCGTCGCCGTAGAGGCGGAGCCGCAAGGCGCGAACGATACCGGCCGTCACGCCCCAGATGTAGCGATCCTCATAGGTCACCGACCAGAACCAGCGGCGAACGCCGGCGGGCGTCTCCAGATGGTCCCGCTTCAGCATGGCCGGGTCCATCAGCACGTCCCACGGCACCTCGAAAACCTCGGCCACCTCATCCGGCGAAGGGGACAGGGCGGGCCGGTCCGCCAGCCATCCGATGACCGGCGTTACGAGGTAGCCCGTACCGGTCTCATAGGCGTCGGACAGCCCCAACACCTCCACGGCCTCGGGATCCAGCGCCACCTCTTCCCACGCTTCGCGCAGGGCCGCATCGACCGCCGTCTCGCCGGGATCGAGGCGGCCGCCGGGAAAGGCGATCTGGCCGGTATGGCGCGCCAGACTGTCGGCCCGGCGGGTCATCAGGACGCGAGCACCGTCATCGGTCGCGACCAAGGCGATCAGCACCGCAGCCGGCTTCAAGGGTCCCTCGACCCAGCGCGAGGCTCCTGGGTTGAGGTCAAAGTCCGAGCGGATGGGCCCAGCCTCGGGCTGCCACTCTGCGGGCGTCAGCAGATGCTGCGTCAGGCGCTGTCTCAACGTTTCCAGGCTCATGCCAGCCCTGCGCCCGGAGGTCCCAGAGGAAACCAGACGCCGCCCGAGGACACGGCCAGCCGTCCGTCCTGCTCCTCGGCCATCTCGACCAGATCGTAGAAGACCGTGCGGACAATCCGCGCCTCGAGCCCCCGCCGGACGTGGACGCGGGGCGCAGGCTCCCCGGTCACGGCATCGGTCTCGACAAGGATCGGGTTCTCAGGTCCGGCGCGCGCCTCATCCCCGACATCGGTCGTGAAGACCAGATCGCCGCCCTCGCGCCGCATCGCCACGGCCCGGAACGGCAGGTCCTCGACCCGGATCTTCAGCTTCTCGACCGGCGTGACCAGATGATAGCCGTCAGGGTCGAGACGCAGAACCGTCGAGAACAGGCGCACCAGCTCGGCGCGGCCAATCGGCGAGCCCTCGTGCATCCATAGTCCATCGGCGCGGATGACGATGTCGATGTCGCCGCAGTGAGCCGGGTTCCACAGATGGACCGGCGGGAGCCCACGCGCGGCCTTGGCAGCCTCGGCGACCGCCGCGATGCCCGTCCTGGTCTCGGCTTCGCTCATCGCATCAGACTTAGGCCGCGTCGCCTCGTGGCGAAAGCCCGGGATCAGGCTGGACGTACAGATCCGGACGCGTACGCCTGTCCGATCGGCAGCCAGAGCACCCTGCGGGGGTCGGCGGGACCGGGCAGGACCGCGCCCTCGGCCATCACAAAGCCAAACCGCGAGAAATACGGGGCATCGCCGACCAGCAGCACACCGGCCACGCCCTGGCGCCGCGCCTCGTCCACACAGGCCGCGACCAGCTCCGCGCCCAGACCTCCGCCGCGCATATCGCTCGCCACGGCAATGGGTCCAAGGAACAGGGCGGGAACCTCGCCCACCGTAACAGCCCACAGCCGAACGGATCCGACCAGCCGCCCGTCCATCCACGCGGCGAACCCGGCGATCTTCGTGGCCTGCTCGCGCAGGCGCTCTGCCGTCTTGGCGAAGCGGCCGGGACCGAAGGCGTCCAGAACCAGCGCCTCGACCGCTTCGGCGTCGGCGGAGACTTCCGGCGCGATCCGGAGAGCTGGGGACAGTGCGGCGGACGCGGACATGGCGGGCGCACCTAGGGCTTTCGGCCGTGCGCATCAATCCAAGATTTGTGACGCGGCTTGCCCCCGTCTGGCGAACGGGACAAGGAACGGCGGCGACAAGGAGAAGACGATGGCGCAGCGGACGGTGGTGGTGACGGGCGGACACGGCATTCTGGGCCGTGCTGTGGTCGAGGCGGCCCTGGCCGACGGGCTGAACGTCGCCCTGATCGATCACGCAACCGGCCAGAACGCGCCGGACCGGGCCTTTGAAGTCGCCGGCGTCGACCTGACCGATCCAGGCGCGGCGCAGGCGGCCATGGGAGCCGTGGCCGAACGGTTCGGCGGCATCGATGCGGTGCTGAACATTGCCGGTGGTTTCGTCTGGCAGACCGTCGATGACGACAGGCCGGCCTGGGACCGCATGTTCGCGCTGAACTTGACGACAGCCCTTAACGCCTCGCGCGCGGCCCTGCCGTATCTGAAAGCTTCCTCCGAAGGCCGCATCGTCAACATCGGCTCGGCCGCGGCACTGAAGGCCGGCGCGGGCATGGGCGCATACGCCGCGTCCAAATCTGCCGTCCACAAGCTGACCGAGGCGCTCGCCGAGGAACTGAAGGCCACATCGGTCACGGTCAACGCCGTGCTGCCTTCGATCATCGATACCCCGCAAAACCGCAAGGACATGCCCGACGTCGATCCGGCCAAGTGGGTGGCTCCGTCCGACCTTGCCGCTGTCATCCTGTTCCTCGCCTCGCCGGCCAGCCGGGCGATCACCGGTGCCCTGGTGCCGGTGACCGGGCGGGTCTGATCATGGAGCTGGTCCGCAGTCTGCTGTTTCTGCCCGCTTCCAATGCGCGGGCGATCAAGAAGGCACGGACGCTGGACGCCGATGTCGTGGTTCTGGACCTCGAGGACGCGGTCGCGCCCGAGAGCAAGGCTGAGGGACGTCGCGCCGCCGTCGACGCTGTCCGGGCTGGCGGTTTCGCGAAAAGGCTCGCTGTCCGCGTCAACGCCCTGGGCACCGATTGGGGCGAAGACGATCTGGCTGCGCTGGCGGACCTGAAGCTCGACTTCGTCATCGCCCCCAAGGTCGAGGAGCCCGGGATCGTAGACGCTTACGGCGCGCGCATGCGTGAGGGGACCCGGCTTGTCGCCATGATCGAGACCCCGCAGGCCCTGATGGCGCTTCCTGCCATCGCGGGCGGCGGCGAACCGCTGGCGGGGCTGATGCTGGGGGTCAATGATCTGGCCAAGGCCCTGGGCACCGGCAGCGCTCCGGACCGCGAGCCGCTGAAGCCCTGGCTGGCGGCGACCGTGGCAGCCGCCCGCGCCCACGGCCTGTTCGCCATCGACGGCGTCTTCAACCGGCTGGATGACGCGGACGGACTGGCTGCCGAATGCGCCCAGGGACGGCTTTACGGCTTCGACGGCAAAAGCCTGATCCACCCCAACCAGATCGGGGCTGCCCACAACGCCTTCTCGCCCACGCCCGACGAGGTCGCGACGGCCGAAGCGATCGTGGAGGCCTTCGCGGCACCCGACGCGGAGGGCCGGGGCGTGATCCGGGTGAACGGCGCCATGGTCGAGCGACTGCATCTGGATCAGGCCCGCGCCCTGCTGGACCGCGCGGCGGCGTGCCGATAGAGGATCGAGGCTGAACTGCGCGGCGAAAGCGTCCCGATTGCCTCCCTCCTCTTCCAAGCGCCGCGCCTGGGTCTGCTCCCCCGGCATCTGGAACACGCCGTTCCTGCGGACCTTCCTCGATGATCTGGACCTGCGCGCCAGTCCGGTCGCCAGCGTCGAGGCTATCGTCGGTTGGGGCCTGAAGCCGACATCGACGGGCGGACGCCGTCGCGCGGACCGGACGAACCTGCCCTATATCGCGCTGGAAGACGGATTCCTGCGATCCGTCGGCCTGGGCGAAACCGGGGCGGCCACGCTCAGCCTGATCGTCGATGAGGTCGGCGTCTACTACGACGCCACCCGACCCTCGCGTCTGGAACAACTCCTTCAGACGTCCGACGACTGGTGTGACGCCGCCATGCGTGCGCGGTCGCGGGCTCTGATCGACCGCATCGTCGGTACAGGCCTGTCCAAGACCAATATGGGCGAGGCGCTGGATCCCTCGATCCTCAATCCCGGTCAGCGCATCCTGCTGGTCGACCAGACCGCTGGTGACGCCTCGATTTCCAGCGGATTGGCCAGCGCGGACAGTTTCGTCCGTATGGTGCGGACCGCACGCGTCGAGCACCCGGACGCCCAGCTGATCATCAAGCGACACCCGGCGGTCGCGGCCGGTCGCAAGAAGGGCTGCATCCCCGAGAGCGAGCTTGGCGGCGTCACACTGATCGATACGGACGTGCGGGGGGCCGATCTGCTGGCCGCCGTCGACAGCGTATGGTGCGTGACATCCGCGCTCGGGTTCGAGGCCCTGCTGCGTGGCCTGCCCGTCCGCTGCTTCGGCGCGCCCTTCTATTCCGGATGGGGACTGACGACCGACGAGGTGCAGACCGGCCGCCGCACCGTCGCGCGAGACATCGAGACGCTCGCCGCGGCTGCCTTCATCGCCTACCCGCGCTATGTCGATCCCCTGACCGGCCAGCGGTGCGACGCCGAAACGGCCGTGGACCGCCTGATCACCCTGAGGGACCGAGCCGGCCGACTGGCCGGAGACTGGGCGGCCGTCGGCTTCTCACCGGCCAAGCGGCCTCAGGTCCGTCGCCTGCTGAATGGCCCCCGGACCCGGCTCAGGTATTTCGCCAGCGCATCGCGTGCCGCGGCCCACGCCGAACGAACCGGCGGACGCCTGGTCTACTGGACCGGCAAGGAGACCCCGGACATCGCACATGCCGCGGTCCAAACATCCGCTCCCGTGGTGCGCATGGAGGATGGGTTCATCCGCTCGCGCGGCCTGGGGTCGGACTTCTTTGGAGCCCTGAGCGTCGCCCTGGACGACCTCGGCGTCTACTATGACCCGACCGCGCCCTCCCGGCTGGAGCGGTTGATCGAGGATGGCGATCAGGATGCGGCCATGCTGGCTCGCGCTGCCGCCCTTCGCGCCCGGATCGTCGAGGCAGGCCTGTCGAAGTACAACCTCGCGGCCGGCGCGGCTCGCCCGGACTGGCCCCGGGACCGGATGAAACTGCTCGTGGTCGGTCAGGTCGAGAACGACAAGTCGATCCTCAAGGGATGCGGGGATGTCCGCACCAACTCAGGCCTGGTCGAGGCGGCACGCGCCGACTTCCCGGACGCCTACCTGATCTACCGCAACCATCCCGACGTCATGAGCGGCAACCGGCCCGGACGGCTGGACGCCCATGCCATGACAGCGGTCGATGCCGTGGCCGACGATCTGGACATCATCGACTGCCTCGAGGCCTGTGACCGGCTGGCCACCCTGACATCCCTGTCGGGCTTCGAGGCCCTGCTGCGCGGAAAGGCCGTGTCCGCCTACGGACGGCCCTTCTACGCCGGCTGGGGCCTGACGGCGGATCACATGACGTTCGAGCGCAGGTCCCGACGCGCCAGTCTGGACGCCCTCGTCGCCGCCGCCCTGATCCAGTATCCGATCTACATCACGCCCGAGGGCTGGCCCTGCGAAGCGGAGGACCTGATCGAGCGTCTGATCCGCGAGCGCGCGACCCCTGCCCCGCCTCCACCCTCCAACCAGATCGCCCGGTGGTGGAAGGGGATCAACGCCAGTCTCGACCGGCGTCCGCCGCCGTCCTATTGAGACCTGAAACAAGAGGGATATCGTCCCTCAACCAGCGAGGCTCCGCGAGCCGAGCGTGAGGGACACGACCTTGCCTGAAGCCGTCATCGCCGCCACCGGCCTGTTCACGCCGGAGCAGTCCATCTCCAATGAAGAGCTGGTCGCCGCCTACAACGCCTGGGCCGAACGGTGGAACGCCGATCACGCGCTCCAGATCGCCGAAGGCGATGTCGCCGCCCTGACGCCGTCCTCGGTCGAGTTCATCGAGAAGGCCTCAGGCATCAAGAGCCGATTCGTGCTCGACAAGGCCGGGATCCTCGATCCCACCCGCATGGCCCCCAACCTGCCGGAACGCTCCAACGAGGAGCTGTCGATCATGGCCGAGATGGCCGTCAAGGCCGCCCGACAGGCCATCGAGGCGTGGGGCAAACCGATCAGCGAGATCGGCGCGGTCCTGTGCGCGGCCTCCAACATGCCTCGCCCCTATCCGGCGCTGGCGGTGGAGATCCAGCAGGCGCTGGGCATCGACGGCTTCGGGTTTGACATGAATGTGGCCTGTTCCTCCGCCACCTTCGGCATCAAGACGGCGGCCGACTTCATCGCCTCGGGTTCGACCAAGGCCGTACTGATGGTGAACCCCGAGGTCTGCTCGGCCCACCTGAACTTCAAGGATCGGGACAGCCACTTCATCTTCGGCGACGTCGCGACCGCCGTCATCGTCGAGAGCGCGGAGACCGCCGGTCCGGGCGGCTGGGACATTCTCGGCACCCGGCTGAAGACCGAGTTCTCCAACAACATCCGCAACAACTTCGGCTTCCTGAACCGCTGGGCCCTGCCGACCGATCAGGCGGTCCCGCCGACGTCGGCGTCGAAGGACGGCCCGCAGGACGACAAGCTGTTCATCCAGCAGGGCCGCAAGGTCTTCAAGGACGTGGTGCCCATGGTGTCGGACATGATCGTCGAGCACGCCGGCGACCTGGGCATCGACCCGACCGCGCTGAAGCGCCTGTGGCTTCATCAGGCTAACATCAACATGAACCAGATGATCGGGCGCAAGGTGCTCGGCCGGGACCCGTCCGAGGACGAGAACGTCATCATCCTGGACGAGTACGCCAACACCTCGTCCGCCGGCTCGATCATCGCCTTCCACCTGCACCACGACGGCTTCGAGCCTGGCGAGACGGGTCTGATCTGCAGCTTCGGTGCGGGCTATTCGGCAGGCACGGTGTTCGTCAGGAAGCGGTCCTGATCACGAGAGAATGAGCCGGATAACATCGGCTTGGCTTGCGCCTGACAGGCGAGTTCGTTCATCTAGGGGCTCACCGACACCGATTGGCACGGAGAGTCCGGATGAGCGCAACCAAACAACCGACGATCCTCGAGGCGCTGGCGCGTGACGCTGCGTTGGTTCTGAAATCTTTGGGCGGAGCCGCCCATGAGACCACGGTCATCGATTGCGTGGCGGCGCTCAGGCGACAGCGGGGCGAACCCGTCGGACCGGACCTCGGGCGCCTGATCCTGGAGGCCTTCCAGCGCTATTCGGAATGGTTTGCCCGGCCCTTCGGCGAAGGCTCCAAGCGCTGGGCGCTGATCGCCGAGCCGGCCTGACAAGGGCGGACCCGCCCCACGCATGGCGCGGAGCGGGGTTTTAGGGCCTTAGAAGCGGCGGACGTAGCTCACGCCGTAAGTGTCGACCTCGCCGCCGTTGTCATCGGTGAAGTCACGGCGCGTCCAGTCGGCGCGGATGCCGTTGTTGGCGTCGAAGAAGTAGTTGGCGCCGACGCCATAGTTGACGCTCTCGCCGTCTTCTTCCGCCGAGATACCGGCCACATCCGCCTTGATGGAGGTCGTTCCATAGCCGACGCGGCCGAACAGTTCGAAGTTCGGGGCGACCGGCAGGATGCCGACGGCATAGGCAGCCGCGTCGTAGTCCTGCTCAACCGAGGCGGTGACGCCACCCACGGTGACATCGTCGTCGACGATGCCAATCGAGGCCTCGCCCTCGAAGGCGAAGTTCGGCGACACCTTCGCGCCGATGCGGCCCGTCAAGGCCCCCAGGTCCGCACCCTCGGCGTCAAGCGCCGTATAGCCGGCGCTGCCATACCATTGAGGCTGGGAAAAACTCTGCGCCGCGGCGGGAAGAGCGAACAAAGACACGGCGGCGGTCGCGAGAAGAACATTACGCATTGTTTCTTTTAACTCCTAGATGCGGGACTGATCGTCCCGGCCCCATCCAGCGAGCTCTCAAGTCGTATCGCGACGTGGCCGTTCCAAGGCCCGTCGATTGCAAAACCGTAACTGTGTGATCGTAAGCACAGACGACGTTATACTCGCCGTCTTCTTGCCGCTTTCGCGCCTTTATCAGCGATCCTTCTCGCGCGCCTCGCCGCCGCGAGACACAAGCGCCGCCTGGGCCGCCGCCAGCCGGGCGATCGGCACGCGGTAGGGCGAGCAGCTGACATAGGCCAGACCCACCTGCTCGCAGAAGGCGATGGACGCGGGGTCGCCGCCATGCTCGCCGCAGATGCCCATCTTGATGTCCGGCCGCGCCGCGCCGCCGCGCTCGGCGGCGATGCGGATCAGGTCGCCGACGCCGTCCTGGTCCAGACGGACGAAGGGATCGGTCTCGAAGATGCCCTTGTCGAGATAGGCCTGCAGGAACCGTCCGGAATCGTCGCGGCTGATGCCGAAGGTCGTCTGCGTCAGGTCGTTGGTGCCGAAGCTGAAGAACTCGGCGTGCTCGGCCAGGTCCCCGGCCCTGAGCGCCGCGCGCGGCAGCTCGATCATGGTGCCGACCAGATAGTCGACGCTGTCGCCCGCCGCTTCGAACACGGCCCTGGCCGTCCGGTCGGTCAGCTCGCGCAGGAACTTCATTTCCAGGCCGAGCGCGACCAGCGGATGCATGATCTCCGGGATCGGAGCCATACCCGACGCCTGCTTGACCGCGATGGCGGCCTCCAGAACCGCGCGGACCTGCATCTCGTAGATCTCGGGATAGGCCACGCCCAGCCGGCAGCCGCGATGGCCCAGCATGGGGTTCACCTCATGCAGGTCGCGCGCCCGCTTCTTCAGCTTGGCGGCGTCCAGCCCCGTCGAAGCCGCAAGAGCGTCGATCTCGGCCTCGGTGTGCGGGATGAACTCGTGCAGCGGCGGGTCGAGCAGACGCACCGTGACAGGCAGCCCGGCCATGATGGTGAACAACTCGACGAAGTCCGCCTTCTGGAACGGTGCGATCTTGGCCAGGGCCGCGCGGCGACCCGCCTCGTCGTCGGCCAGGATCATCTCGCGCACGGCGGCGATCCGCTCGTCGTCGAAGAACATGTGCTCGGTCCGGCACAGGCCGATGCCCTCAGCGCCAAAGCCACGCGCGGTCCTGGCGTCCAGAGGCGTTTCAGCGTTGGCGCGCACGCGCAGGCGGCGCACGCCGTCGGCCCAGCCCATCAGGGTCTGGAAATCGCCGGTCAGCTCGGGCTCGATCATGGCTACGGCGCCGTCCAGCACTTCGCCCTTCGACCCGTCGATGGTCACGACCTCGCCGGCCCGGAACGTGCGGCCGCGCGCGGTAAACGTCCCGGCCTTCTCGTCGATATGGATTTCGCCGGCACCGGACACGCAGGGGCGTCCCATGCCGCGTGCGACGACGGCCGCGTGGCTGGTCATGCCGCCGCGCGCCGTGACGATGCCCCGCGCCGCATGCATGCCGTGGATGTCCTCCGGCGAGGTCTCCTCGCGGACCAGAATGACGGCGTCGCCCAGCTGGCTCAGCCGCTCGGCCTCATCGGCGTCGAACACGATCTTGCCGGTCGCCGCGCCGGGCGAGGCCGGCAGGCCCTGCGCCACGACCGTGCGGGCCGCGTTCGGGTCCAGAGTCGGGTGCAGCAGTTGATCCAGCGCCGAGGGCTCGACCCGGCTGATCGCCTCCTCCTGGGTGATCAGGCCCTCGCTGGCCAGATCGACCGCGACCTTGAGCGCCGACTTGGCGGTCCGCTTGCCGTTACGGGTCTGCAGCATCCACAGCCGGCCCTGCTCGACCGTGAACTCGATGTCCTGCATGTCGCGATAGTGCCGCTCCAGCTTGCCGACCACGTCGACGAACTGGCCGAAGACCTCGGGCATGGCCTCTTCCATCGAGGGGGCCGTTTCGCCCATCTCCTCGCGCCCGGCCCTGGTCAGGGATTGCGGCGTGCGGATGCCCGCGACCACGTCCTCGCCCTGGGCGTTGATCAGGAATTCGCCGTACAGCTTGGCTTCGCCCGTCGAGGGGTTCCGGGTGAAGGCGACGCCGGTGGCTGACGTCTCGCCCATGTTGCCGAACACCATCGACTGGACGTTGACCGCCGTGCCCCAGCTCTCTGGAATGTCGTGCATGCGGCGATAGAACTTGGCCCGATCGTTCATCCAGCTGGCGAAAACGGCCGAGACCGCGCCCCAGAGCTGTTCATGCGGGTCCTGCGGGAAGGGACGACCCAGCTCGCGCTCGACCACGGCCTTGTATTCGGCGACGACCTTTTCCCAGTCGGAAGCCTTCAGGTCGGTATCAACGGTGACGCCCAGACGATCCTTGTGGTCGTCCAGAACCTCCTCGAAATCGTCGTGGCTCATGCCCAGGACGACGCTGGAATACATGGTGATGAAGCGGCGATAGCTGTCGAAAGCGAACCGCCGATCGCCCGACAGGGCCGCCAGTCCCTCGACCGTCTCGTCGTTCAGACCCAGGTTCAGCACCGTGTCCATCATGCCCGGCATCGACGCCCGGGCGCCCGAGCGCACCGAAACCAGCAGGGGGTTGGACGCGTCACCAAAGGTCTTGCCGACGATCCCCTCGACGGACTTCAGCCCCTCGGCCACCTGTTCGCGCAGGCCGTCGGGATACTGCTGGCCGTTCGAATAGTAGTGGACGCAGGCCTCGGTTGTGATGGTGAAGCCCGGCGGCACCGGCAGGCCCAGCGAGGACATCTCGGCCAGGTTCGCGCCCTTGCCGCCCAGCAGGTTCTTCATCGACGCATCACCGTCGGCGGAACCCCCGCCGAAGCCGTACACCCACTTGGTCATTCGTCAGCCCCTGAGGATCGATGGCGGGTTGGCCCCGCTCGGGATTCGGCCCTGACTAGCGCGCTGCAACCGCGAAGGCGAGGCCGGGTTGTAACAAAGGGTGATCCTTGACGTCTCCTCCCTGTCGCATAGCGATGGGGAGGAGACGCGACGGCAAAGTCTCCTCCCCGCGCCGAAGGCGGGGGGAGGTGGCTCGGAGCCGACGGCGGAGAGACGGAGGGGTTCTTTGTCGGCCCAAGGCGCGGTGAGCAGAGCGAGAGTTTCACGACGCACCCTCACACCGCCAGAGGCCCGCCTGTGGGTGAGCCTGAAGGGCAAGCAGAGCGCCGGCCTCAAGTTCCGCCGCCAGCATCCCCTGGGAGCCTACGTCCTGGACTTCTACTGCCCGGAAGCTCGACTGGCGGTCGAGGTCGATGGTCAGCAGCACGGAGATCCGGAACGCTCGGAACACGACCGCCGACGCACCGCCTGGTTGGCGAAGCAGGACATCCAGGTGCTTCGCGTGTCGGCGGAGGATGTGAGGGTCAACCTCGACGGCGTCCTGACGTGGATCAGAACGAATGCCGAGACCCGCATCCGCGGCTGAAGAACCCCTCCGTGTCTCCGCCTTCGGCTTCGAGCCACCTCCCCCCGCCTTCGGCGCGGGGAGGAGACGGAGAGGTTCTTGCTCCCCTACCCCGCCACCTGTCCGAAGTCGGCGACCCGGCCCATGACCTCGCGCACCTGACCCAGCAGCTTCAGCCGGTTCTCGCGCTCGGCGGGGACGTCGGAGTTGACCATCACGTCGGTGAAGAAGGCGTCGACCGGGGCCCGCAGCCCCGCTAGCGCCGTCATGGCGGCGGCGAAGTCCTCGGTGTCCAGGGCCTGAGCGACTGCGCCCCGCGCCCGCTCGACGGCGAAGGCCAGCGTCGTCTCGGCCTCGGGCTGGTTGGGCAGGCCGGTCCCGACCGCCCCAACCGGCAGCGGCCCCTTCTTCTCCTCGGCCTTGAGGATGTTGGACGCCCGCTTGTAGCCCGCCAGCAGGTTCGCCCCATCGTCGGTGGCGAGGAAGGCGTCCAGCGCCTCGACCCGCCGCACGATCCGCACCAGGTCATCGTCGCCCAGCGCGAACACGGCGTCCACGAGATCGTGCCGCTTGCCCTGATCGCGGAGGAGAACCTTCAGGCGGTCGGCGAAGAACGCGAGGAGGTCCACCACAACCGCAGACGGAGCGAGGAACTCTCTCGTGGCGAAAGTAGAAAGATGAACAGCTACTCCCCGGCTTATTGGCTGATCGTCATCGCCCAAGAACATACCGTGCTGGAGGAAGACTCGGTCAATCCCGAAGGGAAGTTGAGCTCCATCAGCTCGTCCTTTGACCTCCTGCCACTGGCGAGATTGGACGACCTGTCCGTCGACGAGCGCGTCTGTCGCCTCGGAGGCGGCAAGAGCCAATCCCTCGGACCACTGTTCCACCGGAAGCCAAGCCGCAGTCTCGATGACGCTCTTGACCCCAACTCGAACCCAATTATCCAGCACCAGCCGGATCACCCCCAACGCCGCCCGTCGTAGCGCGAACGGGTCCTTCGACCCCGTGGGCTTCTCGTCGATGGCGAAGAAGCCAACCAGCGTGTCCAGCTTGTCGGCGAGTGCCACCGCCACCGTCAGCGGTGCAGTCGGGACCGTGTCGTTCGGGCCCTGCGGCTTGTAGTGGTCGCGGATGGCGTCGGCGATGGCGTCGCCGTGCTCGGCACGAGCGTAGTAGCCGCCCATGATCCCTTGCAGCTCCGGGAACTCCCCGACCATGCCGGACGCCAGGTCGCCCTTGGCCAGCCGCGCGGCCTGTTCCGCCTGATCCGGATCGGCCCCGACCAGCGGCGCGATCTCGCGGGCCAGGGCGGCGATCCGCTCCACCCGCTCGGCCATGGTCCCCAGCTTGGCGTGGAAGGTCACGCCCTCCAGCTTCTTCAGCCAGGTGTCGAAGCCGACCTTGCGGTCCTCGTCCCAGAAGAAGCGGGCGTCGTTCAGGCGCGCCGACAGCACGCGGCTGTTGCCGGCGGCCAGCGCCTTGCCCCCGTCCGTCGCCTCGACGTTGGCCACGACGACGAAGTTGGGGGCCAGCCCTCCCGTCGCCGGATCACGCACGGCGAAATACTTCTGGTGCGTCTTCATCGACAGCCGGATCACCTCCGGCGGCAGATCAAGGAAGGACGGGTCCATGTCGCCCAAAATCGGCGTCGGCCATTCCGCCAGACCGGAGACCTCTTCCAGCAGGCCGTCGTCGTCGATCATCTCGAGGTTTCGCGCATGGCATACAGCCTTGGCACCCTCGACGATGCGGAGCTTTCGATCAGCCTGGTCCAGCAGGACGAAGTTGTCCTCCAGTTGTTTCCGGTAGTCCTCGAACGACCGCACCTTCAGCGGATGACCCGTGCCCATGAAGCGATGGCCCTCGGTCACGTCGCCGCTCTCGATGCCCTCGACCGCGAACGGCACGACCGCGCCGTCGAACAGGCAGACGATCCGCTTCAGCGGCCGCACCCAGGTGAGGCTGCCCGTCCCCCAGCGCATCGACTTCGGCCAGGGGAAGTTGCGGATGATCCCCTCGACCATCTCGGGGATCAGGTCAGCGGTCGCGCGCCCCTTTTGCTCGATCACAGCGAACAGGATCCCGTCCCGCTCGATCAGCTGCTCCCGCGTCAGGCCGGTCTTGCGCAAAAACCCCTCAAGCGCCTGTTCCGGTGCCGAGGCCTTGGGCCCCTTGAGCTCCTCGGACCGATCCGGCGTCGCAGCGGGCAGACCCTCGACCACCAGCGTCAGACGCCGGGGCCCCGCGAACGTCGTCAGGGCCTCAAAGGCCGGCCCCGCCGCCTTCAGCCGCTCGCCCGCCATGCGCTCCAGATCGCGCGCGGCCTGCGCCTGCATCCGCGCGGGGATTTCCTCGGAGAAGAGTTCGAGAAGAAGCTGGGGCATTACGCAGCCCTCTTTTCTTCTTCGACCCAGGCCAGGGCGCATGCCTTGCACAGGTCCCGGATGCGGCCGATGTAGCTTTGCCTTTCGGCCACGGCGATCGCGCCGCGCGCATCCATCAGGTTGAACAGGTGGCTGGCCTTCAGCACCTGGTCATAGGCCGGCAGAACCAGCGCCTGCCCCTGCGGCCCCGTCATGGCCAGGAGCCGCGACACCTCCGCCACCATGTCCTCGAACCGGCGCTTCAGCCCGTCGACGTCATAGCCGTGGAAGTTGGCTTCCGACTGCTGGCGCTCGTTCTCCAGGAACACCTCGCCGTAGGTCGTGCCTTCCTTGGTGAACTTCAGATCGTAAACGTTATCAACGCCCTGGACGTACATCGCCAGGCGCTCCAGCCCATAGGTCAGCTCGCCCGACACCACGTCGACCTCGATGCCGCCGACGCCCTGGAAATAGGTGAACTGCGTCACCTCCATCCCGTCGCACCAGACCTCCCAGCCCAGGCCCCAGGCGCCGACCGTCGGGTTCTCCCAATCGTCCTCCACGAAACGAATGTCGTGCAGCTTGGGATCGATCCCGATCGCCTTCAGGCTGTTCAGATACAGGTCCTGCAGATCGTCCGGGTTCGGCTTCAGAATGACTTGATACTGATAATAGTGCTGAAGCCGGTTGGGGTTTTCGCCATACCGGCCGTCGCCGGGGCGGCGGCTGGGCTGGACGTAGGCGGCCTTCCAAGGCTTCTTGCCGAGCGCGCGGAGCACCGTCGCCGGGTGCAGCGTTCCGGCGCCGACCTCGATGTCGTAGGGCTGGAGGATGGCGCAGCCCTGGTCACCCCAGTAGCGGTGCAGGGTCAGGATCAGGTCCTGGAAGGCGAGCGGTTCGGTCTGTTTCAAGGCGGTCTTCGCAGGCGCAAGAGGAATGGCGGCGGACCCTAGAGCCCGCCGCCTCCCAACTCAACCGGACCTCTCAAGAGGTGGGGACGAAAACCCGCTTAGGACTGCGGCTCTTCGGTTTCGGTCGTGTCGTCCTGCTGACCGTCCGTGGGATTTGGAACGGGCGGCGAGGCGACGGTCTCGACCGAGGTCGCGACTTCACCGTTCGGAGCCTTGATCTCGGCATCCACGCCAGTCGTGGCCTGCGGAGCCGGGTTGGTCGGCGGCGCGACTTCGCCCGCGTCGGTGTCGGCTTCCATGCCGTCATCGGTCGTGGTGGCGTCGTCAGCCGGGGCGACCGGCTCGACCTCGTCCGAGACCGGCGGCGTCGCGGCGGCATCGGCGGCCGGAGGCGTGGTCGCCTCTTCAGCGTCACCCGTGGCGACCAGCGACTGGGCCGGGTTCAACACGCGATCGATGACGAAGATCGCGCCGTTGCCCGCGTCGATATCGGCCTTGGTCACCGTGGCGGCATCGACCTTGATGGCGTCGCCGGTGCCGTCCAGCTGGACCTGGGTGCGGGCCGCCGTCTCAACGCCGCCCAGGGCCCCCTCGATCTGGCTCGAGTTCACGTCGGCGACGATCACATGGTAGAGCAGCAGCTGGCGCAGCTCATTCACGTTGGCCGGATCCAGCAGGCGCGTGCGCTCGGCTTCCGGCAGGGCCGCGAAGGCCGAGTCGGTCGGGGCGAAGATCGAGACCGCCGGCTGGGTCCGCAGCGTGTCGGTCAGCTGCGCCGCATCCAGCGCCGACAGCAGGGTCGAGAACTCGCCGCGCTCACGCAGCACATCCACGACCGTATTGGTCGAAGCCGGGGTCTGGGCCTGGGCCGTAGCCTCGGCGGCGGGCTGGGCCGGGGCCGTCTGGGCGGGCGCGGCGTCCTGGGCGAAGGCGGCACCGGCGCCGAACAGGGCGACGGCGGCAGTAGCAGTCAGCAGTCGAGCGCGAAGCATGACAGTATCCTTTTCAATGCTGCACGGACCGCCGGGGAGGATAAGGCGTCGCGGTCCGTTACTCAATGTTACAGGACCAACAAGGCGTATCACCTGCGGCCGGTTCCACTGCTACGCATCTTTTCGGAAACTAAGGCACAGCTCGGGATGAACTCTGGGCAATCTCCCCTGGATTGTCGGATTGACGCCCCGTGATGGCCTCAATCTCAAGCGTTGCCGTTACCCGCACCCAAAATGCAGGAACTGAGCCACCAGCCGGGATACTGCGACCTGAGGCGTGTCCCGGCGTCTCGCGCTTCATCCAGCGATCCAAAAACACCGAACACGGTCGCGCCTGACCCGCTCATGCGTGCAAGCATGAGCCCTTCACTCTCGCCCAGCGCGTCCAGCGCCCTTCCGATCTCGGGCTGAAGGCCGATTGCCGGCGCTTGCAGATCGTTTCGCTGTCGCGCGAGCCACGAGACCACCTCGGGCAGTTTCCAGATGGCCGGATCCGGCGGCCGGTCCGCCTGCCCCGCTCCGCCCGCGTCATAGGCCCGGTAGACCGCGCCGGTCGGCGAGGGAACGCCGGGGTTGACCAGAAGGACGGGCAGGCCCGGCATCTCCGGTGCGTCGGTCAGGACATCGCCGATCCCCTCGGCCCAGGCCGTGCGGGCGCGCAGGCACATCGGCCCATCCGCGCCGATGACGCGAGAGACCTCGGCCAGGGCGGCCTCGTCCATGCCGAGCGACAGCGCGCGATCCGCCAGACGCAGGGCGGCGGCGGCATCCGATGACCCTCCACCCAGCCCGGCCGCGATCGGCAATCGTTTGTCCAGCGTCACGGCCAACCGGGGCTCGCCTATGCCGGCCGCGTCACCCAGAGCCCTGAGCGCGCGCAGGATCAGATTGTCCCCCTCTCGGGCCAGCGCCGCGCCGAAGGGCCCGGTCACCGCCAGCGACAGCCGGTCGCCGCGCGAGACGGTCACGACGTCCCCGACGTCAGCGAAGGCCACGAGGCTGCTGAGCGGGTGATAGCCGTCTGCCGCAAGCGGGCCGACGTGCAGGAACAGGTTGACCTTGGCAGGCGCGAGCGCGCTCAACGGTGTCAGAGGCCGGCTCCGACACTCGCCTCGGGAGTAAGCCCATCGACCAACTTGCGCTCAACCGCCGCGCGCCGTTCGGCGTCGGGATCGAGCGTGAGCACGCGGCTCCACTGAAATCCGGCCTCACGGCGACGACCGACCATCCAGTAGGCGTCACCCAGATGATCGTTGATCTCGGCGTTGGCGGGTTCCTTGGCCACCGCCTGCTCCAGCGTCTCAACGGCGATCTCGTACTGCCCCTGCCGGAACTGGGCCCAGCCGAGGCTGTCCTGGATGTTGCCGTCCTCGGGATCGGCAGCGTGGGCGCGCGCGATCATTTCCGCACCCTCGGCCACCCGCCGGCCAGAGTCGACCCAGAGGTAGCCGAGATAGTTGAGATAGACCGGTTCGTTTGGCGCCGACTGCAGGGCCGTCCAGAGTTCGGCCTCGGCCTCCGGAATGCGCCCCAGGGACTCGTAGGCAGCGCCTCGAAGAAAACGAATGTCCGCCGACTGATCCGCCGTGTTCAGCAGGGGCCCATTCAGCAGGGTCAGGGCCTCCTCATAACGTCTCAGTTGCATGAGCTGTCCCACTGCGATCTGCGCGATGCGGGGATCCGTTGGCGACGACCGCTGGGCCATGAGAAACGATGCGAGCGCTTCCTCGCGGCGATCTTGCGCCGCCAGCGTCAGGCCCATCTGCACACGGGCGGCGGCATGAACCTCGGCAGGCCGCTCAGGGACCTGGGCCAGCACCGACAGACCGAGATCGCGAAGATCCTCTTCCTGCGTGGCTGTCTGCCCGAGCAGATAAAGCGTTTCCGGAGTGCGCTCCAGGGCGACAGCCAACCGGAGGTAGACCACCGCGAACTGATCCGCGTTCTCTGATGAAGCCTGGCGCGCGGCGATGACCAGGGCTTCTGCCGCGCCCTCTCGCAAACTGGGCAGAGCCGGCGGGCGACCGGGCCTTGCGGCCCGTTCCCGAGCAAGCGAAAGCGCAGGGTCCGCCGAACCGGCCGCGATCGCCGCGTCGTAGATCCTCAGCGCCTCGTCGCGTCGACCCCGACGCTCAAGAAACTCGCCGTAGGAAACGCGAAAGACCGGCGCGGTCCGCGGGTTGTCGACGAGGGCCCGGAGAACCGTTTCAGCGTCTTCGTAGCGGCGACGGTGCTCGAGCAACTGGGAGCGGTTGTACCGGCCGAAGACGACGCCCAGGGGATCGCCCGCCGGGTTCGGCTCGGCGAGCGCCGTCTCCCAGTCGCCAGCGGCTGCCGCGATCCAGGGCAACACGAGGGCTCCGGCACGGGCGTGAGGCGCGCTGACAGGATCGGCCTTCAGACGTGTGATGGCTCGGCGCGCGTCGCCGCGCTCGAAATCGAGAACGGCCGAGACGAGCTCGGCTGCTTCCCTGATCGCAGCCGACAGGCTGACCTCCGCCGACGCCGCACGTGCCGCAAAGCGGAGATCACCGGCCAGAAGCGCCGCGGTTGTGGCCTGCTCGGTTACGGAGGGCTGTTCGGGCGTCAGATTCTGAGCCGCGCTCAGAAACGACGCACCCTGCTCAAACTCGCCCTGGGACAGGGCGGAGCGACCAGACAGAAACAAGCCATAGGCCGTCCGGTTGTCATCATCGCGCGGGGAGGGGGCCCACACGCTGGGGATGGCGTCAATGGTCGGGGGCGGCGTCTCTTCACCTTCCCCGACCACGATCAGCGGCGGCGGAGGCGGTTCCGGCAGAACATCCTGAATGCGGGGGGGTGGGCCGTCCTGGGCCAGCGCAGCTCCCCCGAGCACCGTGGCGGCCAGAAGGATCGTGGGGAGAGCAGTCAGACGCATGGCACGACATTCCCCGGCTTATGCGGCGACGGCAAGGCCCCTCCCCCACTGCGCGTCACATGTTTGGATAGTTCGGTCCGCCACCGCCCTCGGGCGTCGTCCAGACGATGTTCTGCGACGGATCCTTGATGTCGCAGGTTTTGCAGTGGACGCAGTTCTGGGCGTTGATGACGAAGCGGGGATCCGTCTTCGTCGCCTCGTCGGCGTATACGACCTCGTACACGCCCGCCGGACAGTAAAGCCGCGCGGGCTCGCCATAGATCGGCAGATTGACCCGGATCGGCTTGTCGGGATCGATCAGCTTCAGATGGGCAGGCTGTTCCTCGGCGTGGTTGGTGTTGGAGATGAAGACGCTCGACAGCTTGTCGAACGACAGCTTTCCGTCCGGCTTGGGGTAGGCGATCGGCTTGTGCTTGGCCGCCGGCTCGGTCGAAGCGGCATCGGTCTTGCCGTGCTTCTGGGTGCCGAAGACGGACAGGCCGCCTGTCAGGCTCTGGCACCAGAGGTCGAACACACCCAGCGCCCCGCCCAGCGTCGTTCCGAACTTCGACAGCAGGGGCTTGGCATTCCGCACCTGCTTCAGCTCCTTGTAGACCCAGCTGGCCTCATAGGCGGCCTGGTACTCGACCAGTTCGTCGCCCGCGCGCCCGGCCATGACGGCGTCGTAGGCGGCATCGGCGGCCAGCATGCCGGTCTTCATGGCGTTGTGGCTGCCCTTGATGCGCGGCACGTTGACGAACCCCGCCGAGCAGCCGATCAGCGCCCCGCCGGGGAAGGCCAGCTTCGGCACGGACTGGAACCCGCCCTCGGTGATGGCGCGCGCGCCATAGGAGATGCGGGTGCCGCCCTCCAGGTGTTCGGCGATGGCGGGGTGGTGCTTGAACCGCTGGAACTCGTCGAACGGCGACAGGTGCGGGTTCTTGTAGTTCAGGTGCACGACGTAGCCGACGGCCACGTAGTTGTCCCCGAAGTGGTACATGAAGCTGCCGCCGCCGGTGTGCTCGTCGAGCGGCCATCCGGTCGTGTGCTGGGCCAGGCCCGGGCGGTGCTTCTCCGGCGGCACCTGCCACAGCTCCTTCAGGCCGATCCCGAACTTCTGCGGCTCCTTGCCTTTCGCCAGCTCGTGGCGGGCGATGATGGTCTTGGCGAGCGACCCGCGAACGCCCTCGGCGATGAAGACGTATTTGCCATGCAGCTCGATGCCGGGCTGGAAGTCGCCGGTCGGCTGGCCGTGCTTGTCGATGCCGAACACGCCCGCGACCACGCCCTTGACCCGGCCGGTGCCCTCTTCCCAGACGACATGGCTGGCGGCCATGCCGGGGTAGACCTCGACGCCAAGCCCTTCCGCCTGCTCGCCCAGCCAGCGGCAGACATTGGCCAGCGAGGCGATGTAGCAGCCATCGTTATGCATCATGGGCGGCAGGGCCCACATCGGCAGGCTGGCCTGACCCATGGGTCCCAGCAGAATGAAGCGGTCCTCGGTGACCGGCGTCTCCAACGGCGCGCCCATGGCCTTCCAGTCCGGGAAGAGCTCGGTCAGGGCACGCGGATCAATGACCGCACCCGACAGGATGTGCCCCCCGACCTCTGCCGACTTCTCGAGAACCGCGACCGAAATCTCATGGCCGTCGGCGGCCGCACGTTGCTTCAGTCGGATCGCCGAAGCGAGGCCGGCCGGGCCGCCGCCGACGATGACGACGTCGTACTCCATGACGTCGCGCTCGACGCCCTGAAGCGCCTCCAGAGGCGGCAGGTTGTCAAGGATGGCTTCCTGGGCGGGGGACGCGGCACCGCCTTCGATGGCTTGGGCCATGAGCACCTTCGTTGATTTGTCTGTTCGCCCCTTATCGGAAGGTGACGCGAGGGCGGTCAAGGCTTATCCCTGACGCAGTCCCATGAACGCCGAAGCCCGCGACATCGCTGCGATCGAAAGCCTGCTCGCCTTCTGGCGCGACGCGGGTGTGGACGCGTGTTTCGAAGAGGTGCCGCAGGATCGGACCATCGTAGTGGCCCCGGCGCTGAAGGCCGTGGCCAAGGCGACGGCGTCGGTGGCTCCGGTCGTCGACACCGGCGACGCGGTGACGGAGGCTCGAAGGCTAGCCGCCAATGCCGAGACGCTGGAGGCGTTGGCCGAAGCCGTCGCTGCGTTTCAAGGCTGTCCCTTACGGGGCATGGGGGCGCGCCAGGCCGTGTTCGGGCGCGGCGACCCGCAGGCACCGTTGCTGGTCATCGGCGAGGGACCGGGTGCTGACGAGGACGCGGCAGGACAGCCCTTCGTCGGTCGGGCCGGCAAGCTGCTGGACAAGATGCTGGCGGCTGCGGGTCTCACGGACCGGGTCTTCATCACCAACACCGTCTTCTGGCGTCCGCCGGGAAATCGCACGCCGACGCCCGATGAACAGGCGGTCTGCGCGCCGTTCGTGGAGCGCGCCTTCGCGATCCTGAGGCCGAAGGCTGTTTTGCTGCTCGGCGCGGCCGCAGCGCGGTCGGTGCTGCGAACCGATGAGGGCATCCTGCGGATCCGAGGCCAGTGGCGCGAGTGGCGTCTGGCAGAGGGAAATGTTTCAGCGCCCGTGCTGGCGACGCTGCATCCAGCGTTTCTTCTGCGTCAGCCCCAGGCCAAGCGCCAGGCGTGGGCGGACATGCTGGCGCTGGCGGCGCGGCTGGAAGAGACCGCCTGACCGGTCACAGCGGACGGCACTGAGCCTCCAGCCAGGCCTTGACATCGCCGTCCAGCAACGGACCAACCTTGGCCCAGGTCTCCGCATGATAGGCGTCGACGTAGGCTCGCTCGGCGGCGGTCAGCAGATCGACATCGACCAGACGACGGTCCAGAGGGGCGAAGGTCAGTTGCTCGAAGCCGTGCATCGGCCGCTCGCCGCCGGGGATCGGCTCGGCAGGAGTGACGACCTGCAGAGTCTCAATGCGGATGCCCCAATGGCCCTCGCGGTAGTAGCCGGGCTCGTTGGAGACGATCATGCCCGGCAGGAGAGGTTGGGTGTTCACCGCCTTGGCGATGCGTTGCGGACCCTCGTGGACGCCCAGGTAGGAGCCGACGCCATGTCCGGTGCCGTGGTCGTAGTCCAGGCCGGCCATCCACATCGGCAGGCGGGCGAGCGCGTCCAGCTGATGCCCCGTCGTCCCGGCCGGGAAGCGGACGGTCGCCATCGCGATATGCCCCTTGAGCACCAGGGTGAACATGCGGCGCTGATCCTGCGACGGTTCGCCGATGGCCATGGTGCGCGTCACGTCGGTGGTGCCGTCCAGATATTGGCCCCCGCCGTCGACGAGCAGCAACGAGCCCCGTTCCATCCGGCGGATCGTCCGGGTCACGGGCCGGTAGTGCGGCAGCGCCGCGTTCGGACCGACGCCTGCGATGGTGTCGAAGCTGAGGTCCTTCAGAGCGCCGGTCTCCTCGCGGAATCGCTCCAGCGCCTCGACGACCGCGCGCTCATCGGGCAGCTGAACCTGGGCGACCGTATCGACCCAGTGAAGGAAGCGGGCCAGCGCCGCTCCGTCGCGGATGTGGGCCTGGCGGCTACCCTCGATCTCGACGGCGTTCTTGGTCGCGCGGGGGAGTGTGCAGGGGTCCATGGCGCGCACGATCGCCGCCCCCGCCGTCTCCAGACGGTCGAAGTACCAGGCCGAGGACTGGGCGGGGTCGATCAGCACGCGGCGACCGCTGAGCGCCTCCAGCGCGGAAGCCAGAGCGTCGGGTGCCTCGAGCTGGACCGCGTCGCCCAGCCAGCCCGGCAGTTCGTTCGTGACCTTGGCGGGGTCAAGGAACAGCCGGGCCCGGCCGTCCGTCTCCAAGATGGCCTGGGCCAGCGGCAGCGGCGTCCGGATGACATCTCCGCCGCGTACATTGAACAGCCAGGCGATCGACGCGGGCGCGGTCAGCACGGCCGCGTCGGCCCCAGCCTTGGCGACCGCCTCGCCGATACGGGCGCGCTTGGAGGCGCTGCTCTCGCCGGAATGGCGCTCGGCATGGGGCACGACTGGCGCGGTCGGCTGAGCGGGTCGATCGTCGCCCCAGGCGAGATCGACGGGGTTGGCCTCGACCGGCTTCAACTCGGCCCCAGCCCTTAGGGCCGCGCGCCGCAGTGTGGCCAGGGCGTCAGGGCTGTGCAGGCGCGGGTCGTAGCCGATCACGGCGCCCCTGGGTGCCTGCTCCAGATAGGCGGGCACGCCGCCGTCCACCAGGTCGCGCAACTCGAACTGGCCGGCATCGACCTGGGCCTTGACCTGAACGGTATAGCGGCCGTCGGTGAAGACAGCGGCGCGGTCCTGCAAGACCACGCCCGCGCCCGCCGAACCGGTGAAGCCTGTCAGCCAGGCGAGGCGGTCGTTGGCCTCCGGCAGGTATTCGTTCTGATGCTCGTCCTCGTGCGGAACGAGGAAGCCGTCCAGCCCCTGCTCGGCCATGGCGGCGCGGACAAGGGGCAGATGTTTCGCCCCGAAGGACGGATCGGTCGTTTCGTCAAAGGTCTGGCGCATGGCCTTCGCTTACGCCGTCACCCCACCCGCCTCAATACGAGCGCGCTCCAGGCGTCGCGGCGGATACGGCTCTCCAGCCGGAACCCGCGCGAGAGATAGGCCGCCGTCACGCGGCGTTCCTGTGTCCGCAGCAAGCCAGACAACACCGCGACGCCGCCGATTCTCAGCGCCAGCTTGATGTCCTGAGACAGGGCGACCAGCGGCGGGGCGAGGATGTTGGCGAAGACCAGGTCGTAGGGGGCCTCCGCCCGGATGCGGCGGTCGTCCAGACCCGAAGCGTGGAAGAAGCGGCACTTGGCCCGGTTCAGGGTGGCGTTCTCATTGGCGATGCGGACCGAGACCGGGTCGATGTCGGTGCCGACGGCGACCCGGCTACCGGTCCGGGCCGCCGCTATGGCCAGCACGCCCGTGCCACAGCCGACATCCAGCACGCGCTCGAAGCGCTCGCGCTTGAGCAGATCGTCGAAGGCCATCAGGCACCCGGTGGTCGTGCCGTGGTGCCCCGTGCCGAAGGCGGCCCCCGCCTCGATCCGCAGGTTCACCGTCGACGCCGGCGCACGCCCGCGATCATGGGCGCCGTAGACGAAGAATCGCCCCGCCCTCACCGGCGGCAGACCCGACAGCGACATGGCCAGCCAGTCGGCGTCGGCCAGTTCCTCGGTCGTGACGACCAGATCACCATACTCGGCCAGCACCGCCCGGAGCCCCTCGGCTTCCTCGTCAGAGGTCGGGAAGGCGTCGATGCGCCAGATCCCGCGATCTTCATCCTCCTCCAGGATGGAGTAGGTCGCGCCCTCCAGCAGAGGGGTCACGTCGATGGCGGAGGCGGCGGCCTCCGCGACAGCCCGGGGGCCGCGGGCGATGATCTGCACGGGGTTTTGGGACATTCAGCAAACCTCGCTATCATTGCGAATCGATACAATCACGAACACGCCCGGCTCCTGCCCAACCGGTCGTGTCGCTTTCAACCGAGGGGTCGGGGAATACATGGCCAAGTCACCGTCTACTGCTGCGTCCAAAGCGTCCGCCGCTTCCAAGCCGAAACCGGCTGCGAAGTCGACCGCGAAATCCACGACCGCCGCCGCCAAGGCTCCGGCCGCCAAGTCGGCGACAGCCGCAAAGGCTGCTCCGGCCAAGACCAGTGCCAAGGCACCGGCAGTGAAAGCACCGGCGGCGAAGGCACCGGCAGCCAAGGCTCCCGCCGCCAAGGCCGCGCCGGCCGCCAAGGCCGCACCAGCGGCAAAGGCGACGACCAAGGCCCCGACAGCGAAGCCAGCCGTCAAGGCCGCACCGGCCGCGAAGCCCGCTGCGTCGTCCAAGGCCCCCGTTGCCAAGACCCCGGCCAAACCCGCCGCGAAGGCGACTGCGAAG
>JAIERG010000178.1 GCA_019747095.1 Caulobacteraceae bacterium | reverse complement strand
TGCCAACCCAGCCGATCACAGCTCAGATCAACCTAGGACTCTCGTTATGGCTGGATGAGAAACGGGGGTCACGTCATGTGGCGTGGTCCAGCTGGGAGGGGGAGACTGTCAGCGTGGAGGGGCCTGCCGCCCGCCCGGACAAGTTCGCCGAGCCTGAGTTTGCGCTGGCCTTCGCACGCATCGAGAACTGGTACTTCACCAATGGAGGGTTCTTCCCGGAGGAAGGCTGGCTGCTCAAGAACATCGGTCGCATCCGCCATGTCCCGATGTGGATCGCCCAGGGTCGGTTCGATGTCGTGACGCCCTTGGCCAGCGCGTGGGCGCTGAAAAACGCCATGCCAGAGGCCACGTTGGACATCGTCCCGGACGCCGGCCATGCGTCGTCGGAACCCGGCATTGTCGACAGTCTGGTGCGTGGAACCGACTGGGCTGCGACGCTCTAGGGCCGCTCAGACAAGGCCATACCCCTTGGGAAGTTCGGCGTAGCGGTGCACGCGGGTCGACAGCACGAGGGCAAAGCCGATCATGATGGTCATCATCGACGAGCCACCATACGAGAGCAGTGGCATGGGCACCCCCACGACCGGCGCAAGTCCCATGACCATGGCCCCGTTGATCAGCACGAAAATCGCGAAGAAGGCCGTCATGCCGGCTGCGCCGATCCTCGCGAAATGGCTGTGCGCCAGGGAAGCGATGCGCAGGGCAATCAGGATGATGGCGATGTAGCATGCCAACACGGCAAACGAGCCGACAAACCCGAACTCTTCGGCGACAGTGGAGAAGATGAAGTCTGTCTCCCGCTCCGGCAGGAACTCGAGCTGACTCTGGCTTCCCAGGCCATAGCCTCGCCCAAGAAGTCCTCCCGACCCCAGGGCGATCTTGGACTGGATGATGTTGTAGCCGGTGCCCGAGGGGTCGGACTCCGGGCTCAGAAACGTGAGAACCCGATTGCGCTGATAGTCGTGCATGCCGAACATGACGAACGGCGGAAGCGTCACCACGGCGGCCAGGCCTCCGGCCGCAATCACCTTCCAGCTTAGTCCGGCCACGAACATGACGGCGGCTCCCGTCAGACCGATGATCATCGCAGAGCCAAGATCGGGCTGCTTGGCGACAAGCAGGAAAGGCAGGCCGATCATGCCAGCCGGGAAAATCAGCTTCCAGGACCAGCGCGCCTCCTGGGCTGTATGGTCGTGGTACCAGCGGGCCAGAGCCAGAACGAGCCCCAGCTTGACGAACTCGGCTGGCTGAATGCGGATGAAGCCGAGGTTCAACCAGTTCTTCGCGCCAGCACCCGCCGGTTCGTAGCCCAGCGGCGTGAACTCGATCATCAGGACAAGCAGCAGGACCAGGCCATAGAGCGGATAGGCGGCACGGAACCACCATTTGGGGTGAGCCATGGCGAGGCCGATCATCACGACCAGCATCGCGCCAAAACGCAGCAGATGATCGATGGCCCAGGGCTGCCAAGACCCTCCGGCGATGGAGTACAGCATGGCTGTACCCACCATCGCGACAATCGACAGCAGGGCGATCAACCGCCAGTCCAGCTCCGACAGCTTTGTCGAGAGCCGATCCCGTTCGCCAGGCCGTGTAAGCGCAGAAGCAGTCATTGCGCGGCTTCCGATTGATAGGGACGAGGCCCCGGATCTTCCGTCGAAGGGGCGACCGTCGTTCGTACTGGTCCCTCTGGCGCCAGGCTTTCAGAGCCATGAGCTCCAGGATCATCCGGAGTTTCAGCAAAGCCCTCGCGTTCGATGCGCTGGCGAATCTCGTCGTCCTTCAGCAGCACGACCTTCATGATCTCTCGGGCGCGAGGCGCGCCGGCCGTGCCACCGCCCATGCCGCCATGCTGCACGATCACCGAGACGGCATAGCGCGGATTGTCGATGGGGGCGTAGGCGATGAACAGGTTGTGGTCCTTCTGGGACCAGGGTCGACCCGCGCCGCTTCGTGAACCCGACCCGTAGTTCCTCGACTGAGCCGTGCCGGTCTTGCCGGCCATACGGACCGCCCCAAGTCCTAGCTGACTGTTGCGGAAACCGGTGCCGCCCACGTCGGTCACCATCTCCATCCCTTCACGGAGCACCTGCATATGGGCAGCGTCATAGGGCAGATCGGCAAAGCGACTGGCACCGCCCTGCTCTACTCCGTCGATACTCTTGATCAGCCGGGGCATGACGGCCTTCCGGCCGTTGGCCAGCCGGGCGGTATAGGTTGCAAGCTGCAGGGCATTCACCGTCAGGGCACCCTGTCCGATCGCGTAGCTGGGTGTTTCCCCCGGGTACCAGACGGGATCCCCGCGGACAGGATTGCGGCGCCGCCACTCCCGATCCGGCACCAGACCCTGACGCTGACCGTCGATTCCAATGTCGAACGTCTGACCAAAGCCCATCTCGCGCGCAGTTTCGGCTATGGCATCGGGGCCCATCTCGACGGCGATGGTCATGAAGTAGACGTTGCAGGAATTCTTGATCGCCTCGCGCATGTTCTGCGAGCCATGCGTGGCGTGGCAGGCGAACCGACGTCCGAGGAAGTATCCCCCGTTGCAAACAATGCGTCGATCCGGGTTTGCCCCACGTTTGAGCGCCGCGAGGCCCGTCACTGGCTTGAATGTCGAGCCCGGCGCGAAGGTGCCGTAGATCGCTTTGTCAAGAAGCGGCCTGCGCTCATAGTCCGCCAGAGGCCGGTACATCGAGCTTGGAATACCGTTGACGAACAGGTTCGGGTCAAACGAAGGTGCCGAAACCATGCAAAGAACGTCGCCGTTGCGGACATCCATGACGACGGCACCGCCGGCCTCTTCGCCGAACACCTCGAGCGCCCGGTTCTGAACGTCAGTGTCGAGCGTCAGCACCACGTCCTTGCCGGGGATCGCGGGGCGTGACCCACCGACATCCTCGGCGACGACCCTGCCCCGGGCATCGACCTCGACCCGGTTGCCACCCTCAACGCCGCGGAGGTCGGATTCCAGTGCCTTTTCCACACCGGTCCGGCCGATCCGGAAACCCGGATTGTAGAGGAGCTGCGGTACCTCCTCATTCCGATCCTTGTATGCCTGGACATCGCGGTCAGAGGGTTTGGCGACATAGCCAACGACATGGGCGAAGGCCCCACCGAACGGGTAGTATCTCGCCTCATTCATGTCGGCCATCACGCCGGGTAGCTCGTTGGCATACATGTTCACCCGGGCGAACTCCTCCCAGGTCAGATCACTCTTGACGGGTACCGGCGAGAACCGGGGGGCTGCATTGACGTCGCGAATGATGGATCGCCGACGATCCACAGTGTCGGGCAGGAGCTGGCCGAGGAGGTCCAGAGTCTGATCCAGATCCTTGGTCTCGTCGCGCACCACGAGCACCCGGAAGCTCGGCCGGTTACCGGCGATGACCACACCGTTTCTGTCAAGGATCCGTCCGCGCGGCGGCGGCACCATACGGAAGTTGAACTGGTTCTGGCTGGCCAGGGTCGCGTATTCCTGGGCCTGGACCACCTGAAGCTGAGCGAGGCGGACAGTGAGGGCCGTGATGCCGACGGCCGTCAGACCGCCCACGACAAAGGTCCGTCTCAGAAACGACCCTTGCCGCTCATTCACATCGGAAAAGAAGATCGACGGTTCGCTGCTCATCGGAAGCGCACATCACCATCATCGAACCGCTGGACCATCCAGTCGGCCACAGGGAACAGCAAAAGTGTCGGCAAGACCTGGAGCACCAGAGCCAGCAGACTGGGGGGGCGTCCCGCGTCAAAGGTGACGACGAGGTAAGCCAGAATGAAGGCAAGGACGGTGCAGACCGCATACCAGGCGAACAGGACCTGGGTTTCCTGGCCCGCCAACAGGTTCCGGGAGCCGAGAACAACACCGTAGACGATCATCAGCGCCAACGGCCATGTCCCCAGTGTTCCCCCCCAGAAGATATCCAGAAAGAGACCCAGGGCGAACAACACCGTTGGTGAAAGCATCGAAGGCCGAATGAGCGGCCATGCAAAGGCGAGCACCATGGGCAAGACGGGTTCCGGCAAGGTCATGCCGAAGAGCTTGACGGGGGTGGCCAGGACAATCGTGAGGGCGATGGCGATCAAGGCCGGTCGAAACACCAGCTCGAAGGAGCCGACGACCCTGACAGCAACAGGACGTCTCACTCCATTGCCTCGGTCGTCGTAGCCGGTGGCGCCCCTGCAGCCGATTGCCGTGCGCGCCGCGCGGCTGCGTCACCAATGGCCGCAGACTGGGCAGCATCTGGGGCAGGTGCCGTCGACAGGCCTGCCAAAGGCGGCGCATTGAGCGCTTCGGGATCGGCCAACTGGCCGAAATCCTCGAACAGCATCACCCGCACATAATCGATGGCACCGCGGTCGCTAAAAAGCTTGACCCGCCAGCTACCATCGATACCGCGCGCAGTGACACCGATCGGCACACCGCGCGGCATGCCGCCACCATCACCAGACGTCAGCACACGGTCACCGGGCTGGATCGCTCCGACACCCCTGACAAACTCAAGCCTTGGGTTGCCGGACCCGTCACCAGTCAGGATCGCTCTGGCGTCGGTTCGATCAATCAACACGGGCACACGACTGGCCACGTCCGTGACCAACAGCATTCTGCTGATCCCCCCCGTGGTTCCGACGATACGACCGACCAGGCCGTGTTCGTTGATGACGGGATTTCCGATGCGCACCCCGCGGCTTGAGCCGGCATCAAGCAGGCGCGCGTGGTTGAAGGGGCCTCGAGATTCGGAGACCGACCTGGCAGTCGCCATCGCGACGGGAGGTTCCGTCCGCAGCCCCAGCATCGCCTCATAGCGCGCGTTGACGTTCTTCAAGGCGATGGCCTGGTCACGCCAGGGCTGGAGCTCGGCCACCTGACGACGCAGCCGACGGTTCTCCTCCACGGCGTTGAAGTAGCCCCCGACATAATCAGAAGCGCTACCCATCCACCGGACCGGTGCGGCGAGTATGCCGTTCACCGGGGCCAAGACGGCATCGAATCCGGCGCGCACCGGCCCATAGCCGTGCGCGCCGCCGTCGTTTCGCCGGTCAGCGAGGATCATGAGAACCGAGGCGATCAGGGCGACGACCACCGCGACCGCGGCGGTCCATGCCAGCGGCACCTTGAGCTGATCGAACGGTCCGTCGCGGAACGCCACGGCCTTGCCTTCCAAAAGAGGTCAGAAATGACGGGACGCCTCCCGCCGTTGTGGGCAGCCTATTGCAAAAACCGCGCCAGATTGGAACCAGCTAGATCTCTGCAATCACGGGGATTTGCTGCGACGTCGACGTCCTGGATCAGAGCGCCGAGTCCAGAACGCCCTTCATCCAGCGCGGATGCTCGAGCACCCGGCCGCAGCCGATGGCGACGCAGGACAGGGGATCATCCGCAACCGAGACAGGCAGACCGGTGTGATCGCGAATTTCAGCATCGAGCCCGCGCAGCAGCGCCCCGCCGCCCGTCAGCATGATACCCTTGTCCGCGATGTCAGCGGCGAGTTCCGGCGGAGTGGCCTCCAGGGCCACCTTCACAGCGTCGATGATCTGCGAAACCGGCTCAGCCAGCGCCTCTGCAGCCTGACGCTCAGAGATGCGCACCTCGCGCGGGACGCCCTGCATCAGGTCACGGCCCTTGACCTCGATAGACAGGCCCTCGCCGTCAGCGGGGATACGCGCGGTACCAATATCCTTCTTGATGCGTTCAGCGGTTGTCTCGCCGATCAGCAGGTTATGGTTCCGGCGCATATAGCTGATGATCGCCTCGTCCATCTTGTCGCCGCCGACGCGCACCGAGCGTGAATACACGATGCCCGACAGTGACAGCACGGCCACCTCGGTCGTGCCACCGCCTATGTCGACGACCATGGAGCCGGTCGGCTCGTGGATCGGCAGGCCGGCCCCGATCGCGGCGGCCATCGGCTCGTCGATCAGACCCACGCGACGGGCCGAAGCATTCAGGCAGCTGTCGTTGATGGCGCGCCGCTCTACCGCCGTGGCGCCCGAGGGCACGCAGACGATGATCTTGGGGTTCACGAAGCCCTTGCGATTGTGAACCTTGCGGATGAAGTGCTTGATCATCTCCTCGGCGACTTCGAAGTCGGCGATGACGCCGTCCCGCATAGGACGGATGGCTTCCATGTGGCCCGGCGTGCGGCCCAGCATCTGTTTTGCTTCGATGCCCACGGCGTGGACAATCTTCCGTCCACCGACATTCCGCAGCGCCACGACGGACGGCTCGTTCAGGACGATGCCCTTGCCCTTCATGTAGATCAGGGTGTTGGCGGTGCCCAGGTCCATCGCGATGTCGTTGGAGATCGCGCCGAAGAGGGAGAAGCTCATGGGGGTCGGTTACCGTTCGGGTTGGGGCCGTCTGAGGCGATTCTGATCCAGCCCGCGTTGGCGACGCCCCTGACCGGAACGCATCCCCATGCGTGGCCGGTCTCCTGATCGTCCTCGCCTGACGGACTAAACGCCCGTTTGCCCGCTGCTACAGGCGATTACAAGCCCCGAAACGGCTTGGCTACGCTTCGTCCATCACGACGCGGTCACGGTTCCGTTCAGGATGATGGACCGTTGTCGGAGGCCGTCTCTCGTCTACGGACCAGCTCACGCACGCCCAGCATGATCGCCAGCCAGATCACGGCGACCACAACGAGGATCAGCGAGGTCCAGACGCCATCCCCACTGACCGCCGATACGACGGCTCCACCGAAGAAAGCCACCAGCGCCGTCTTGGGCAGGACACCCAGCGCGCAGCCGGCGAGGAAGGCGAGAAACGAGGCACGCGTCGCGCCGAACGCCATATTGACGACAATGAAGGGCGCGGACGGGACATTGCGGATCATGAAGCTGGCGTAGAAGGCGTTCTTCCCGACGAACCGCTTCAGCCGTTCCAGAGTCCTGCTGTCCAGCCGGTCGATCAGCCTCGCCGTCGGCCCCCGGCCCAGCCAGTAGGTTACGCCGGCCGAAACCACGGTCGCTGCCCAGCTGTAGAAAAAGCCAAGCGACGGTCCAAAAGCGACGACGCAAGCCGCGATCAGGATGAACTGCGGGGCTCCCACGAAGGCCGAGGCCACGAACAGGGCGATGGTCACGGCGAAGGCCCAGGGGCTACCACGATACCCTTGCAACCAGGCCTCAAGGTTCTCCTCGGCATCCAGAGCGAACTGGGTCTTGCCAAGCGCCAGCAGCCCCAAGGTCGCGCCAATAAGCAGGACCGCCGCCAGCGCCGTGCGCCAGCGGCGGGCCTCCATATGCAGGACGAAGTCGAGGATGCGCCTCATGACCGGCGATTAGCATTCGTCGCCACGATCCGGCGAGCCGTTTGATCCGCCTTTCGCAACTGCGTAAGAGTTTTCGACCTCCCCAAACGAGACTCGCCGATGTCCGACCTTCAGTCCTCCGCCCTCGCCCGCGTGGCCCCGTCCGCGACCCTTGCGGCCACCGCCAAGGCGCGCGAGCTGAAGCGTCAGGGCCGCAACATCATCAGCCTGGGGGCCGGCGAGCCGGACTTCGACACGCCGGAAAACATCAAGGCCGCCGCCATCGCCGCTATCCAGCGCGGCGAGACCAAATACACCGACGTCGACGGCCTGCCCGAACTGAAGGCAGCCATCGTCGCCAAGTTCGCGCGCGAGAACGGCCTCAGCTACACGACGGCGCAGATTCATGTCGCACCCGGCGGCAAGCCGGTGATCTACAACGCCTTCGTCGCCACCCTGAGCCCCGGCGACGAGGTCATCGTGCCGGCCCCTTACTGGGTCAGCTATCCCGACATGGTTCTGTTGGCGGGCGGGGACCCGGTGTTCGTGACGGGCAAGGAAGCGGACGGCTTCAAGCTGCGGCCCGAGGTGCTGGAGGCGGCGATCACCTCCCGGACCAAGTGGCTGATCCTGAACAGTCCGTCGAACCCAACCGGCGCGGCCTATACGCGGGCCGAGCTGGTGGCGTTGGCTGAAGTGCTGCGTCGCCATCCGCACGTCTGGATCCTGACCGACGACATGTACGAGCATCTGACCTACGGCGGGTTCGAATACACGACCATCGCCCAGGTCGCTCCAGACCTGTACGACCGGACCCTGACGGTCAACGGCGTGTCCAAGGCCTATGCCATGACGGGCTGGAGGATCGGCTATGCGGGTGGTCCCAAGCCCCTGATCGACCTGATGCGCAAGGTCGCCAGCCAGACAACGTCGAATCCGGCCTCCATCAGCCAGTGGGCGGCCGTGGAGGCGCTGAACGGGCCGCAGGACTTCCTGCCCAAGCGCGGCGCGGCCTTCGAGCGGCGGCGCGACCTGGTCGTGTCGATGCTGAACCAGGCCAGCGGCATCCGCTGTCCAACACCCGAGGGGGCCTTCTACGTCTATCCGTCGATCGAAGGATTGATCGGCAGGACCGCGCCGGACGGTACTGTGATCGACAACGATGAGACCTTCGCCACGGCCCTTCTGGAGGCCGAGGGCGTGTCGGTGGTGCATGGGGCGGCGTTCGGGCTAAGCCCCTATTTCCGTATCAGCTATGCAACGTCGGAGGATGTGCTGGAGGACGCCTGCGCGCGCATCCAGCGGTTCGCGGCGTCGCTGCGCTAGCTGGCCCGGCTGACGGCGAAGTCGGCAAGGCTTTCCAAAGCGGAGCGCCAGTCGCCGCGGGGAAGGACCTTGAGCGCGGCCTTGGCGGCGTCGGCATAGTCGCCGGCGGCGTCAAGCGTGGCCGAAACCGCGCCGGTCCCGAGGATCAGCTCGCGCGCTCGGCGGAAGTCCTCGTCCGAGCGTTCGTTTCTGTTGATGGTGCGATCCCAGAAGGCGTCCTCGCGGCCGCGCGTGCGGGCGACGGCCAACAGCAGAGGCAGGGTTACCTTGCCCTCGCGGAAGTCGTCGCCGGCGTTCTTGCCCAAGGCTTCAGACGAGCCACCATAGTCCAGGGCGTCGTCAGCGAGCTGGAACGCCAGACCCAGGTTCAGGCCGTAGGATCGCAGCGCCGTGGTGGTCCGCTCGTCGGCGCCGACGCCCACGGCCCCCGCCTCCGCGGCTGCAGCGAAGAGTTCGGCGGTCTTGGCCGAGATGATGCGCAGATAGGTTTCCTGATCCAGGTTCAGATCGTGGGCGCGGGTCAGCTGCAGCACCTCGCCCTGCGCGATGACGCCGGATGCCTGGGCCAGGATACCGAGCGCACGGATAGCCCCGGTCTCGACCATCAGCTCGAAAGCGCGGGCGAACAGGAAATCGCCGACCAGAACGCTGGTAGCCGAGCCCCAGATCAGATGGGCCGCGACCTTGCCCCGGCGGCGTTCGGAGCCATCGACAACGTCATCGTGCAAGAGTGTGGCGGTATGGATGAACTCGACGGAGGCCGCGAGCTTCAGAGCGTTGTCGATCGGGTCGGCGCCAATCGCACGGGCGGCGGCGATCGTCAGAAGCGGCCGCAACCGCTTCCCACCCGCAGACACAATGTGTTCAGCCAGGAGCGGAATCACCGGCACCTGGGACTGCATGCGATCGAGGATGAGGGCATCGACCGCCGCCATGTCAGCCTTGGCCAGGCGGGCCAGGGTCTCGACGTCGCCCTTCGGGCGGGTGGCGGTGAGCAGGGCGGCGTCCAAGGAAACTCTCTTTCAGGCCTCGCGGCGCGAGAGGTCTCGGCGTCGCACGATCATCCGTCCTTGCAGGGCGGCGTCTGTCGGGACAATGGTGACCCCACCATGAAGGGTCAAGCCGCGTGACCGTCGCATCCCCGCACCCGAAGGATGTCGAACCCGACAGCACAGCGATCGAGAACGCCCTGCTAGGCGGAAAGGTCCGCCTGTTGCAGCCGAAAACGGGCTATCGCGCCGGAGTGGACGCCGCTCTGCTGGCGGCGGCGGTGGCGGCCAAGCCCGGCGAGACCGTACTGGAGGCGGGCTGCGGCGTTGGCGCTGTGCTGGCGCAGATCGCGGTGCGACGGCCGGGCGTGATGTTGGTGGGAGTTGAGCGCGACACAGACGCGGCAAGGCTGGCACGCAGAAACGCGGAGCTGAACGGGATCGACGGCCGGATGACGGTCGTGGAGGGCGACGTTGGGACTGGGTTCAAGGGGCTCGGCCTGCCGCGCGCGGACTGGGCGGTGTCGAACCCGCCGTTCTTCGATGACGAAGGAGCGCTGCGAGCCCCCTCCCCCGCCAAGCGCGGGGCATGGATCGCCGACGACGGGCTGGCCGCGTGGGTCGGGTTTCTGATGAGCGGGGTCAAGGATGGCGGGCGGGTGGTGATCATCCATCGCGCGGATCGGCTGGCGGATCTGCTCTCGCTGCTGGGGGCGAAGTGCGGGTCATTCGCCGTCCGGCCGGTGCAGCCGTTCGCGAACGAGCCGGCCAAGCGGGTCCTGGTGCAGGCGGTGCGGGGTGGGCGGGCACCCTTGCGGCTTCTGCCGGCATTGGTGCTGCACGATCGGTCGGGGGCCAAGCATACGGCGGAAGCCGAGGGCATCCTGACCGGGGCGGCGGACCTGGGGTTCTGAGCGGCCCCCGGTAAGAGTGAGACTCCGAAGAAAGCGACTCTCACTTCTCCCACCCCTCCCCTTCGACCCCGTGGCCAAGCCTCAGTGTAGAAGCGGCATACGGCAAATTCGGACGTGGCTGGACCGGTCTGCGCGTTCGGCGCTATGGCCCGCCCATGTCCCTTCGCCCGCTGTTCGTCACCCAGGTCTATGAGGCCAGCCTGGCCGAGACGCCCGGCTTCGAAGCCTTCAACACCGCCCTGGCCGAAGCCTGCCGCATGCTGGCGGTTGAAGATGGAGCGGGCCGCGCCTGGTGCCGCGCGCACGGCTATCGCGGCTACACCTCCTATGGCTCGCTGAACGACCTGCCGCAGCGGCTGCCGGAGTTCGCTGAGCTAAAGCGGCATCTGGACCGGCAGGCGGTCGCCTATGCCAGGGCGCTGAACTTCGACCTCGGGCGCAAGCCGCGGCTGGACACGATGTGGGTCAACATCCTGAAGCCCGGCGGATCGCACAGCGGCCATATCCACCCCCACGCCTTCCTGTCGGGCACGGTCTATGTCGAGGTTCCGGACGGAGCCTCCGCGCTTAAGCTGGAGGACCCGCGTCTGGCCATGATGATGGCCCGGCCCAGGGTGCGGCCGGACGCGCCCGAGGCCGAGCAGCCTTTCGTCTATCTGGCACCGAAAGCGGGAACAGTGCTGATGTGGGAAAGCTGGCTCCGGCACGAGGTGCCCGCCAATGCGGCCAAGAGCGAGCGGATCTCGGTGAGCTTCAACTATGCCTGAAGCCGGAGACGATGCAGCTCAGTACCCCGGCGTGTGCCTGATAACCGGGGCTGCGTCCGGCATCGGCGCGGCGACCGCGCGGCGGCTGGCCGACGACGGTGCTCGCGCGCTGGTGCTGGTGGATCGTGAAGGCGATCAGCTGCGCGCTCTTGGCGATGAACTCGAGCGTCCGGGACTGGAACTGTATCTCTGCGCCCAGGATGTCACGGATGAAGACGGCTGGGACGGCGTCGAGCACGGCGTGCGACACCACTGGCAGGGATTGGACGCCGTCGTCGTGAACGCGGGCGTTTCAGACAGCGGGCCGATCGCCGAACTGTCGTTCGAGGCCTGGCGAAAGGTGATGTCGGTCAATCTGGACGGGGCCTTCCTGACGCTGCGGACGGGAATGCGCCTGCTGCGCGATGGCGGCGCGGCGGTCGTGGTCTCTTCGGCGTCGGGCGTGAAGGCCGAGGCGGGGATCGCCGCCTACGCCTCGTCCAAGGCGGCGGTGATCCAGCTGGCCAAGGTCGCGGCGAAGGAAGGCGCGCCGCGCGGCTTACGGGTCAACACCATTCTGCCGGGTGGGGTCGAGACGCCCATGTGGAGCGGGATGGAGTTCTTCCAGGACATGGTCGCCGAGCTGGGGTCCGAGCAAGCGGCGTTCGACGCCATCGCCGGCCACGGCACGCCGCTGGGCCGCTATGCCAAGCCCGAGGAGATCGCGGGACAGATCGCGTTCCTGCTGTCGCCGGCGGCCCGCTCCATGGCCGGCGCGACCCTGGTCGTGGACGGTGGCTATACGCTCTAGCCAGCCCGTGTAACCTTCGCCCTCTCCTCGCCGTAACGGGCCGCACGTGACTGACCGCGAAGCCCAATTGAAAGCCTTAATGCTCCGCGGACTGGAGGGCGACGCCGCCGCCTGGCGAGTGCTGCTGTCCGATATGGGGGCGCACCTGCGACCCTTCTTCCGACGGCGGCTGTTCAACGGCGGAGAGGATGCGGAGGACCTGGTGCAGGAGACCCTGATCGCCATCCACGCCAAGCGGGCCACATGGGACCGCAACCAGCCCTTTACCGCCTGGGCGTTCGCCATCGCCCGCCACAAGCTGATCGACCATCTGCGCCGCCAGGGTCGGCGACCCAGCCATCCGATAGAGGAGGCGGGGGAACTGTTCGCCGACCATACGGTCGAGGACGGGGCGACGCGCGCCGACCTGACGCGGGTGCTGGCCCACCTGCCACCGCGCCAGCGCCGGCTGATCGAGGACGTTCGCCTGAAGGGCCTGACCGTCGCCGAGGCGGCCGAGCGGCACGGCTACAGCCTCACCGCCGCCAAGGTTTCAATCCACCGCAGCATGAAGTCCCTGAACGCCCGCTTCACGCCCGCGTCCACCGACGGGTCCATCCAGGAGGGGGCCGAAGATGAAGACTGAGGACTTGATCGAGGCGCTGGCCGCCGACCTGCCCGCCGCCAAGCCGCGCCAGGTCGAGCGACGGATCCTGCTGGCGCTCGTGGGCGGTGGTCTGCTGATCGTGCTCGGCGTCGATCTGTGGCTCGGATTTCGTGACGATCTGACGTCCGCGATGATGGGTCCCAACTTCTGGGTCAAGGCGGCCTACTCCGGAGCGCTGGGTGTCGTCGGATTCTGGTTGCTCGACCGACTGGGCCGCCCGGGCGCTCGGATCGCGGGCCCTCTGATCGCGCTGGCGACCGTGCTGGCCGTTGCGGCCGGGTTCGCCACCTGGGAGTTCATGACGATGGCGCAGGCCGAGCGGATGCCGGCGCTGATGGGCGAGAGCGCCATTGAATGCGCGCCTCTGATTCTGATCCTCAGTCTGGTTGCCGCGCCCTTTGTGTTCGGCGCGGCGCGCGGATTCGCCCCCATGCGCCCCGGCGCGGCCGGGGCTGCGGCAGGGCTGCTGACGGCCGGACTGGCCACAACGCTCTATGGTCTGCATTGCCCCGAGCATACAGCGGGCTTCGTGGTGGTCTGGTACTCGCTCGGCATCGCCCTGACGGCGGCGGTCGGAGCGGTCGTCGGCAAGTTCCTGTTCCGCTGGTGATCAGGACGCGGCCTTCAAACCGCCCCTTCCCCCCTCTATGTCGTTTGCCCTGACGCGCGCCGGTCGCTAAACCCGCGCCGACCTCCTCACACGCTTGAACGACAAGGGCGCACGCACCTCATGGCGCAGCAATACATCTTCCAGATGCAGGGTCTGACGAAGACCTTCCCCGGCGGCAAAAAGATCTTCGAGAACATCTGGCTGAGCTTTTACAACGACGCCAAGATCGGCGTGGTCGGCGTCAACGGCTCGGGCAAGTCGACGCTGCTGAAGATCATGGCGGGCCTGGACAGCGAGTTCTCCGGCGAGGCCAAGGCCGCCGACGGCATCAAGCGCGGCTACCTGGAGCAGGAGCCCCAGCTCGATCCGAACCTGACCGTGCGCGAGAACGTCGAGGCCTGGTGCGAGGAAAAGCAGTGGGTCAACCGCTTCAACGCCGTCGCCGCCGAGCTGGGCGAAAACTACACCGACGAACTGATGGAGGAGATGACCGCCCTCCAGGAGAAGATCGACGCGGGCGACGTCTGGGACATCGACAGCCGGATCGAAATGGCGATGGACGCCCTGCGGTGTCCGCCCGACGACTGGTCGGTGGTGAACCTGTCAGGCGGCGAGAAACGCCGCGTGGCGCTGGCGCGGCTGCTGCTCTCGAAGCCCGACATGCTCTTGATGGACGAACCGACCAACCACCTGGACGCCGAGTCGGTCGCCTGGCTGCAGCACCACCTGGAAAACTTCCCCGGCTGCGTGATCCTGGTCACCCACGACCGCTACTTCCTGGATCAGGTGACCAAGTGGACGCTGGAGCTCGATCGCGGCAAGGGCATCCCCTACGAGGGCAACTACTCCGGCTGGCTGGAGCAAAAGCAGAAGCGCGTCGTCCAGGAGCAGTCGGAATCCGAGGCCCGTCAGCGCGCCCTCACCCGCGAGCTGGAATGGGTGCGATCCGGGGCCAAGGCCCGCCAGGCCAAGTCCAAGGCCCGTCTGGCGGCCTATGAGAAGATGGTGGCCGAGCAGGAGAACAGCCGGCAGGCCCAGTCCTTCGCCGTCATCCAGATTCCGCCCGGGCCTCGCCTGGGCAACGTCGTGCTGGAGGTCGAGGGGCTGCAGAAGTCCTACGGTGACAAGCTGCTGTTCGACAACCTGACCTTCAAGCTGCCGCCGAATGGCATCGTCGGCGTGATCGGGCCGAACGGCGCGGGCAAGTCGACCATGTTCAAGCTGATCACCGGCCAGGAGACGCCGGACGGCGGCACGATCCGCGTCGGCGAGACGGTCAAGCTGGCCTACGTCGACCAGTCGCGCGACGCGCTGGACCCGAACAAGACCATCTGGGAGGAAATCTCGGGCGGCACCGACGTGATGATGGTGGGCAAACGCGAGATCAACAGCCGCGCTTACGTCGGATCGTTCAACTTCAAGGGCGGCGATCAGCAGAAGAAGGTCGGACAGCTCTCAGGCGGGGAGCGCAACCGCGTGCACCTGGCCAAGACGCTGGCGTCGGGCGGCAACCTGATCCTGCTGGACGAACCGACCAACGACCTCGACATCGAGACGCTTCAGAATCTCGAAGAGGCTCTGGAGGAGTTCGCCGGGTGCGCCGTGGTCATCAGCCACGACCGCTGGTTCCTCGACCGTTTGGCGACCCACATCCTGGCCTTCGAGGGCGACAGCCATGTCGAATGGTTCGAGGGCAACTTCGAGGCGTACGAAGAGGACAAGAAGCGCCGCCTCGGCACGGACGCCCTGATCCCGCACAGGATCAAGTTCCAGAAGTTCGGCCGCTGATCGACGCTTGACGACCTACCGGACCACGATCCGGTAGGTCGCGGTTTCCGCTGGAGGCGTGTCGCGTTCCCAGGCCCGGGCGTAGGTGAAGGTCAGGGTCACGGTGCCCGCGCGCTGGGCCGTGAAGCGCCAGTGAGTCTGGCCGCCCACGCCGACCATGCCGGGGGGATGCGGATCCACGGCTTCCTGACCGAAAGGCTCGGACGGCGTCAGGACGGACCCTTCCACGTCTGACACACGCCACTGATAGCCGGTGGTGGCATTGCTCGGCAGGGCAATGTGCAAGGTCTGGCCGACGGCCAGGATCGTCTCTCCGCCCTGAACGCCTTCGATGTCAGCCTGCGACGGGGCGGGCTGGGTGGGCTCGGCCGGAGCGGAGGCTGTCCCGGCCGCCTGGCAGGCCGACAGGAGTGCCAGGCTCGCCGCGGTGATCATCGCCAGTCGGATCATGCCCAGACTCCAAGCTCGATGAAGTGTCAGTCAGAGCCCCATCTGACGGCGGCTGCCCAAAGGACGCAAGCCTCTCCACAGTCTCGCAGACGAGGCCTATAGCTCCGGGCATGCCCCCCCTTCCCTCCCTTCTGATCGCTTCCCGCGCCCTGGCCCCGGTCGCGCCCTTCCTGGAAAGCAGCTATCGCGTGTTGCGCCAATGGGATGGACTGCAGCAAGCCGAGGCCGAGGACGTTACGGCTGTGGTGGTCGCAGGCGAAGATGCCCTCGACACAGCTTTGCTGGGTCGGCTGCCCCATCTCCGGCATGTGGCCTGTTTCACCTCGGGCTACGACGGTCTCGATCTGGCCTGGTGCCGGTCGCGCGGACTGATCGTGACACATGCGCCGGCGGTGAACCACGAGGATGTGGCCGATCACGCCCTGGCCCTGATCCTCGCGGCTCGACGGCGGGTCGTTGACGGCGACCGAAAGGTGCGGTCTGGGGACTGGGTAATCGAACAGAGGTTGATCACCCCCTCGATGCGCGGATGCCGGGTCGGGATCGTCGGCCTCGGGGCCATCGGCGAGGCGCTGGCCAGGCGGGTCGACGTCATGGGATGTGATGTCCGCTGGTGGGGTCCGAGAGACAAGCCTGACGCGGCGTGGCCCAAGGCGGGATCGCTGGTTGATCTGGCCAAGGCGTCTGATGTGCTGGTCGTCGCGTGCCGGGCGGATGAGACGAACACAGGACTGATCTCGGCCGAAGTGATCGAGGCGCTCGGGTCGACCGGGCTGCTGGTCAATGTCGCCCGGGGATCGCTGGTCGACGAAGCCGCCCTGCTTGATGCGCTGAAGGCCGGACGACTGGGTGGAGCCGCGCTGGACGTGTTCGAGACCGAACCGACGCCAGCCAAAACATGGACCGATGTGCCCAATGTCGTCCTGACCCCTCACACCGCGGGCGCGACGATGGAGGCGGTCCAGGGCATGCTTGGGCTGTTGATCCGAAATCTCCGTGCCGTGGCCGCGGGCGAACCGCCCCTGACGCCGGTTCCGGGGTGCGAAGCCGCGCGGGACTGACTAGAGTCGGTCGATCACAGCTTCGAGGCCCCCGTGACCGATATTGCCGCCGAGACCGACGCCCTGACGCTGGAGTGCTTTCCGATGCGGCCGGATCCTCCGCGCCTGGTGCCCGGGCGGCCGGAGCGGGACTGGATGGACGCCTTCGCCGGGCGTCATCCCTATCGGTGCCTTCCTCTGACCATGGCCAACACCACAGGTTGGGAACTTCTCTGCCCTTTCGGTTTCGAGGCCGAGTGGGATGGAAGGATGGGAGCGGATGCCATCCAGTTCCGGCCCGACGCGGACGCCCTCTACTTCGAACATTTCGCCCAGTCGCATTTCACCGAAGGCGTATTGACGTTTCACACGGGCTGGATGTTCCGCACGCCCGAGGGCTGGGGCATGCGAGCCTCCGGGCCACCGAACCGGGCCAAGCACGGCATCGCGCCGCTGGAGGGCGTGACCGAGACCGACTGGCTGCCCTATCCCTTCACCATGAACTGGCGCTTCACCGCGCCGGGGGTGATCCGGTTCGAAAAAGACGAGCCCTTCTGCTTCCTGCAACCGATCCCTCACCACAGGATCGAGCGGTTCCAGCCCGTGCGCCGCTCGCTCGATGACGATGGCGATCTGGCTGTGCAGTACCGCAAATGGTCCGAGGTCCGTACCGACTTCAACACCCGCATGGCGGCTGGCGACCCCGAGGCCGTCAAGCAGGCCTGGCAGAGGTTCTACTTCAGGGGCGAGTTCCCCGATCAGGTCGGCGTGCGCACCGTCGATCACGTCAACAAGCGCCGTCTTGCCCCCCTGCCCGAGGCACCCCAGCCCTCGCCGCGGGCGAAGGCGCATGTGGGCTTTACGACCTGGTCTGCCATCGGAGCCGCGAAAGGCCTCGGTGGCGAGCCGCAAGCTTGACAGTCAATTGATTGCAGGGCTTTGGCGGGTCCCGAGTGTAAGAACAGGGCGGCAAGCCCTGCCCCTTGAATCGTATGGATACGGAAAAAATCATGTATGTGACCGGCTCGGCGGCAGGCGATTACGACCTCGCACCGCATGATGCGGTACCTAGCGCACTGACCAGCCTGGAGACCGTGAAGGAGGTATCTGCGCACTGGGGTTTGCACGGAACCATCGGCGATGTCCTTGACCTCGGATGCGGTTTCGGCCGGCAACTGGCCCAGGTGGCACCTGGCGTATCCGGGCGATTGGTAGGCGTGGATGCCTCAAGTCGCGTCTGTGAAGGCGCAAGGGAGGTGCTGGAACCGTGGTCGGGCCGCGCCAAGGTACATCAGGCATTCTTCGAGGACATCACATCGGCGGAGCTCGGCTCCTTCGACCTCATCTACTGCATCGGTGCCTTCTACACGGTTCCACGCCCGACACGGGACGCCGCGCTCAAGCTGATGGGTGAGTGCCTCCGGCCCGGCGGCCGCATTCTCATGACCTATTATTCGGGGACCCGAGGTGCCATCCACGCTGCAGTCAGCCAGTATATCCGCTCCATGCAACCTGGCGGACAGCTTCTCCCTGAGGCGATCGCTCTGGCCCGTGAACATCTGGCGGCAACGCTGAGATTCGAAACGCCCAGTCCTGTCGATGCAGTGAGACGACAGATCGAAGGCATCTCCAGCTACGACGACATCGTTCTTCTTCACGAGATGCTCGGGCACGGCGTACACCTCCAAAACACGGCAGAGGTCGCGTCCCAGCTGGCGCTCTATGGCGTGGGCTTCCAAGGCTACCTTGGCTACGATCCGTCCAACTTCGACTGTGATCTGTCTCAGAAACTCTACAGGGCCGAAACTCTGGATCTTCTAGAGGGCGGCTATCGCTATGCCCTGTTCGCGAAGATGACCTGATGCGGTCGGGATAGTCCGCCGCGCCGAGGTCATCGGTCATTGGATCACTGGCCGGGTGACGACGTCTCTGATGCAGGTCTCGCACGGCGCTCGGCTGGGCTCACAAAGCCGTCGCGGTCAGCGTCCATGCGCTGAAAGCGCCAGGCCACGACCGAGCGGAACTCGTCGCGTGTCAGGCGGCCATCGCCGTCGCGGTCAGCACGGGCCCAGTTGCGGGCATTGGGCAGGGCTTCGGCGGCCGCGTTCAGTTCGGCGGTCGTGACAACCCCGTCGGAATCCGTGTCTGCGCGGTCAAACCCTCGCTCGGCCCGTGCCAGCATCTGGTCCTGTGTCATTGGTGCCGGTTCCGCTGGACGGCGCTGTGCAGGGCGTGGTGGCAGCGGACGGGGCGGCAGGGGTTCGACCTCAAGCGCCGCTTCCTCCAGCAAATCCTCGGCCGGGACCTCGACCGGTTCGACCGTGGCATCAGACTCACCGGTGGTCAGTGTGGCCCGCTCCTGCTGAGAACAGGCCGCGATCGCGAGCGTCGCGAGCAGAAGGAGGAACGGGGGGCGCATTGAGAGCTCCATTACGGCAAGCCTTACCATAACGCGCTTCAGCGTCGCAGCCGTCGCCACTTTTCCAGCTTCACAACATATAAGGATATCCTTATATGATTATCTTATGAGCCTGACTGCGGATCAGACTGTCGACATACTGCGCGCCGCCGGCGAGCCAACCCGTCTGCGCGTGCTTTCCCTGCTGGCGGGTGAAGAGCTGTCGGTCATGGAGCTCAGCCGCGTCCTGGACCAGAGCCAACCGCGTGTATCGCGCCATCTGAAGCTGATGGCCGATGCGGGCCTGATCGAGCGGTTCCCGGATGGAGCGCGGGTCTTTTACAGGATCAGCCACGAACCCGATGTGCGTCGTCTGATCGATACAGTCCTCGATCTGCTGGATGAAACGGCCGGAACCGCCGACCACCGCAGACTGGATGAGGTGCGCGACGAACGCGCCGCAGCCGCCGCCGCCTACTTCGAACAGGTGGCACCGAGCTGGGACCGGATTCGCTCTCTCTATGTGTCCGAGACGGCCGTCGAGAACGCCATCCAGCGTGCGGCCGGGCCAGGGCCGTTTGAGCGGGTCGTCGATCTGGGCACAGGCTCCGGCCGGATGCTGACCCTTCTGGGCAAGAAGGCACGCATGTCGATCGGCCTGGACCTCAGCCAGAACATGCTCAACATCGCCCGCGCCAATGTGGCCCGGGCCGGGCTGGACAAGGTCGAGCTCAGACACGGAGACATCTTCGCCACCCGACTGCCGGCCCAGTCAGCCGACCTCGTGCTGGTGCATCAAGTCTTGCACTATCTGGCCGATCCGGCCGCTGCCGTGGCCGAGGCGGCGCGACTGGTCATGCCTGGTGGAAAACTTCTGATCGTTGATTTCGCTCCGCATGAGCTGGAGCGGCTGCGCGACGAGCATCAGCACCGGCGGCTCGGCTTTGCCGATGAGGAGATCGGGCGCTGGCTCGGCGATGTCGGATTGAAACCCTCGGCGACCATCGCCCTTCCCCCGGACACGGCGGGCCTGACCGTTACCATCTGGACGGCCGAGCGTCCGGCCATGTCAAACCGGAGCGTTGCCTGATGGCCGCCACCTCTCTCGCCGAAGCCCGGGCGTTGTTGCTGTCGCCGCTCGGCCCCGTCGCGCGCGCGGGCGAGAACGCCAATCCGGTGCGCGTCTCTTTCGAGTTCTTTCCTCCCAAGACCGATGAGGCCGAGGCCAACCTCTGGAAGGCGGTTCGGCGCCTGGAGCCCCTGAACCCCGCCTTTGTCTCGGTGACCTATGGCGCGGGCGGCTCGACGCGTGAGCGGACGCACCGGACCGTGCAGCGCATCCTGTCCGAGACCACCTTGAAGCCCGCTGCCCACCTGACCTGCGTCGAGGCGAGCCGCGAGGAGGTCGATCAGGTCATCCAGGACTACAAGGGCATCGGTGTGGACCACATCGTGGCCCTACGCGGTGACCCTCCTGGAGCCAGCGGCATCGGCGGGGCCTATCGGCCGCGTGCAGACGGCTATGCCAACGCGACCGAGCTGGCCCGCGCCATTCAGCGGGCCGGGGGCTTTCAGACGTCGGTCGGGGTCTATCCGGAGAAGCACCCGGAAAGCCCGTCCGTGGATCACGACATCGACGTGCTGAAGGCCAAGGTCGACGCGGGCGCGACGCGCGCGCTGAGCCAGTTCTTCTTCGACATAGACGCCTTCCTGCGCTTTCGTGATCGCGTGCGGGCGGCGGGTGTCCAGATCGCGTTGATACCCGGGATCATGCCGGTATCGAACTTCGCCGGACTTCAGCGCATGAGCGCCTCCTGCGGGGCTTCCGTCCCGGCCTGGCTTGCAGCGCATTTCGACGGGCTCGACGATGATCCCGAGACCCGCAAGCTGCTCGCGGCCTCCATCGCCGCCGAGATGTGCGCCCGCCTTCAGGAAGAAGGCTTTGCCGATTTCCACTTCTACACCCTGAACCGCGCCGATCTGGTCTATGCGATCTGTCGCGTTCTGGGCGTGCGTGAGCACAAGGCCACCGCATGAGCCGTTCCGACCGCATCGCCTTGCTCCACGCCGCAGCGAAGGAGCGCATCCTCGTGCTCGACGGGTCCTGGGGCGTGATGATCCAGCGGCGCGAGCTGTCGGAAGAGGACTTCAGAGGCGACCGCTTCATTGCCCACAACGGTCAGATGAAGGGGAACAATGACATCCTCTGCATCACCCGACCCGACGTCATCGCCGATCTGCACGACCAGTATTTCGCAGCCGGCGCCGACATCTCCGAGACAAACACCTTCTCGGCCACGACGATCGCCCAGGAGGACTATCACCTGGACGCCGACGCCGTCTGGGACATCAACCTGGAAGGGGCCAGGCTGGCCCGCGCCGCCGCCGACCGCTGGACCGAGAAGGAGCCACACAAGCCGCGCTTCGCCGCAGGCTCCATCGGGCCGCTGAACAAGATGCTGTCGATGTCGTCGGACGTGAACGATCCGGGCGCGCGCAGCGTCACCTTCGATCAGGTCTATGAGGCCTATCGCCATCAGGTGAAGGCGCTGAACGAAGGCGGGGTGCACCTCTATCTGATCGAGACCATCACCGACACGCTGAACTGCAAGGCGGCGATCAAGGCGATCAAGGACCTGGAGGACGAGGGGCTGGAGCCCCTGCCCATCTGGATATCGGGCACCATCACCGACCGCTCAGGCCGAACCCTGTCAGGCCAGACGGCGGAAGCGTTCTGGAACAGCGTACGCCACGCCAAGCCCTTCGCCGTGGGCTTCAACTGCGCGCTGGGCGCCGATCTGATGCGGCCCTTCATCGCCGAACTCGCCCGCGTCGCCGACACCCTGGTCGCGGCCTATCCCAACGCCGGCCTGCCCAACGCCATGGGTCAGTACGACGAGGAGCCGCACGAGACCGCCCACTTCATCGAGGAATGGGCTCGATCCGGCCTCGTCAACATCGTCGGCGGCTGCTGCGGCACGACGCCGGAGCATATTCGGCATGTGGCGGAAGAGGTGGCGGGGGTGACGCCGCGCGTGATTCCGGAGCGGCCGGTGGCGCTGAGGCTGTCGGGGCTCGAGCCGTTCGAGATGGTGGCGTGATGGGCCATTTGCAGCAGGCCCAGATGTTCGAGGAAGCGGACAATCTGTTCGAGGCGGCGAAGCATTACGCCATGGCTCTGGATCAAGACGAGCCTGTCACCCCGCAAGCAGCAATTCGAGCGGCTCTCACCTTTTTCGAAGCCAAGGACAATCTTCCCGGGCGGATCGCCGAAGACGAGTATCTCTATTTCGATCGCTGGATCGCTCGGGCGGAAGCGAGTGGGGCCGGGCCTAATGCGAGCTATTGGAAGGCCTACGACGCAATGATTTACGGCGACGGACCGGAGATCGTCGTAGCAGCTAGGGACTGGCATGGGCAGGGGAGTCAGGACGCCCTGCTGACCCTTGCCCCTCATTTTCCAGAGGAATTTTCGGAAGTAGCCGCTTCGTTCGCAGAAGAGCTGAGGCAGAAGCGAACCTATCGAGAGCGCTATCTCTACTCGATCCTCGGCCATCGCTTCGACAGAGCCGCCTGATGCGTCCCACCTTCATCAATGTCGGCGAACGGACCAACGTCACCGGCTCGGCCAAGTTCAGGAAGCTGATCGTCGAGGGCGACTACGCCGCCGCGCTCGACGTCGCGCGCCAGCAGGTCGAGGCGGGTGCCCAGATCATCGACGTCAACATGGACGAGGGGCTGCTGGACGGTGCCGTCGCCATGCGGACCTTCCTCAACCTGATCGCGGCCGAGCCCGACATCGCCCGCGTGCCGGTGATGATCGACAGTTCCAAGTGGGAGGTGATCGAGGCGGGGCTGAAGTGCGTCCAGGGCAAGCCGATCGTCAACTCGATCAGCATGAAGGCGGGCGAGGCGGAGTTCCGCGAACAGGCGGTGAAGTGCCTGCGCTACGGCGCCGCCGTCGTGGTCATGGCCTTCGACGAGGTGGGCCAGGCCGACACCGCCGCGCGCAAGATCGAGATCTGCACCCGCGCCTATCGCATCCTTGTCGACGAGGTCGGCTTCCCGCCCGAGGACATAATCTTCGACCCCAATATCTTCGCCGTGGCGACGGGGATCGAGGAGCACGACAACTACGCGGTCGACTTCATCGAGGCGACGCGGGCGATCAAGGCCACCATACCCTACGCCCGCGTGTCGGGCGGCGTGTCGAACGTCTCGTTCAGCTTCCGCGGCAACGAGCCGGTGCGCCGGGCGATCCACTCGGTCTTCCTGTATCACGCCATCCAGGCGGGCATGGACATGGGCATCGTCAACGCCGGCGACCTGCCCGTCTATGACGACATCGATCCGGAGCTGAGGGAGGCGGTCGAGGACGTCATCCTGAACCGGCCGCAGCGGACCAACGTCTCCAACACCGAGCGGTTGGTCGACATGGCCCCCCGGTACAAGGGCGAGAAGGGCGCGGCCAAGCAAATCGACCTGGCCTGGCGCTCCCTGCCCGTCGGCAAGCGGATCGAGCATGCGCTCGTCCACGGGGTAACGGAGTTCATCGAGGCGGACACCGAGGAGGCCCGGGCCCAGGCCGAGCGGCCCCTGCACGTCATCGAAGGCCCTCTTATGGACGGTATGAACGTGGTCGGCGACCTGTTCGGCGCGGGCAAGATGTTCCTGCCGCAGGTGGTGAAGTCCGCGCGTGTGATGAAACAGGCCGTCGCCTACCTCGAGCCCTTCATGGAGGCGGAGAAGGCCGGAAAGCCGCGCGAGCAGGCGGGCCGCATCCTGATGGCGACCGTCAAGGGCGACGTCCACGACATCGGCAAGAACATCGTCGGCGTCGTGCTCCAGTGCAACAACTACGAGGTCATCGACCTGGGCGTCATGGTGCCGGCCGACCGCATCCTGGACGAAGCCAAGGCGCACAACGTCGACATCATCGGCCTGTCGGGCCTGATCACTCCGTCGCTGGACGAGATGGTGTTCGTGGCGCGCGAGATGGAGCGGCGGGGTTTCGACATCCCCTTGCTGATCGGCGGGGCGACGACCAGCCGGACCCACACGGCGGTGAAGATCGAACCGGCCTATCGCCGCGGGTCGACGACCTATGTCGTGGATGCCTCGCGCGCCGTCGGCGTGGTCTCCGGGCTATTGTCCAAGACCGAGAAGGCGAAGAACGAGGCCGCCACACGCGACGAATACATCCGCATCCGCGAGCAGTACGCCCGGGGCCAGGAGGTCAAGGCGAGGACCTCGATCGCCGAGGCGAGGAAGAACCCCGTCGCCATCGACTGGACCGCGCCGCGCCCGGCCGCGCCGAGCTTCACGGGCGTACGCGCGTTCGAGGCCTGGGACCTGGCCGATTTGGCTGAGCACATCGACTGGACGCCCTTCTTCGCCAGCTGGGAGCTGATCGGCCGCTATCCGCATATCCTCGAAGAC
>JAIERG010000102.1 GCA_019747095.1 Caulobacteraceae bacterium | reverse complement strand
CCAACCGCTTCCGCCGCAGCAAGCTCGCAAGGCCTTGCGCCCTTCCCAAGCGACGGAACCGGGAGAGAGTCTAGGACCATTTTCAATGCGGGCGAGCTCAGGGCGTTTCAATCGCGACTTGCGTTGGATTCCTTGGGAGAATCCGGGTGAGTTTGGATGATTGAGAAAAACAGCGCGCCCGGGGGCGTTTGCCGACAACAGGCCGTGCGATCTTCAGATCGTCAGACGGTTTCGCTTGCCCAGGAGGAATACCCGCTCAGCGGGTGCAGGCGAGAGGGAGAGAGCACGGTCGTATTCATGTCGGGCCTCCGAGATCTTTCCAAGTCGGGCGAGTAGGTCTGCGCAGGCGGCGTGAAACGGTAGCCAGTCGGTGACCTCCAGCGTTGCAAGGTCGGCCAGGGCGGGAGCGGGACCTTCGACCTCGGCCAAGGCGACGGCGCGATTGACCCGGATGACCGGGTCGTCGCGGTGGACGAGCAGGCGATCGTAGAGGCCGAGTACGGAGGGCCAGTCGATCCGGCCCGTGCGGCGGCGGTCGGCGTGGGCGCCGTGGATCGCGGCCTGGAGCGCGCGGGGGCCGGGCGGGGCGCGGCGGGTCATGGACAGGCGGGCGGACGCGGCGAGGCAGGTCTCCGCCTCGGCCAGGAGGCGGGCGTCCCACTCGGCCGGGTCCTGTTCGCTCAGGGGGATCATGGTGCCGGAGGCGTCGAGCCGGGCGGGTCGGCGGGCCTCGGCAAAGCGGACGGTGGCGGCGAGTGCCTGAGCCTCGGCGTCATCGGGCGCGAGACGGGCGAGCAAGCCGGTCAGCTTGAGCATTTCGACGGCGTAGTCGGCGTGGGGGCCGGCCCCGGCGGCGTCGGCGTGGGCCTGGGCGTAGGCCACCTCCAGCGTCGAGAGGACAGCGTCCATGCGCTCGGGCCAGCGGTCGAGGGAGGGGACTTCATAGGGAATGCCGGCCTCGGCGATCTTCTTCTTGGCGCGGACCAGGCGCTGGGCGAGCGTCGCCTCGGGCGTCAGGAAGGCGGTGGCAACCTCGGCGGTGGACAGGCCGCAGACGGTCCGCAGCGTCAGGGCCGCGCGCGCGTCGGGGCTGACGGCCGGGTGGCAGCAGACGAAGATCAGCCGCAGCCGCTCATCGGGAATGGGCTCGTCCAGAGCCATGAGATGGTCCTCGGGCGTCGGTTCCGGCGGGGCATCGTCGGGGCGCCAGGCGGCGGCGGTAGCGCGGCGGCGGATACGGTCCAGCGCCCAGCGCCGTGCGACCGCGTAGAGCCAGGCGGCCGGGTCGGTGGGTGGGGCGTCGCTCCATTTGTCAGCGGCGCGCGAGCAGGCCTCGGCGAAGGCCTCCTCGGCCAGATCGAGATCGCGGAAGGCCGCGGCGAGGGCGGAGATCACCCGGCCGCCGGCGTCCCGGAAGGTCTGGTCGAGGAGACGGCTCACCGGTTGGGGGCTCAGCCCTGCGGGGGTGGGGGCAGCATGGGGCGGATCTCGATCGAGCCGGTCCTGGCGATCGGCAGCTTCTTCGCCCATTCGATGGCGGCATCGAGGTCCGGCACATCGATCATGTAGAGGCCGCCCAACTGTTCGCGCGTTTCGGCGTAGGGGCCGTCGTGGACGGTGCGGCCCTGGGGCGTGACGCGGACGGTGGTGGCGGTTTCGGGACTCTTCAGGCCCGCCCCGCCGACAATGACGCCCGCGGCGCCCATCTCCTGACCGTAGGCCGTGTGGGCGGCGACGATGTCGCGCCAGGCCTGACCGGTTTCGCCATCGGGATAGGCTTCGGCATGGGGTTCGTGGATGAGAAGGGCGTATTGCATGGCGGTCTCCGGTTCTGGCTCGCGGTTCGGACGACCCGAACCTTAGCGATATCCGGAAGACGCGCGAGGGTGACCGAGATCGACAGGCCTTCGGAGAATTCTCCACGGGGACTTTATTTCGTCGGCGAACTGCGTATATCTGCGCGCTCCGCAAAACTCCCCATGAGTCTGCGCGAAAGCGCCGAGGCCCGGTCCGTCGCCCTCCGACCGAGCGAAGGCGTGGCTCCTCTCCCAGGAGCTTCAATGATTTCAGACCTCCTGACGCTCCCCCGGGCGTCGAGGGTGGAGGTCGAAACTCCTGTCACGGGACGCCACCCGGCGTCGCGTGCCGCCGCATTTCACGCGCGCCTCCCGCGGCTGCGCGACATGGGAAAACAGAATGACTGACGTCCTGAACGGTCTCGCCATCAACGGTCAGATCGCCTCGGCCACGACCTTCACCGGCAAGAAGCGCATCCGCAAGTCCTTCGGGCGCATCCCCGAAGCCGTGGCGATGCCGAACCTGATCGAGGTGCAGCGCGCCTCCTATGAGCAGTTCCTGCAGCGCGAGGTCCGTCCCGGACAGCGCCGGGACGAGGGCATCGAGGCGGTCTTCAAGTCGGTGTTCCCGATCAAGGACTTCAACGAACGCGCCATCCTCGAATACGTCTCCTATGAGTTCGAGGACCCGAAGTACGACGTCGAGGAGTGCATCCAGCGCGACATGACCTATGCCGCGCCGCTGAAGGTCAAGCTGCGCCTGATCGTGTTCGAGGCCGACGAGGAGACTGGCGCGCGCTCGGTGAAGGACATCAAGGAGCAGGACGTCTACATGGGCGACATCCCGCTCATGACGGACAAGGGCACCTTCATCGTCAACGGGACCGAGCGGGTGATCGTGTCCCAGATGCACCGTTCGCCGGGCGTCTTCTTCGACCACGACAAGGGCAAGACGCACAGCTCGGGCAAGCTGCTGTTCGCCGCGCGGGTGATCCCGTATCGCGGCTCGTGGCTGGACTTCGAGTTCGACGCCAAGGATCTGGTGTTCGTCCGCATCGACCGTCGCCGCAAGCTGCCGGCGACGACGTTCCTGTACGCGCTCGGGATGGACGGCGAGGAGATCCTGAGGACCTTCTATGAGACCGTCCCGTACGAGAAGCGCGGCGAAGGCTGGGTCACGCCCTACAAGGCCGAGCGCTGGCGCGGGGTGAAGCCGGAGTTCGACCTGATCGACGCCGACACCGGCGAAGTGATCGCCCAGGCCGGTCACAAGATCTCGGCGCGCGCGGCCAAGAAGCTGGGCGAGACGACCAAGTCGCTGTCGCTGGCGGCCGATGCGCTGGTGACCAAGTACCTGGCCGCCGACGCGGTCAACTATGAGACCGGCGAGATCTACGCCGAGGCCGGCGACGAGCTGGACCAGGCCACGATCAACCTTCTGGAAGAGAAGGGCTTCACCACCATCGACGTGCTGGACATCGACCACGTCACGGTTGGGGCCTACATGCGCAACACGCTGCGGGTGGACAAGAACACCGGCCGCGAGGATGCGCTGTTCGACGTCTATCGCGTGATGCGCCCGGGCGAGCCGCCGACACCGGAAGCGGCCGAGGCCATGTTCCAGAGCCTGTTCTTCGACGCCGAGCGCTACGACCTGTCCTCGGTCGGCCGGGTGAAGATGAACATGCGTCTGGAGAGCCCCGAGGTCTCCGACGAGATCCGCGTGCTCCGCAAGGAAGACGTGCTGAAGGTCCTGCAGATCCTGGTCGGGCTGAAGGACGGTCGCGGCGAGATCGACGACATCGACAACCTGGGCAACCGCCGGGTGCGCTCAGTCGGCGAACTGCTGGAGAACCAGTACCGCGTCGGCCTGCTGCGCATGGAACGGGCCATCAAAGAGCGCATGAGCTCGGTCGATATCGACACGGTCATGCCGCACGACCTGATCAACGCCAAGCCGGCGGCGGCCTCGGTCCGCGAGTTCTTCGGCAGCTCGCAGCTGTCGCAGTTCATGGACCAGACCAATCCGCTGTCGGAGATCACGCACAAGCGTCGTCTGTCGGCGCTGGGGCCGGGCGGTCTGACGCGAGAGCGCGCGGGCTTCGAGGTGCGCGACGTGCACCCGACCCACTATGGCCGCATCTGCCCGATCGAGACGCCGGAAGGCCCGAACATCGGCCTGATCAACTCGCTCGCCACCCACGCCCGGGTCAACAAGTACGGCTTCATCGAAAGCCCGTACCGCCGGGTGAAGGACGGCAAGGCCACCGACGAGGTGATCTACATTTCGGCGATGGAAGAGGCGAAGTACACGATCGCCCAAGCCAACATCCGTCTGGAGAATGGCGAGATTGTCGAGGACCTGGTCCCCGGCCGGATCAACGGCGAATCCCAGCTGCTGACCAAGGCCGACGTCGACATGATGGACGTGTCGCCCAAGCAGGTGGTGTCGGTGGCCGCGGCCCTGATCCCCTTCCTGGAGAACGACGACGCCAACCGCGCGCTGATGGGCGCGAACATGCAGCGTCAGGCCGTGCCGCTGGTTCAGTCGGACGCCCCGCTGGTCGGCACGGGCATGGAGGCCGTGGTCGCGCGTGACTCGGGCGCCGTGGTCGTGGCCCGTCGTGACGGTGTGGTCGAGCAGATCGACGGCACCCGCATCGTGGTGCGTGCCACCGGTGAACTGGAAGCCGGCCGCTCGGGCGTCGACATCTATCGCTTGTCGAAGTTCCAGCGTTCGAACCAGTCGACCTGCATCAACCAGCGTCCGATCGTTCGCGTGGGCGACGAGGTGAAGGCCGGCGACGTCATCGCCGACGGTCCCTCGACGGAGCTGGGCGAACTGGCGCTCGGCCGCAACGCCCTCGTCGCCTTCATGCCGTGGAACGGCTACAACTTCGAGGACTCGATCCTGATCTCGGAGCGCATCGTGCGCGACGACGTCTTCACCTCGATCCACCTCGAGGAGTTCGAGGTGATGGCCCGCGATACCAAGCTGGGGCCAGAAGAGATCACCCGCGACATCCCCAACGTCGGCGAGGAAGCCCTGCGCAACCTCGACGAGGCGGGCATCGTGGCGATCGGCGCCGAGGTCCAGCCGGGCGATATCCTGGTCGGCAAGGTGACGCCTAAGGGCGAAAGCCCGATGACCCCGGAAGAGAAGCTGCTGCGGGCCATCTTCGGCGAGAAGGCTTCGGACGTCCGCGACACCTCGCTGCGCCTGCCGCCGGGCGTCGCCGGCACCATCGTCGACGTGCGCGTGTTCAATCGCCACGGCGTCGACAAGGACGAGCGCGCCATGTCGATCGAGCGCGACGAGATCGAGCGCCTGGGCAAGGACCGCGACGACGAGCTCAAGATCCTGGAGCGCAACGTCTATGGCCGCCTGAAGCCGCTGCTGCTCGGCAAGAACGCCGTCTCGGGTCCCAAGGGCCTGGGCCGCGGCGAGATCACCGAAGAGAAGCTGGCCGAGCTGTCGCGGGGCCTGTGGTGGCAGATCGCCCTCGATGACGAAAAGGCGATGGGCGAACTCGAGGCGATGAAGAAGTCGTTCGAGGACAACCGCAAGGCACTGGACCGTCGCTTCGAGGACAAGGTCGAGAAGCTGCAGCGCGGCGACGAACTGCCTCCGGGCGTGATGAAGATGGTCAAGGTCTTCGTGGCCGTGAAGCGCAAGCTTCAGCCCGGCGACAAGATGGCCGGCCGTCACGGCAACAAGGGCGTCATCTCCAAGATCCTGCCGATCGAGGACATGCCGCACCTGGAAGACGGCACGACCGTCGACCTGGTTCTGAACCCGCTGGGCGTGCCTTCGCGCATGAACATCGGCCAGATCTTCGAGACCCACCTGGGCTGGGCGGCGGCCGGTCTGGGCAAGCAGATCCAGGGTCTGCTGGAAGCCTGGCAGAACGGTGGACAGAAGAAGGCGCTGATCGAGCGGCTGACCGAGATCTATGGTCCCGAGACGCCGCTGCCGGACGACGAGGAGGAGCTGGTCGAGCTGGCCCGCAACCTGTCCAAGGGCGTGCCCTTCGCCACCCCGGTGTTCGACGGCGCGCACATCTCGGACATCGAGGACCTGCTGGAACAGGCGGGCCTCGAGCGGTCGGGCCAATCGATCCTGTACGACGGCCAGACCGGCGAGCAGTTCAAGCGTCCGGTCACGGTCGGCTACATCTACATGCTGAAGCTGCACCACCTGGTGGACGACAAGATCCACGCCCGCTCCATCGGGCCGTACAGCCTGGTCACCCAGCAACCGCTGGGCGGCAAGGCCCAGTTCGGCGGCCAGCGCTTCGGCGAAATGGAGGTGTGGGCGCTGGAAGCCTACGGCGCGGCCTACACCCTGCAGGAAATGCTGACGGTGAAGTCCGACGACGTGGCCGGCCGCACCAAGGTCTACGAGGCCATTGTCCGCGGCGACGACAGCTTCGAGGCGGGCATTCCGGAGAGCTTCAACGTGCTCGTGAAGGAAATGCGCTCGCTGGGCCTGAACGTGGAGCTGGAGAACAGCTGAGCTGAGGTTCTAGGGATCAGGTTCCAGGTTCTAGGGCGGTTGATCGAGCGGCGACGCTCTCGACCTCCCAACCTTCTGAACCCGCTTCCCTAGAACCTAGCCCCTGGAACCTAGCCCCTGAACCAATTCGCGGCAGATGCCGCAGCAAGGAACTCAAGATGAACCAGGAAGTCCTGAACATCTTCAACCCCGTCCCGGTCACCCCGACCTTCGACCAGATCAAGATCGCGCTGGCCTCGCCGGAGAAAATCCGCTCGTGGTCGTTCGGCGAGATCAAGAAGCCGGAAACCATCAATTACCGCACGTTCAAGCCCGAGCGTGACGGCCTGTTCTGCGCCCGTATCTTTGGCCCGACCAAGGACTACGAATGCCTGTGCGGCAAGTACAAGCGCATGAAGTACAAGGGCATCATCTGCGAGAAATGCGGGGTCGAGGTGACCCTGGCGCGCGTCCGCCGCGAGCGCATGGGCCACATCGAGCTGGCCAGCCCCGTCGCCCACATCTGGTTCCTGAAGTCCCTGCCGAGCCGCATCTCGCTGATGCTCGACATGGCGCTGAAGGACGTGGGGCGGGTGCTCTACTTCGAGAACTACATCGTCACCGAGCCGGGCCTGACCCCGCTGAAGCAGAACCAGCTGCTGACCGAGGACGAGTTCTATCGCTATCAGGACGAGTTCGGCGACGACGGCTTCACCGCCGAGATCGGCGCCGAGGCCGTGCGCAACCTGCTCATGGGCATCGATCTGCACGCCGAGGCCGAGAAGCACCGCGCCGAGCTGGCCGACAACCCGTCGGAAATGAAGGCCAAGAAGGCGTCCAAGCGCCTGAAGCTGATCGAGGCCTTCCTGGAATCCGGCAACAAGCCGGAGTGGATGGTCCTGACCATCGTGCCGGTCATCCCGCCGGAACTGCGCCCGCTGGTGCCGCTGGACGGCGGCCGCTTCGCCACGTCCGACCTGAACGATCTGTATCGCCGGGTGATCAACCGGAACAACCGACTGAAGCGCCTGATGGAGCTGCGGGCGCCGGACATCATCATCCGCAACGAGAAGCGGATGCTGCAGGAATCGGTCGACGCCCTGTTCGACAACGGCCGTCGGGGCCGCGTGATCACGGGCGCCAACAAGCGTCCGCTGAAGTCGCTGGCCGACATGCTGAAGGGCAAGCAGGGCCGCTTCCGCCAGAACCTGCTGGGCAAGCGCGTCGACTACTCGGGCCGTTCGGTCATCGTGGTGGGTCCCGAGCTGAAGCTGCACGAGTGCGGCCTGCCCAAGAAGATGGCGCTGGAGCTGTTCAAGCCGTTCATCTACGCGCGCCTGGACGCCAAGGGCCTGTCGGGGACCGTCAAACAGTCCAAGCGGATGGTCGAGCGCGAGCAGCCGCAGGTCTGGGACATCCTGGAAGAGGTGATCCGCGAGCACCCGGTCATGCTGAACCGGGCGCCGACGCTGCACCGTCTGGGCATCCAGGCGTTCGAGCCCAAGCTGATCGAGGGCAAGGCCATCCAGCTGCACCCCCTGGTCTGCGCCGCGTTCAACGCGGACTTCGACGGCGACCAGATGGCCGTGCACGTCCCGCTGAGCCTCGAGGCCCAGCTGGAAGCGCGCGTCCTGATGATGTCGACCAACAACATCCTGTCGCCCGCGAACGGCAAGCCGATCATCGTGCCGTCGCAGGACATCGTTCTGGGCCTGTATTACCTGTCGCTGGTCAAGGACGGTGAGCCCGGCGAGGGCAAGCTGTTCGCCAACATCGGCGAGATCGACGCCGCGCTCGACGCCGGCGTGGTGACGCTGCACACCCGCATCAAGGCGCGCTGGACCGAACAGGACCGCGACGGCAAGGAGGTGACCAAGGTCATCGACACAACGCCCGGCCGGATGAAGCTGGGCGCCCTGCTGCCGAAGAATCCGAACATCGGCTACCGGCTGCTCGAGAAGAACCTGACCAAGAAGGAGATCGGCAACCTGATCGATCAGGTCTATCGCCACTGCGGTCAGAAGGCGACGGTCATCTTCGCCGACCAGATGATGGGCCTGGGCTTCAAGGAAGCGGCCAAGGCCGGCATCTCGTTTGGCAAGGACGACATCGTCATCCCGGCCAAGAAGACCGAGATCGTCGATGCCACCCGCACCCTCGTCGAGGAATACGAGCAGCAGTATGCGGACGGCCTGATCACCAAGGGCGAGAAGTACAACAAGGTCGTGGACGCCTGGGCCAAGGCCACCGATCGCGTCGCCGACGAGATGATGGGCGAGACCGCCCAGCCTCGCGTTCTGGCGTCGGGCCGGACCGCCGAGATCAACTCGGTCTACATGATGGCCAACTCCGGTGCCCGTGGCTCCCAGGCCCAGATGAAGCAGCTGGGCGGCATGCGGGGCCTGATGGCCAAGCCGTCCGGCGAGATCATCGAGACGCCGATCGTGTCGAACTTCAAGGAGGGCCTGACCGTTCTTGAGTACTTCAACTCGACCCACGGCGCCCGCAAGGGTCTGGCCGACACCGCGCTGAAGACCGCCAACTCGGGTTACCTGACCCGTCGCCTGGTGGACGTGGCGCAGGACTCCATCGTCACCGAGCACGACTGCGGCACGACGCGCGGCATCACGCTGCGCGCCGTGGTCGAAGGCGGCGACGTGCTCGTGTCGCTGGGCCAGCGCGTTCTGGGTCGCTATGCGGCCGAGGACATCAAGGAACCCGGCACCGAGAACGTTCTCTTCCCGGCGGATACCTATCTGCAGGAAGAGGAAGTCGAAGCGCTCGACGCCGCAGGCGTGCAGTCGGTCAAGGTCCGTTCGGCCCTGACGTGCGAGGCCGAGGCTGGCATCTGCGCCATGTGCTACGGCCGTGATCTGGCGCGCGGCACCAACGTCAACATCGGCGAAGCGGTCGGCGTCATCGCCGCCCAGTCGATTGGCGAGCCGGGCACCCAGCTGACGATGCGGACCTTCCACATCGGCGGCACCGCCCAGGTGGCCGAGACGAGCTTCTATGAGGCGACCAACGCCGGTACGGCCAAGATCGTCGGCCCGACCGTCACGGCCGCCCACGGCGACCTGGTTTCCATGAGCCGCAACGTCGTCATCACGGTCGTCGTCGACGGCAAGGACCGCGAATCCTACAAGGCTCCGTACGGTGCCCGGATCCGCGTCAAGGATGGCGAAGAGGTCAAGAAGAACCAGCGCCTGGCGGAGTGGGATCCCTACACCACCCCGATCATCACCGAGGTGGGCGGCATCGTCCGCTTCGAGGACCTGGCCGAGGGTCTGTCGTTCCGCGAGGAGACTGACGAAGCGACCGGCATCGCCCAGCGTGTCGTCATCGACTGGCGCGCCAGCCCGCGCGGCTCCGACCTGCGTCCGGCCATGGGGATCACCTCGGGCGACGCCTACGCCAAGCTGGCCTCGGGCTCTGACGCCCGCTACCTGCTACCGGTCGGGGCCATCCTGTCGGTCGCCAACGGCGACGAGGTGAAGCCCGGCGAAATCCTGGCCCGTATCCCCACGGAAGGCGCCAAGACGCGCGACATCACCGGCGGTCTGCCGAGGGTGGCCGAGTTGTTCGAGGCCCGTCGTCCCAAGGATTGCGCGGTCATCGCCGAGATGGACGGCCGGGTCGAGTTCGGTCGCGACTACAAGAACAAGCGCCGCATCAAGATCACCCCGGAGCCGGACGCGGACGGCAACCAGGGCGAGGCGGTCGAGTTCCTGATCCCCAAGGGCAAGCACATCTCCGTCCACGACGGCGATCTGATCCAGAAGGGCGACTACATCATCGACGGCAACCCCGATCCGCACGATCTGCTGCGCATCCAGGGTGTCGAGGCGCTGGCCGAGTATCTGGTGAACGAGGTGCAGGAGGTCTATCGACTGCAGGGCGTGCCGATCAACGACAAGCACATCGAGGTGATCGTTCGCCAGATGCTGCAGAAGGTCGAGATCCTCGACTCGGGCGAAACCACCCTGATCCGTGGCGACACGGTCGAGGTGGCGGAAGCCGCGCTCGAGAACGCCAAGGTCGAGAAGCGTGGTGGCCGGATCGCCACCACCCAGCCGGTCCTGCTGGGCATCACCAAGGCGTCGCTGCAGACCCGCAGCTTCATCTCGGCGGCGTCCTTCCAGGAGACCACCCGCGTCCTCACCGACGCCTCGGTCAACGGCAAGAAGGACACGCTGGAAGGGCTGAAGGAGAACGTCATCGTGGGCCGCCTGATCCCGGCGGGCACGGGGGCCTATCTGCGGTCGCTGCAGAAGATCGCTAACCAGCGCGACGCCGAGCTCACCTCGACCCGCGAAGCGGCGGTCGAGCCCCTGCCGGCCGACCTGCAGCTGGAGCTGGCCGAGAGCGAGTGATCGCTGTCTCAGGGTTGATCTGAAGGAGGGCGGTCCAGGCGACGGGGCCGCCCTTTTTCCTTATCCGATGCTGGCCGCGTCGTTCCGACGCTTCACAGGGGCATAGAAGGCCGTAGGGTCGTCACTTCGTGAGGGAGACACGACCGATGCGCAGACGCACCTTTCTGACCACCTTGCCTGCGGGCGCACTGGCCGCCGGGGCCGCTGTCGGGTCCCACGCCACACCGGTTCAGTCATCGGCGCCGTCAGGACAGACGGGGCAGGGAGCCGGGCGGGCCTATCCCTACTCGGGCGTCGGCCCCGGAGACCGCATCATGGGGGCGCCGTTCGCGGGGCGCTCGACGGTATGGGGCACACGAGGCGCGGCGGCGACGGCGCATCCGGCGGCGACGCTGATCGGCATCGATACCCTGAGACGCGGGGGTTCGGCCATCGATGCGGCCATCGCCATCAACGCGGCTCTGGGGTTTCTGGAACCCACGGGGAACGGCATCGGCGGGGACGCCTACTGCCTGATGTGGGACCCGGCTCAAGGCAAGGTCATCGGGCTGAACGGCTCAGGGGCCAGCCCGCGCGGCCTTTCACTGGAGACGGCGAGGTCCAGGGCGGGCCAGGACGGCCATCTGCCGCGCTTCGGGGCCGTAACGGTCAATGTGCCGGGCGCGGTCGACGCCTGGTGGGCCGCGCACCAGAGGTACGGCAAGCTGCCGTGGCGAGACGTGCTGCTGCCGGTTGCCCAGATGTGCGAGCAGGGCGTGCCCATGCCGCAGCTGATCGCCTGGTACCTGGAACGGAACATGGCCGGATTCGACCGGTCGGCGGGGATCATCGAAGAGAACGACAATCGGAAGCGGGTCTATGCGCCGACGGGCCGGACACCGCGCGTGGGCGAGGTGTTCGCCAATCCAGACCTCGGCCGCACCTATCGCGCTATCGCCGAGGGCGGACGCGACGCCTTCTACGACGGGCCTGTGGCCGACCAGATGCAGGCCTATTTCCGGCGGATCGGCGGATGGATGACGCGAGCGGATCTGGCGGCCCACCGAACGGAGTGGGTCGAGCCGATCATGACGACCTATCGCGGCGTGGAGGTCTACAGCCTGGGGCCGAACACCCAGGGGCTGTCGACCAACCAGATCCTGAATGTCTGCGAACGGTTCGATCTGGCGGGGATGGGCTTTCAGTCGGCGGCGTCGATCCATGTGCAGGCTGAGGCCAAGCGGCTGGCGTTCGAGGACCGGGCGAAGTGGTTCGCCGATCCGGCGTTCGCCGCTACCCCGGTCGAATACCTGAACTCCAAGGCCTATGCGGCCGAGCGGGCGGCCCTGATCCGGCCAGACCGGGTCATGGATCGTGTCATGCCGGGGGATGCGCCGACGCAGGGCGATACCACCTATTTCAGCGTCGCAGACGACGACGGAATGATGGTCAGCTGGATCCAGTCCAACTATCGCGGCATGGGCTCTGGCCTGGTGCCGGATGGCGTAGACGGCCAAACCCTCGGCTTCATGTTTCAGGACAGGGGCGAGCTGTTCGCGCTCAGCGACGGACACCCCAACGTGTATGCGCCGGGCAAGCGGCCGTTTCATACGATTATCCCGGGCTTCGCCTGCCAGGATGGCCAGCCGTGGATGGCATTCGGCGTCATGGGCGGCGGTATGCAGCCGCAGGGTCAGGCGCAGATCATCATCAACATGGTCGACTACGGCCTCGACCCGCAGGAGGCCGGCGATGCGCCGCGCTGGCTACATGAGGGTTCATCAGAACCGACCGGGCATCCGGCGGAGGGCTCGGGTGTGCTGCATCTGGAGAGTGGCGTACCGGAAGAGACCAAGGCGCAGTTGCGCGCCATGGGCTGGACGCTCGGGGAGCCCAACGGCGGCTTCGGCGGCTATCAGAACGTGGTGCGCCAGATCAACGCCGCGGGGCCGCCGACCTACGGTGCGGCAACGGAAATGCGGAAAGACGGGATCGCCCTGGCCTATTGAGCTTCAGGCCTTCTCGGCCTGCGGCTCCAGCGCATACACCCGCGCGCAGTACTCGCACGTCACGTGGATCTTGCCATCCGGCTCGATCATGTCGGCGCGTTCTTCCGGGCTGAAGGAGGCCAGAACCGTCTCGATGCGGTCGGCGGAGCACCGGCACTGGGCCTTGAGCGGACGGGCGTCCTCGAGCCGCACGCCGTCCTCGTGGAACAGACGGTAGAGCAGGGTCTGCGCCGAGATCGTCGGGTCGATCAGCTCGTCGTCAGCCAGGGTGTGGAACAGGGCTCGGGTGCGGTCCCAGGCCTCTTCTGTAGAGCCGCGCGCTTCGTCGGCCGCGATCAGCTGGATCAGGGCGCCGCCCGCGCGCCACTGCGTACCCGTGTCCGTCGTGACGGCCCCGACGGCGAGGCGCACCTTGGTGGGGATCTGCTCGGACTGCTCGAAATAGTACTCGGCCGCCAGCGACAGGCTCTCGCCCTCGATGGGCGTGATGCCCTGGGTGCGCTCGAAGTCCGGGCCGCGATCCAGCGTCATGACGAAGACGCCCTGGCCGAGCAGGGTCTTGGCACCTGGGCGGGCGAAGCCGGTCGAGACGGCGGCGACCTCGGCCTCGTCGTAGCGGCAGTAGCCGCGCAGAAAGCCCTCGGTGTCGTAGTCGGCCACGACATAGCGGACCGGGCCGTCGCCTTGAGCCTGGACGATCAGGCGACCCTCGAACTTGAGGCTGGATCCCACCAGCGCGGCAAGCGCACAGGCCTCGCCCAGAAGCGCCGCGACCGGCTCGGGATAGTCATGGGCTGACAGGATGGTGTCGATGGCCTCGCCTAGCCGAACCAGGCGTCCGCGCACGGGCCAGCCCTCGATCTGGAAGGCGGCTGCAAGATTGTCGGTGGGCGCGCTGTGCGCCTGCGCGTGATCGGTCACGGCGGATCCTGAAAAGCGGAAGGTCGGTGAGGGCTGCAAAATAGGAAACCGCTTGGGCGATGGTAAGGCCTGCCTGCGATGGCTATCTGTGGCGTCCGCCAGCCGGAGAGACTGTTGATGTTCACCAGAGCGACGCTGAAGCCCTTGTCACAACAGGCGGTCGTCATCACCCGCGCCACTCATGGCGTGGGACTGGCCACGGCGCGGCAGGCGGCCCGCGCGGGCGCATGTGTCTTTCTGGTCGACTCGGACGAGTTCGCCTTGCGGAACCTCGTCGATACGATCCAGCGAGAGGGCGGGCGGTCGGCCTATGCGGTCGCCGATGCCGCCGACTACGACGCCTTGTCCGCTGCCGCTGCGAAATGCGTGCGTCTTTTTGAGGGCTTCTCAACCTGGATCAATATCGTCGGCGCGGTTGACGCTACAGTGCATGAAGATACCGGCGTCGAGGAACCGGCTCTGGTGACGCACGCCGGCTACGAAGGCCTTGTCAATGGGTCCCTGATCGCCGTCGAGCATTTGTCGCGGCGAGGCGGGGGTGGTGCCATCGTCAACGTCGGTCCCAGCCTGTTCGATCTACCGGATCCGGACTGGGCGGCGCATGCTGCGGCTAAGGCGGCCACCAAGGCCTTCACCAACGATCTGCGCGCGCGGTTGAGGCAGGAAGGTCATCCCGTCTCGGTGTCCCTGATCAAGCCGGGACCTGTGCTGGATGAAGGTCGAAGGCGGCGCGCTGGCTTGCCGCCCCAGCCGGTCTATGCGCCCTCCGTGGTGGCTGATGCAGCCCTGTGGTGCGCCAGCCATCCGATCACGGAGATCACCGTGGGCGGGACAGGCCGCCTGGTCGCCATGTTCTCCTCAGCGGCCCCGGGGCTGGCGGAACCTTTGCTGGCGCGGTTCGCTCCTGTCGCGCAGCGGGGCGACGACCCCGCATGGGACGCCGACGGCCTTGATGCTGCCGAAGGCGATGGCACCGAAGAGGAGATGATCTATCCCATGGTTCGCAACTTCAGCGCCCTGGCCGAGGTCAGGAAACATCCCGGGATCACGGCGGGTTCTCTGGCTGTCATCGTTTTGGCGACCGTCGGTACGCTCCTGCTTTCCCAGCGCACGGGTCCTCGCCGCTACGAGGCGATTCGCGATCGCCTAGATCCGCGCCACTGGATCAACGCCGAGGGCCTGCGTCACCGATTCGAGGATATCTCGCGCGGCTTGAGCGAGCGTGCTGCGGATCTGGGGGGTCGGGCGAGCGACCTGTCCGATGATGCGCGTTACGGGGCGCGGAAGCTGTTGAAGCGCGGCCAGCGCGCCATGTCCGAGACGCAGCGGCGCAGGTATGCCCGAGAGGCTCGCCGATACGCCGACGAGGCTAGCCGATATGCTCGTGATCACGCGAGGGAGGGCGGCGCCTTGCTGGCCGTACTCACGATTGCGGCTGCCGTCGGTGCTGCGGCTCTGGAAAGTCGCCGTCCCGCGAGCCGCGTTCGGAGAGACACGGGCGTCTGAACGGCACCACAAAGGCGTTGCTGCAACTGCGAAGGTCGGCGTAACAGGAGGCATGGCCGTCCCGACGCTGATCTTTGATTTCGACTCGACCCTGGTACGGATCGAGACGCTTGAGATGCTGGCCGATATCGCTTTGGCAGGTCACCCCGAGGCGGAAGTCATCCGCGCCGAAGTGGCGTCCCTGACCGAGCGAGCGATGGCCGGAGACATAGCGTTCGGCGAGGCTCTGCGGACGCGGCTCAAGCTCCTCCCGCTGACCCGCGAGCATGTACTGGCGCTGGCGGATCGCATCCTGGACGAGGGCACACCGTCCGTGCGCCGAAATCTGAGGTTCTTCAACGAGAACGCGGACCGGATCATCATCCTGTCCGGCGGGTTCCGCGAAGTGATCGCGCCGATCGCCGAGCGCCTGGGCGTTCGGTCTGATCGGGTGCTGTGCAACGACCTCGTTTATGACGACCTGGGACGCGTGACCGGTGTCGACGATGCCAATCCCTTGTCGCGTGAGAACGGCAAACCCGAGGTCATCAAGGCGCTCAAGTTGAGCGGCCCCGTGGTCATGGTCGGGGATGGCTGGACCGACGCCGAGGTCAAGCTGCAGGGGGCGGCGGATCGGTTCTACGCCTTCACAGAGATCGCGAGACGTGAACGGGTCGTGGACGTCGCGGATGCCGAAGCGCGGTCGGTCGATGAGCTGCTGCATGCCGAGGGTCTGGCAGGACGCTGGAGCTATCCCAGAAGCCGCATCCGCATGCTGCTGCTGGAAAACATCCATCCGGCAGCGGTCGAGAGACTGGAAGATGCCGGCTATTCCGTCGAAACGCAGAAGGGGGCGCTGGACGAGGACGACCTGATCGCGGCGATCAAGGGCGTGCACGTGCTGGGCATTCGCTCGAAGACCAATGTCACGGAGCGTGTGCTGGCCGAGGCGGATCGCCTGCTGGCTGTGGCGGCCTTCTGCATCGGTACCAATCAGATCGATCTGGAGGCTGCGGCGGGCAGGGGCGTGGCGGTGTTCAACGCGCCCTATTCCAACACGCGCAGCGTGGTCGAGCTTGCCATCGGCCTGACCGTGGCCCTGATGCGCGATGTGGCCGACAAGTCCGCCGCTATGCACCAGGGCAAGTGGAACAAGTCGGCCGACGGATCGCGCGAACTACGCGGCAAGACCCTGGGCATCGTGGGCTACGGGGCCATCGGGTCCCAGCTCTCGGTACTGGCTGAAGCCCTCGGCATGCGCGTTATCTTCCACGATCTGTCCGAACGGCTGGCCTTGGGCAATGCGCGACGGATGCGCTCGCTGGACGCTTTGCTGGCCGAGGCCGATGTGGTGTCGCTGCACGTCGATGGGCGCAAGGAGAATACCAATCTGATCGGCGCGGCCCAGTTTCAGGCCATGAAGCCGGGAACCCTGTTCCTGAACCTGTCCCGAGGGCACGTCGTTGATGTCGGAGCACTGGCCCAGGCCATTGGTTCGGGTCGCGTGGGTGGAGCCGCAATCGACGTTTTCCCGGAAGAGCCGCGCACCAACGCGGACCCGTTCGAAAGCCCGCTGCGAGGGCTGAAGAACGTCATCCTGACCCCGCATATCGGGGGCTCGACAGAAGAAGCGCAGGAAGCCATCGCCGAGTTCGCGGCAGAGCGGTTGCTGGGTTATCTGAACCGGGGCGATACCACCTTCTGTGTCAACCTGCCGAACGTGCAGTTGGCAGAAGTGTCTGGCGGCCATCGTATCTTGCACATTCACAGGAACCAGCCGGGTGTCATGGCCGAGCTGAACCGCGAGCTCTCGACCGCCGGGCTCAACATCCTGGGCCAGCATCTCAAGACCGACGAGCGTACCGGTTACGTCATCACCGATGTCGACCGGGATTATGACCCGCAGGCGCTCCGCGTGTTGAAAAGTGTGGCCGGAACGCTGCGGTTTCGCCTGCTGCACTGATACCTTACGTCGCGGCATCTTGCGTCCTCGTGCAGACGGCGCAGACTGTTACGGAACGGTCGCATTGAGCCGACCGACGGGAGGACATCATGAAACGCTTTCTTCGCGGCGCGGCCCTTGGCGCGCTGACGCTCGCGGCCACGGCCGCCATCGCCGGTGCCGCTTCGGCCCAGACCTACAATCGCCTCGTGGTGTTCGGCGATTCGCTCAGCGACAATGGCAACCTGTTCCTGGCTTCGGGTGGGACCCAACCGCCGGCAGGCCTTTACTTCCAGGGCCGGTTCTCCAATGGGCCGGTGTTCACCGAACTGCTCGGTTTCAACGCTTCGCGGTTCAATGGCTCGGTCACCGGCAGCATCAACTTCGCTTATGGCGGGTCGCGGACCGACAACGTGGTCGCTTTCCCGCCCGGGATGCGTCAACAGCTCACGACCTATACCACGGCGGGCGGAACCTTCCGCGCCGGCGACCTGGTTAGCGTTCTTGGCGGAGCCAACAACATCTTCCAGTCGCTCGGTGCCTTTGCTGTTCTGCCGCCGGCATCGCAGGGTAACCCGACGGGATTCATGGATCCGACGATCCGTGCCGCTGTCGCGGACATGAACTTTCTGGTCGGTGACATCGCTTCGCGGGGGGCCGGCACGATCCTGGTCACCAACCTGCCGCGTCTGGGTACGACGCCTCAGTTCCGGCCCACGCCGCTTGCGGCGCTTGCCGACTATTCAGGCTCGCAGTTCAACAGCCAGCTTCAGACTGCGCTGCTGGCGCTCGCTCCGTCCCGGCCGAACACCAATATCATCCTGTTTGATCTCGCCAAGGTCTCGGACGTCCTCGCCGCCAACCCGGGTCGTTTTGGTCTTGCGGACGCGTCCAACCAGTGTCTCAACACCACCACGGGCGCTGTTTGCGCAAACCCGGACAGCTTCCTGTTCTGGGACGGCGTGCACCCGACCGCCGCCGGGCATCGCCTGGTGGCCCGACTGGCCAGTGACTACCTCTATTATGGGGACCTGGCCTCCAACTCGACCGCCCAAGGGGAAACCGCGTTCCGTCATCGTGAGGATGCGCTCGACGCCGCCACGGCTCGACTGTCTGGCTCGGCGGCCTGGGTAGCGGGCACCGTTCTGACGGGTGGGGCCATGTATGACTCCGCCGAGTTCGATGCGCGCGGCTTCGCGGCGGCCGGTGAGAGCACGAGCTACGGCGCTCAGGTCGGCATGGAGAGCGGAACCGAAACGATGCGGTTCGGTGTTTCGGGTGCCTGGCGCGTGGCCGACGTGGATGCTGGACCCACGTCGTTCCAGCTGCAGTCCCTGTCGCTGGACCTCTATGGCGGCTGGCGCTCGGGCAATGCCTTCGTCAGCGGCGCGGTCGGCGTCGCCAGCGAGGACTTCAACGACATCACGCGCTTCAGTTCCCTGCCGGGCCTGATCCAGACGGGTGCCACGCGCGGCCTGTCGACGGGTGCGCGCGTTCAGGCGGGTCTCTGGATGGACGCCGGGGGGATTTCGATCTCGCCGCGTGTCGCGCTCACCTATGCATCGTCCGACATCGACGGATACACCGAACAGGGGTTCGCGGCCTCTTATGAGTATCGCGATCGCCAGGTTAAGGGCATCACCGGCGAAGTGGCTCTGCGCGCCGAAGGCGAAATGAACGGGTTCGGCGTGTTCGTCGAGGGCGGCTACCGTGACAGCCTCGATGACAGCTCCGAGGCCGTTCGCGTCGGTATCGCTGGCAACCCGGCCCAGGTTCTTTCGCGCCGGTTCGATGATCCCTTCGGCGGCTCCTTCCTGGCTTCGGCCGGTGTGAAGGGGGACATGGGGCCGTTCGATGTGGAGTTTGGATACCGGGGCCGTTTTGGCGATCACGCGGATAGCCACACGGGCGGGATCACGCTGACGTTGCCGTTGTCCTGATCGCATCCGCATCAAGCCTGAGAAGCGCGCCGGGTTCGCCCGGCGCGTTTTTCATTCGGGTTCCCCGAGTGCGACCCCCTGCCGCGCACTCTGCCCCAAAGTCGCCTCATGAAGTCCTAGAAGGACCGACTGCGTCGCTCTCAATCTGTGACTGATCGTAACGGCGGCGCTCCTGACAGCTTTACCCAAAGCGCCGACAGAGCCGACGACCTCATGCGCCGACCCTTGCCGAGCCTGCGTGGCCTTTTCGTTCAATGCGGTCAGGGAGCCACCCTTGCGGGGGTCGCCGTTCTGGCCATGGCGATGGCCCCTGCAACGCCGGCTTCGGTTGTTGAGCCTGGCAGCCTGCCCGAAGCTCCCCCAGTCACGGCTGTAGCTGAGCCCGCCGGTCCCGTCACCCGCACCATCACGTTCGAGGAGCCTGTGCGGGGGTTTCCGATCAACTCCCGGTTCGGCATGCGGCGGTTGGGCGGCGAGCGCGGTGCTCGCATGCACAACGGCGTGGATATCGCAGCGCCGACCGGAACAGCCGTCTACGCCTCGTCCGAGGGCGAAATCCTGAGGATCGGACGCCAGCCGGACGGCTATGGCAATTTCATCGAGATCCGCCATCCGAACGGCATGACGACCTTGTATGCTCATTTGAGCCGCATCGACGTGGCATCTGTTGATCGGGTCCTGGCAGGTGAACGGATCGGTCTGGTGGGCTCCACCGGCTATTCGACTGGGCCCCACCTGCATTTCGAGGTTCGACGCGACGGCATGCAGATCAATCCAGCACGGGTCGTGGGCGAAAGCTTTGAGGTCACCGTCGATCTTCCGGTCGCGGGCTGACCCGCCCTCGCCGATCATGACGCCGAATACAGTTTGCATGTAAAGCGTCCTTTGCTACGCCTGTAGGCTGAAAGTAGCGGGGACAAGCATGGATGCCTTGACGCTCGAGGGCGTGAGCAAGCGGTACGGCGACTTCCAGGCCGTTCGTGATCTGAGTTTCTCCGTCCGCAAGGGTGCGATCTGCGGATTCCTGGGACCAAACGGCGCGGGCAAAACCTCGACGATCCGGATGATTCTGGGTCTGCAGCCGGCAACGGCGGGATCGATCACCATCCTCGGGGCACCGGATGGTCGGATGGTGCGCGACCGGATCGGCTTCCTTCCGGAAGAGCGGGGTCTCTACAAGAAGATGACCCCTGTAGACGCTATCGCCTTCTTTGGCTCTCTGAAGGGCGTGCCAACCGGGGAGGGGCGCAGGCGCGCAAAGGAGATGCTCGAGGCCCAGGGGCTCGGGGCGTCCCGCAACAAGAAGATGAAGGAGCTGTCCAAGGGGATGGCCCAAAAGGTCCAGCTTATCGCTTCGGTCGTTCATCGGCCCGAGTTCGTGATCTTGGACGAGCCTTTCAGCGGACTGGACCCGGTGAACCAGCAAGGGCTGGAGACGGTCATTCGCGATCTGGCCGCAGGCGGAGCGACCGTGCTGTTTTCCACCCACGTGATGCAGCATGCCGAGCGGCTCTGTGATCAGGTCGTCCTGATCGCGCGGGGCCGCAAGGCTTTCGACGGAACCGTCAGCGAGGCACGCGCGACCAGTCGCCGGTTCCTTGAGCTGGAAGGTTCCATCGCTGCGGAGCAGGCAGGGGCCCTTCCAGGGGTCGCGGGTGTCGAAACCGTTTCAGAACATGATGGGGTTCGGGTCTTGAAGGCGGCGCTGAAGCCCGGGGCACCGGGCCAGGAGGCCCTGAAGGCAGCCTTTGTGGGAGGGCTGGATGTCCGGCGTTTCGAACTGAAGGAGCCAACCCTGCATGACGCCTTCATCGACCTGACCGGCGACCATCCAGATCAGGACCAGAGCGTCGCCCGAAACGAAGTCGCGTCGGAGGCCGCACGATGAGCCGCATTCTTCTAATCGCTCGCCGCGAGTTCATGGCCTACGCCCGGACGGTCGGGTTCTGGCTTTCGCTTCTCGCGTTCCCGATGTTTGCGGTTCTGGGCGGAGCGATCCCGTTCCTGATGGACAATGCCGATCCGGTCCGTGCTGTGGTCTTGATCGAGGAAGGCCCGCAGGCGGCGGGTCTTGCAAGGGCGGTCGAGACGCGCCTGGCTGACGAGGCGGAAAGGATGGCCGAGCGGGCGCGCGAGGCGGCCAATTCTGCGGCGGAGAAAGCAGGAGCGCCTCCCGGAACGGCCGAGAGCGCCATCGCCCAGATGTCGCGCCAGCGGATGCGGATCGTGGCAACCCCCGCTGATTTGGCCGCCGTCGGTCCGGGAGAGGAAAGGGACGCCCTGGTCCGCCGCTACCTGACGGACGAGACGCCAGAAGCACAGAGGCTGGACGCGATCGTGTTCCTGGATAGGAACGCCGAGGGACCGTCGGCACGCGTTTGGGCGGCACGTGCGACCGATGACACGGTCGAGGACTTCGTGCGCGGTGCGCTGCGCGACGCCAATCGTGACGCGGTCCTGACGGAGGCCGGGATTGATCCAGCTGTGGTGGAGGAGACCGACCGTTTCCGCCCTGAAGTGACGCTGTTCTCGCCACGGTCGGCTGACGGGGGCGAGGTCTCCTTCCGTGATCGTCTCCCCGGCATCATCGGTCTGGCATTCAGCTTCCTGCTCTGGTCGCTGATCATCACCGGAGCCTCCATCCTGCTGAACAGCGTCATGGAGGAGAAGTCGAACAAGATCCTGGAGGTCCTGCTGTCGTCAGCGTCACCCACCGAGATCCTGACAGGCAAGGTGCTCGGGGTGGCCATGCTGACCGTGTCGGTGCTGCTCGTCTGGGGTGGAATCGGGGCCGTGGGACTGGCGATTTCGGTTCCGTCGACGGCGCTCGACATCTGGGATGTGCTGACGACCGACGGGCTGATCTTCTATTTCCTAGCCTACATCGTCGGTGGCTACCTGATGTATGCGGTGCTGTTCGCCGCCATCGGGGCCTTCTGCGAGACTCCGCGGGACGCCCAGACCCTGATGGGTCCGATCATGATGGTGCTTGTCATCCCGATCCTGGTGGTTCAGTTCGCCCTGGTGAACCCGGATGCGCCGATGGTTCGGTTCGCATCCTGGGTGCCATTCTTCACGCCGTTCCTCATGGCTGCTCGCGCACCGTCGGGACCGCCAATGGTCGAGATCATCGGCACGATGGCGGGGCTGTTTGCTGTCGCGTTGCTGATGGTCTGGCTCGCGGGGCGGGCGTTCCGCGCGGGCGCGTTGTCCGACGTGAAGCTGAGCTGGAAGACTTTCGGGCAGGCGATCGCGGGCGGCGGGCGCTAGGTCTCGTCTTCGCCAAAGGGCCGCGGCTAGCTGCGCTTTGCGGCCTCGATCGCTGCCGACACTTCAACAGGGTTGATGGTCGAGGTCGTGCGGCCATTGATCAGGAAGGTCGGTGTTCCGACAAGGCCCAGTGTTTGTCCGGCCGTGTGGATGTCCGAAATGAGGTCGTCGGTCTCAGCGGAGGTCATGTGGGTCCGGGCGAGGGCCAAATCGACGCCATTCTCGGTCAGGATGCGGTCGACCGCGGCAGGATCCAGCGCGGGCTCGGCCATCAGCGCCTGATGTACCGGCAGGTAACGACCCTGTGCATGCGCGGCCAGTGCGGCACGGGCCGCATAGTTTGACGTCGTGTCGTCCCCTCGGTCGAGGATCGGCCATTCCTTGAAGACAAAGCGAACGTCCGGGTGCGCTCGAATGAGAGCGAGGAATTCCTCCGACACCGCTTTGCAGCCCGGGCAGCGGTAGTCAAAGAACTCAATGACCGTGACCTTTGCACTGGCGGGGCCGACGGCTGGATCCCGGGGATCGGGGGCCAGAAGCCCGGCGTTTGCGGCCACGTTGGCGTTGATGGTCTCGACACGGTCGGCCTCTTCAGCCCGTTGCCTCGCTTGGACAGCCTCGTCGAGCACCTGGGGATTGGCAATCAGATAGGCCCGGACCTTCTCCCCGAAACCTCCCCCCGTGGCATAGGGCGCCGCAGCCAGGCCGAGCGCCACGACCGACAAGGCGACGGCCAGCGCCCCGCCCCGGCCGGAAGCAAAGAAGGCAAGCGGATCGCGCGCGGGCGGCGAGGGGACGTCGTCGGTCATTGGTCTCTCTATGGGGCGGGATCAAGCGCCGGGGGGCGCGATGACGGTCCCTCGCTGGCGTTCCTGACGGCGGTCGAGGTCGTTGATATCGTCCATTGTGGCCCCTGAGGCCAAGACGATGTCCATCGCGCGACGCCATTCGATCGAGCCCCGGGGCAGGAGATCGCGGGCCCGCAGAGCGAATTGGGTGGCCTGCTCCTGGCCGCCGGCGGCGAAATAAAACTCGGCCGACGCCAGCCGCGCCTCGCCTTCCTTGCCCTGGCTGGAATAGGCTTGGGACAGGAGACGCCACGCCAGAGTGTTGTCCGGCTCGCGTGCGGTCGCCAGCTTCAGATGCTCGACCGCATCGTCCAACTGGGTCGGGTCATTGGTCTCGATCAGCGCATGGGCGAGGTTTATCCGCAGCAAGGGCGCGCCGGGCAGCAGCTCTACCGAGCGCCTGTGCGCTGCGATTGCCTCCTCGGGCCTGCCTTCCTCGAACAGAATCTGACCCTTGAGCTCCCACAAAAAGGGATTGTCATCGTCCTCGCCGATCAGCGCATCGGTGGCGTCGAGGGCGCGCTGTGTCTGTCCATCCCGGTACCAGGCGATCGCGCGGGCATAGCGGGCCGGAAACGAGGTGTCGTTGTCGAGGTAGGTCCGCAACGTCTGGGTCGGCGGGTTCATGAAGGCTTCGATCTTCGCCCGGATCAGAGCGTGCTGCGCCATACGCTCCGGGCTATCGGTCCTGTCGTAGTTGGATGCGGACTCCACCGGACGACGTAGCGCCTCGATGCGCTGGCTCGAGAGCGGGTGGCTGCGGAAGTACGGAAAACGCCGGGCATCTGAGAAGACTTCCTGGCTGCGGAAGTTCTCGAAAAACTCCACCAGACCCCGACCAGATTCACCTGCCGCTTCAAGTCCACGGGCAGCCGTGATGTCTGCCTCGCCCTCCTGGCCCTGAAGGTACCGCAAGGCACCGAGGGTACCAAAGTACTGGCCGGACCCCAGTAGCGCAGCGCCGCGCCTGGCTCGCCTGCAAGCACAGCCAGCGCGCCAAGTGCCATCGACATCAGGAACGGCTGCATGCCCGCGCTCTGGGCACCATCGCGCAGGGTATGCCGGTTCTTGATGTGACCCGCCTCGTGCGCGATCACGCCAAGAAGCTGGTTCGGCGTCTCGGTTCGCAGGATCAAGCCCGTGTTGATGCCCATGATCCGCCCGCGCGTCGCAAAGGCGTTCAGATCATTGTCCGCAACCAGAAGGACTTCGACATCTGCCGGTTCGAGGCCCATGGCGACGAACACGGGATCCGACCATTCGCGGATGATGCCTTCCACTTCGGTATCG
>JAIERG010000153.1 GCA_019747095.1 Caulobacteraceae bacterium | reverse complement strand
ATAGGCGTCCTGCCAGGTCGGGGCCATCACGATGGCGCTGAGGAACAGGGCCAGCGACACCAGAACCGCGTTCGGCGGCGACTGCTGCATCCCGAGCGCGGTGCGGAGCAGGGACAGGACGACCACGATCCGGACGAAACTGGTGGTCATGATGACGATGGAGGGGGCCAGCGACAGCACGGTCATCAGGCCGACCAGCTGGACCACCCGCTCGGTCAGGCCCGCCCCGGTGCCGAGGTCGATGTTGATGGCCGAGCCGGAAGCGGCGGCCGCCGCGGCGTCCTGGGCGAAAGCGGCGATGGGCCAGGCGAGGCAGATCAGCGTGGCGAGCGCCGAGAGCTTGAGCGCGCGAAGGAGCTCGGCGCGGGTGGGGATGACGAAGATGTCCTTCGCCTTCACTTCACCGGCCCCTTCGGTTCGATCAACTCCTTGCCTTCGCCGAGCAGGAGGACGCGCTCTTCGTCGTCGATCTTCACGAGGACGAGGCGGCGGGCAGGGTCGAGGATGAGCGTCTCCACCACGGTCATGCGCCGCTCGCCACGCTCGGCGTTCAGGCGGGCCAAGAGCTGTGGGGCGTAGCGGCGCGCGGCCCAGGCGGCGAGGCCGATCAGGCCGAGCGTGAAGGCCAGGCCGAACAGCGCCCTGAGGAGATCGAGGAAGTTCATGCGACGGCGGCCCCGGGAAACTGACCGGAGCCTTAAGGAACTCGGTTAATGCCGCGTTTAGATAAGCCCTCGTTAACCACACAGGCGGCATTTTCTGCCCATCTTGAATGTGGAGACGACCGATGGGCGTCGCCGACCTGCCTCTGCTCTCCCAAATCCGGGGACGTCTGACGTGGCTCGACGAGCGTCAGCGCCTCATCGCCCAGAACGTCGCCAACTCCGACACGCCTGGTTACGTCGGGCGCGATCTGAAGCTGCCGACCGACTTTGCGGCCGCCCTCGGGCAGGGCGCAGGGCTGCAGATGGCGCAGACCCGGCCGGGACACATGCCGGTCGGCGGGCCAAACGGAGCGCCTGTCGCACGCTTCACGTCCCAGGCCGCCCCCGACTCCGAGACCACGCTGGACGGCAACGCGGTGGTCGTTGAGGAACAGATGCTGAAAATGGCCGAGAGCCGCATGGCCTATGATGCGGCAATAGGCCTCTATCAGAAGTCCCTCGCCATGCTGCGTCTCGCAACCAAGCCACCGGGCCGGTGAGGAGGAGCTGATCCATGCCTGATCCGATCAATGGCCGTAACGCCCAGCGCAACAGCGCCATGCAGGTGGCCGCCTCGGCGCTCACCGCCCAGCAGTCGCGCATGCGCATCATCGCCGAGAACATCGCCAACGCGGAGTCGACCGCGCGCACGGCAGGCGGCGAGCCGTATCGGCGCCAGGTGCCCGTGTTCGAGGCGCGGCGCATCGACGGGGCCATGGGCGTCTCGCTGGCCGAGGTCCGGCCGGACCAGCGCGAGTTCCGACGCGAGTACGATCCCAGCCATCCGGCCGCGGACGCCGACGGCTATGTGCTTCGACCCAATGTCGACACCCTGATCGAGGCGATGGACATGCGCGAGGCGCAGCGGGCCTACGAGGCCAATCTGAACGTCATCGAGACGGCGCGCTCCATGGCCAGCCGCACCCTCGACATCCTGAAGCGCTGAGGAGCTAGCCGATGAATGCGTTGATGGCGGCCCGCGCCTATGCGGCGGCGCAGGGAACCGGCGGGGCAAGCGCGGGCGCGGCTGTGGCCGAAGCGGGCGGCGGCGATTTCTCGCAGCTGGTCCAGAACGCCATGACCGACATGACCCAGGCGACGCGGGCGGCCGAGACGCAGATGGTCCAGACGGTTCAGGGGCAGGGTTCCATGATCGACGTGGTCACGGCGGTCGCCTCCGCCGAGGCCTCGCTGGAAACGGTCATCGCGGTGCGGGATCAGGTGATCCAGGCGTACCAGGAAATCATGCGGATGCCGATCTAGGGATTAGGGGTTAGGGAGTAGGCTCAATCCATGCAGTGGGTCGTGCTGCCGAACGCCGACCTCTAGCCCCGATCCCTATTCCCGATTCCCTATCTGGGCTGGACGTCGAAGGCGATGGTCAGGCGCGTGCCCTGAGACTGGAACGGCTCGGTGCCGTGCCACATCCATGATGGAAACAGCGCGACGATGCCGGGCCGGGGCTCAATCCAGTACTCGGCCGGAAGCTCGAGGCCGACCCCCAGCCGGACGGCACCGAAACGCAGCCAGCCCGCCTTGGGGTCTGTGGCGTCCACTTCGGGTGTGGTGATGTAGAGGGCGGAGGAGACCCAGCCCTCGGGATGAATATGGTCGCTGTGGCGACCACCCGCCGTCAGCCGCACCGACCATGCGCCGATGATCTCTTGCCCCGACCCGGCCCGCCGGCTCATGGGATCCTGCTGGCCGGCCATATCGGCGATGTAGCGGCCGACCGGTGTCTCCAGCGCGGCGAAAACGGCATCGATGGCGGGGTCGTCTGCGTGGCGCGGGTCGAGCGCGGCCTGGACGCCGGATCGGATCGACTGGCCCAGCGGCTGGGCGGTGAACGGGTGCAGGCGGTCAAGCGCGGGCGCGACGCGCCCGAGAGCCTCGTCGGTGAGCCCGAGAGAAAGCGGGACACAGAGTCGTGCGTAGTCGCCCTGCGACAGGGCGCGATCGTCTCCGGTGATACGCCAGGCGACATTGCGGAGCGCGAGGGCATACTGATCGAGGGGGCGGGCCGCGATCACGGCCTCCAGTCGTGCCAGCGAGTCTTCGGCCCGGCTGGCGGCAATCTCGGCTGCGGACAGGGCATTCGCGGCGCGAGCATCGCCGGGGGCCGCGCGAAACGCCGCTTCGGCATGCCTCAACGCCAGTGCCGGATCGATTTCTGAAGCCGCCGCGGTCGCGGCGAGGGCCACGGCGGGGTGTGACGCCATCAATCCGGGGTCGAGCGCGGCATAGGCGCGCTCAGGGTTGTCGATATCCAGCAGAATCGAGGACTTGAGGGCCATAAGCCCGGCGTCTGCGGACGAAGCTGCGAGCGCCTGATCCACCGGTGTGACCGCGCTGCTGGGGTCGCCTGTGCGCATCCAGATCAACTGGGCGAGATCACGCAGCGCATCCACATAGCCCGGCCGGCGAGCCACGGCTTGCCTAAGCGCCGCTTCAGCCTCATCCAGCCGCGACTGAGCGATCAGCGCGCGGCCCAGAACCAGCCAGGTTTCCGGCGCGTCGCCGCCCTTTGACTGGGCTCGTCGCGCCGCCGCCTCTGCCGCAATGGCGTCCCCCATGTCCCCGAGTGCCGCGGCGAGATTGTGCTCCGCCACCGGACTGCCCGGCTGCAACCGGGTCAGTCGCTCGAGAACCGGGCGCGCGTCGCGGTCTCGCCTCAGCCCTCGCAGGACGGACGCGAGCAGTCGAACGACCGCCAGGGGCGCGTCATGATCGGATTGAGCCGGCTCCAGGGTGGCGATGGCGCAGGTCGTTTCGCCACGCGCCAGTTCGGCCTGGGCTTGAGCGTAGACCAGTGACCAGTCGGTCGTCACCGCGTCGGTCCGGTCGTCATCAGCGCTCGCGACGTACCCGCAGCGATCGCGCGCCACTGACGCTCAGCAGATAGCTGCCCAGCGCGGCTTGCCGGATCCGGACCGGGGTCCCCGGCTGAGCCCGACTGGTCAGGCGCGTGTCATCGATCTGCTGCCATGTGGACCCGTCAGCGAGAACGAAGGTCCATTCCTCCCGGTGATTCTGGCGCGCGCTTACAATCGAGGTCTCGATCGCTTCAACCGGGTCGTCATTCCTCAGATTACCGAACAGGTTTACGCTATCCAGATCGAGGCCGAAGAGACGTTGGCGTGTCTGGCGGGCCTGGGCCTGGTCGACCACTGTGACTTCGCCGGCGGCCTCTGCGGTCTCGAACGCGGCCGCGGCCGAGTCGAAACAGGCCAGCCTCTCGGCTTCGGCAAGGATGGCCCGGCATGCGAGCAGGCGTTCCAGCAGGACGGGTCTGGCGACAGCAGCATCCTGCCCCGCCCCGGCCTGTGCCGCTGCCGGCGCAGGGCCCGCCGCGCCGATCAGGACGACAGCTGAAACCGCAAGCCACACTTTACTAGTCATGACCCGACTCGCGCTTCCCACGTCTGATGACCGGGCGTCTCTAGCACGTCGCGCTGCTTCCAGAACAAGCAAGCCACCACGACAGCAAGGCCCAATACGGTCGAGGCGTGGTCTCAATGTGACATTTCTTCACGAAAACGTCGCCTTTCCGCCATCACGATTGACCCGGTCGCGCGACCGGATCAAGGGATGCCCAAGCTCTGAATCCGTCCGCAGGGAGGCGGTGCAGGGGCAAGCGGGTACAAGCCCGGCCTGAAATCACATTACGGCTCACGGAGAAGCAGCTTTGACCGACAACACCCTTCGCCGCCGACTTCTCGGCACCTCGATGTTCGCCGGCGCCGCCATCGTGGCCGCCAGCGCCCTGATGTCTACGCCCGTCCTCGCCCAGGAAGCCCAGGATGATCAGGTCGAGGATATCGTTGTCACCGGCTCGCGCATCGCGCGTCAGGACTACGTCGCCAACTCGCCGATCGTGACGGTGAGCCAGGAAGACTTCCAGGCGACCGGCTCGGTGAACATCGACACCCTTATCAACGACCTGCCGCAATTCACCCCGGCAACCAACGCGACGTCGAACAACCCGTCGAACGGCGGGCAGGCCAACGTGCAGCTGCGCGGCCTCGGCACCACCCGCACCCTGGTGCTGATGAACGGTCGCCGCATTGTTCCGTCGAACGCCTCGTCGGTGGTCGACCTGAACATCCTGCCGACCGCACTGATCCAGAACATCGAAACGATCACCGGGGGTGCCTCGTCGACCTACGGCTCTGACGCCGTGGCCGGTGTGCTGAACTTCCTGCTGAACGACGACTTCGAAGGCGTTCAGGTCGACTTCCAGTACGGCGAGACCGACCGCAATGACGGCGGTACCGACTCGATCAACCTTACGGTCGGTGGCGACATCGCCGATGGTCGCGGTAACGCGGTAGTGTCGATCGGTTACTCGCATCGCGAGGCGATCTTCAACGCCGCCCGCGGTTTCGCATCGATTGGTGGCTTCTCGGGCGCTTCGCCGCTCGGCAACACTGTGTTTGACGCCACCAACCTTCCGAGCGCGGCTGCCGTCGCGGCTGCCGTTCCTGGCTCGTTGAACACCCATACCTTTGGCTTCAACACCAACGGTACCCTGTTCACGTACCAAGGCTATCGCGACTACATCAGCCCGGGCGGCATCGACTTCGATGGCTCGCGTCAGCCGGGCCCGCTTCAGTCGGCCGACTTCCTGTATACGACGGCTCCGCTGAACTACATGATCCTGCCGCAGGATCGCTACAACGTGTTCGGCGCGGTCAACTACGAGATCAATCCCTCGGCCGAGGTCTACACCGAGTTCCTTTTCTCGCAGTATGAGACCGCCAACGTCCTGGCCGCGACGCCGGGTGCTGGCCCCGTGACCGGCTTCCGCGTGCCGTCGACCAACCCCTTCATCCCGGCTGAGCTCGCCGCCGTTCTGGCGAGCCGCCCGAACCCGACGGCGACCTTCCGCCTCGACAAGCGTTTCTCCGCCCTGGGGCCGCGCCGCGGGTCGGAAAACTACAACGTCTACCAGATCACCACGGGCATCCGTGGCGACCTGGCGGGTACCCGCGACTGGACCTACGACATGTTCCTGTCGTACGGCCGCGTGGACAACGTCACGACCCAGTCGGGCAACGTCTCGCGCTCGCAAGTCCAGCGCCTGCTGGAAGCTCCGGACGGCGGTCGCAGCCTCTGCGAAGGCGGCTTCAACCCCTTCGGTCTGACTACACTCAGCACCGCTTGCGCCAACTTCATTGGTCGTCTGTCGAAGAACACGGTCACCAACGACCAGCGGGTGTTCGAAATCAACCTGCAGGGCGGCTGGTTCGACCTGCCGGCCGGTGAAGTCCGTGTCGCCCTCGGCGGCGGCTACCGCGAGCAGAACTACAACTTCGTTCCTGACGCCCTGCTGTCCGGCAGCTTCGTCCTGAACGGTGTGACGGGTCCTGACGTCGCTGGCTTCAACGCTGCCCAGCCGCTGTCGGGTGCCCAGAAGGTCTACGAGGGCTACGGCGAAATCCTGATCCCGCTGCTGCGCGATCTGCCGCTGATCCGCAACCTCGAGACCAACCTCGGCTATCGTCTGTCGAGCTATGACCGTATCGGGACGACTGAGGCCTACAAGGCCGACCTGAACTGGGAAATCGTGGACGGCCTGCGTCTGCGCGGTGGCATCCAGCGCGCCGTCCGCGCGCCCTCGATCGGTGAACTGTTCGGGCCCCAGAACCTGAACTTCCCGAACGTCGGCGCTCCGACCTCGACGACCGGTGCTCGCCAGTTCTCGGGCGATCCCTGCGACATCCGCGGTGCCTATCGCGCTCCGGGTGCTGCCGGCGCGGCCGGTGTCCGCACCCTCTGCCTGGCGCAGGGCGTCCCGGCGGCCGTCGTCGACACCTACACCTTCGCCAACCAGCAGGTGTCGGGTCTGACGGGCGGCAACCCGAACCTGACCGAAGAAACGGCCGACTCCTTCACCGTCGGCCTGACCTGGCAGTCGCCGTTCTCGAACCCCTGGCTGTCGAACCTGTCGGCCTCGGTCGACTACTACGACATCGCCATCGAGAACGTCGTCGGCACCGTGGCCGTGACCGAGCAGTTCCGTCGTTGCTTCAACTTCGACGGCACCTCGAACCCGAGCTACGATCCGAACAACTTCTTCTGCTCGCTGTTCCAGCGTGACCGGAACACGGGTCAGGTGATCAACACCTTCGAGACCAACGCCAACCTGGCGACGCTCGAAACCTCGGGCATCGACTTCCAGGTCGACTGGTCGGCCGACCTCGTCGACCTTGGCGCGCCGGATTGGGGCCGTCTGGCCTTCAACATCACCGGCACCAAGCTGGAAGAGTGGCAGCGCCAGGACCTGCCGGGCGGTGCCTTCACCGACCGTCTGGGAACGGTGTCGAACACGCTCGGCCTGACCTTCCCCGAGTGGAAGTTCCTGTCGTCGCTGAACTGGTCCTATGGCCCGGTCAACCTGGGCGTTCGCTGGCGTTATCAGGGCGAGGTGGCCAACTTCAACAACCGTGCCCAGATCATCGATGGCATCGACTACTTCGATCTGAACGGGTCGTGGTCGGTCAACGACACGGTGTCGCTGCGCGCCGGTGTGAACAACCTCACCGACGAACTGGCCCCGGTCTACTCTCCGTCGATCGCGTCCAACACCGACCCGTCCACCTATGACGTCCTGGGTCGTCGTTACTATGTCGGCCTGACCGCCCGCTTCTAAGCGACGGTTCGACCGAAAGGATTGGGCGGCCGGTCTTGAACCGGCCGCCCTTTTCTTTTGTCCGAAGGCTGGCACTGTCGAGGTGGGCGGGGAGGCCCATGCGGATGACCCAAACGGCTGAACCGACGCCAGAGCCGGGCCTGAAGCGCGACGACCGTATGGTCATCCTCGCGTCATCGGTTGGAACGGTGATCGAGTGGTACGACTTCTATCTGTACGGCTCGCTGGCGGCGATCATCACGGCCCAGTTCTTCTCGGGCGTGAACGAGACGACGGGATTCATCTTCGCCCTGATGGCGTTCGCGGCCGGCTTCGCGGTCAGGCCGTTCGGTGCCCTGGTGTTCGGGCGGTTGGGCGACCTTTGGGGGGCGAAAGAACACCTTTCTGGTGACCATGCTGCTTATGGGGGTGTCGACCTTCGTCGTCGGCCTTCTTCCGTCGTATGCGGCGATCGGGGTTGCGGCTCCGGTGATCCTGATCGCCATGCGGCTGATCCAGGGGTTGGCGCTCGGCGGGGAGTATGGCGGCGCCGCCACCTATGTGGCCGAGCATGCTCCGCCGGGCCGGCGAGGCCTTTACACCAGCTTCATCCAGATCACCGCGACGGCGGGCCTGATGCTCAGCCTCCTCGTGATCCTCGGCGTGCGGCTGACGGTGGGGGAGGAGGCGTTCAAGGACTGGGGCTGGCGAATCCCGTTCCTGGTCTCAATCCTCTAGCTGGGCGTGTCGCTGTGGATCCGGCTGAAGCTGGCCGAAAGCCCCGCGTTCCAGCGGATGAAGGCGGAGGGCAAGGGGTCTGCTACTCCGTTGAGGGACAGCTTCGGGCGCTGGCCCAATCTGAAGCTGGTGCTGATCGCCCTGCTGGGCCTCACCGCCGGTCAGGCGGTGGTCTGGTACACGGGCCAGTTCTACGCTCTGTTTTTCCTCGAGAAAGTGCTGAGAGTCGATGCGGCGTTGGCAAACATCCTGATCGCCACGGCCCTGTTGCTGGCCACGCCCTTCTTCGTCTTCTGGGGCTGGCTGTCGGACAAGGTGGGGCGAAAGCCGATCATTCTGGCTGGATGCCTGCTGGCGGCAGCCACCTACTTCCCGCTGTTCGGCATGCTCACCGAAGCGGCCAATCCGAGGCTGGCAGCGGCAAGCGCTTCGGCCCCCGTGACGGTGGTGGCCGATCCAGCGGATTGCTCGGTTCAGTTCGATCCGGTGGGCAAGACGGTGTTCGACAGTTCCTGCGACCTGGCCAAGAGCTGGCTGGCCAAGGCTGGTGTCAGCTACGCCAATGAGGCCGCGCCGGCTGGAACGGTCGCCCAGGTCCAGATCGGAGGGGCGACGGTGGCAAGCTTCGACGGCACCGCGATGGCCCGGGGCGACTTTGCGACGGCAAAGACCGAGTTCGAGACAGAACTGGGCGCGGCCCTGGCGGCGGCGGGTTATCCGGCCAAGGCGGACAGCGCCCTGGTCAACCGGCCGCTGGTGGTGGCGATCCTGTTCGTCCTCGTCTTCTATGTGACCATGGTCTACGGGCCGATCGCGGCGGCGCTGGTGGAGATGTTCCCGACCCACATACGCTATACCTCGATGTCGCTGCCCTATCACATCGGCAACGGCTGGTTCGGCGGTTTCCTGCCGACCACGGCGTTCGCGATTGTAGCGGCGACGGGCAATGTCTACGCCGGGCTCTGGTACCCCGTGCTCGTCGCCATCATCACAGTCGTGCTTGGCGGCTTGCTAGTCCGGGAGCGAAAGGACGTGGACCTGTCCGCCTGATCAGCGCTCGACCATGCGGGTGTAGAGGTGCCAGGTCGCGTAACCGAGCACCGGCAGGACCACGGCCAGACCGACGAACAACGGCAGGGCACCGAGAACCAGAAGAACGGCGACCCGAAGCCCCCAGGCCGCTACGGTCGGGATGTTGGCCGAAACGGCCCGGATCGAGGTCCCCACTGCGGTCCCCGCATCCACCGGCCTGTCCACGACCATCGGAAAGGACACGAGCGTCAGGAACACCGTCAGCACGGCGAAGACCGCGCCGACCGCATTGCCGATCACGACCATCTGCAGCCCCTCGGGCGTGGAGAACAGCTGTTCAAAGCCACCAGCGATCGTCATCGGGCTGACCCGTGCCAGCGTGGCCTCGTAGATAATCCATGCGGCTGCGATCCAGGCGGCGAAGAATACGAGCGACATCAGGGTCAGCACGACCAACGGCGTGCGGCTGCGGCCGTTCAGGGGATCGAAGAAGTGCCGATAGCTCGAGGAGATGCCGAGGTCGCGACGCCTGGCGATCTCGTAGAAGCCGGCCGCGACAGCGGGGCCCATGACCGACAGGCCAGCAACCAGCGGGAAGAAGACGGGCAGGAGACGGTCGTTCAGGGCGACGGCGGCGGCGAGCAGGCCGAGCACGGGATAGAGGACCGCCAGAACCAGGACATCGCCGCGCTTGGCGTTGAAGTCTTTCCACCCTTCCGCCAGGGCCCAGTCGAGATCGCGGCCAGAGATGCGGCGGACGGCAGGGCCTGTGGCGCGCGGGGCAACGGGAATGCTGGACATGGCGGGCTCCGTGGGGCGTTGGACGGCGGCGAAATCTCTTGAGGTTGGTACGCTGGGCGTGTGAGTTCATTACGAGGAAACCAGGCGCGAGGGCGCGGCGCGGCTACCGGGACGGAGTCACGGTTGGGTGATCGACGGTGTTCCATCTCCCCCTGCGGGAGAAGGGAGTTCAGGCCGCGACGGAGGTCCGCGCGAGCGCGCAATGGCTCCAGATTTCCGACAGGGCGTCGATCAGGCGGTCGATGTCGCCGTCGGTGTGGACAGGGGACGGTGTGATGCGCAGCCGCTCGGTGCCCTTGGGCACGGTCGGATAGTTGATGGGCTGAACATAGATGCCGTGGTGCTCCATCAGCCAGTCGGAGATCATCTTGCACTTGTGCGGGTCGCCGACCATCACGGGGATGATGTGGCTGTCGTTGGGCATGTGCGGAATGCCCGCGATGTCCAGGCGCCAGCGCACGCGGGCCACTCGGTCCTGGTGGCGGGCGCGTTCCATCTCCGAGGCCTTGAGATGGCGCACGCTGGCGCAGGCACCGGCGGCCACGGCGGGTGGCAGCGCCGTCGTGAAGATGAAGCCGGAGGCATAGCTGCGCACCCAGTCGCACAGGGCCGTGGACGCGGCGATATAGCCGCCCATGACGCCAAACGCCTTGCCCAGCGTGCCTTCGATCACGGTGATGCGGTCCATCAGGCCCTCGCGTTCGGCGACGCCGCCGCCGCGCGGCCCGTAGAGGCCGACGCCGTGGACCTCATCGAGATAGGTCATGGCACCATGGGCCTCTGACACGTCCACGATCTCGCGGATCGGGCCGATGTCGCCGTCCATCGAATAGACGCTCTCGAAGGCGACCAGTTTGGGCCGCGCCGGGTCCAGTTCGGACAAGAGCTGGTTCAGATGCTCCGGGTCGTTGTGGCGGAAGATCTTGCGCTCGGCGCGGCTGTGGCGAATGCCCTCGATCATGGACGCATGGTTCTGGGCGTCTGACAGGACCATGCAGTTCGGCAGGCGTGCCGCGAGCGTGCCCAGCGCCGCCCAGTTGGACACATAGCCCGACGTGAACAGCAGCGCCGCCTCTTTGCCATGCAGGTCGGCGAGCTCGCGCTCCAGCAGGACGTGCTGGTGGTTGGTGCCGGAGATGTTGCGGGTGCCGCCTGCGCCCGCGCCGCAGCTGTCGATCGCATCATGCATGGCCTTCAGCACGTGCGGGCTCTGGCCCATGCCGAGGTAGTCGTTGGAGCACCAGACGGTCACCTCGCTAGGCCCGTCGCCATGCTTGGTGGCGCGGGGAAACTGGCCGCGCTTGCGCTCCAGTTCAGCGAAGACGCGGTAGTTGCCGAAGTCACGAAGGCTGTCGAGCTCCGCCTGGAAGAAGGTTTCGTAGTTCATGGCGGACAGTCCCCCGGTGGTCGTCTTTGTCATTGGTCGGCCTCGATGAGGGCGACCTGGGTGGGTTTGGCGTCGCGTCCCAGGGCCCAGGCCCAGAGCGCGCTTTCCGGCGCCGGACGGCGTCGTGTGGCGGGCAGCAAGAGAAAGCCGTGTTCCAGAAGGCCCAGACCGGCCAGCGACAGCATCAGGACGTAGCCCGTGCGCGCGCCGCCGCTGTTGGTCACGGCGGCCTCGGCCAAAAGGATCGTCACCACGATGGAGGCGGCGAGCGAGACCGGGAACAGGGCGTTGAAGCGGGCGCGGCGGAAGTAGCTGCCCAGATAGGCCAAGCCGCGCGGAAGCAGGCCGGACGGGGGGTTGGGCACGCCCAGGAAGATGTTCAACTTGGTCGACAGTCGCATGCCGAAGAGAAGCAAAAAGGTCAGGGTGCCGACCTGGTTCGGTTGGCCCCAGGTCAGGGCGACGAACAGCAGAGCGGTGAGCGCCAGGGCGATCTCGTGATGGATCACGGTCTCGGTGGAGACCGCGAAGCGCCGCCAACCCGTCGCGCCCGGCGGGCAGGGCGTGCGGCGCGGGCCGGTCAACTTGCCCATCAGGAAGCCCATCTCGTGCCAGCCCCAGACGGCCAAAGCGGCACCGAACGCGATATAGGCCCCCCCGGCCGTGGCGTCGCCGGCGGTCATCCAGAGGGCCAATGTGGCCGCACAAGCCACCGTAGCCCCCAGGCCCAGGGAAACACCGAAACTGGCGGCCTCACGGCGCACCAGCCACAGGATCAGCCCCGTGGACGCCCACCACAGGCCAGCGGCGACGATGAGGGGCTGGACGGCGTCCATGACTACCAGCGCGGTTCCATGCGGACATCCGCGGGCAGTTCATTGCGGTCGACCGGCAGCAGCAGCAGGCCGATGAAGGTCGCTCCCGCCTTCAGGGTCAGACCGAAGCGTTTGATGCCCGCGACCAGACCGCCCTTCGCCTTGGCGTCGCCCATGGCGTCAGAGGTCTTGCGCAGGCTCTCCATGCCCTTGCGGAATTTCGGTTCATCGGTACGCAGCGAGACCGGGTAGATCTGCTTGGAAATTTCCGTGCAGATCCGGAAGACCTCGTAGTCGTAGTCGGTGATGTCCACGCCCAAGGCGTTGTGGAATGCCGGCCGCATGTGGTCGCGCACATACATGGTGGCGTAGACGCTCAGCACGAAGAACCGGATCCACCACAGGTTTCCGCCCTTCAGCAGCTTGGCGTCGTTACGCATCAAGAGCGCGAAGGCCTCACCGTGCTTGAACTCGTCATTGCACCACTGTTCGAACCACTTGAAGATCGGATGGAAGCGACGGTCTGGATTCCGCTGCAGGTGGCGATGGATCGCGATGTAGCGGGCGTAGCCGATCTTCTCCGACAGATAGACCGCGTAGAAGATGAACTTCGGCTTGAAGTAGGTGTACTTCTTGACCTTGGTCAGGAAGCTCAGATCGACGCCGATCTTGGCGTCCTTCAGGGTGTCGTTGATGAAGCCGGCATGGCGGCTCTCGTCGCGGCTCATGTATTTGAACAGGGCGCGGATATCGGGATTTTGGACGCGCTTGGCGATTTCGGCGTAGAGAACGCAGCCTGAGAACTCTGACGTCAGGGACGAGACAAGGAAGTCGATGAACTCCTTGCGCAGATCCTCGGGAAGGCTCTCGATCACGCCTTCGAAGGCGGCGTCGCGCTTGAAGTGGTTCCGGTTCCGGTCTTCGGCGAACTCCGCCATCAGGGCGTCCCACTGGGCCCGGACGGGGGTGACGTCGATCCTGTCGAGCGCGGCGAAGTCCGTTGTGTAAAACCGGGGCGACAGGACCGTGTCCCGCGTCGCCAGTCTCATCGACTCCTCGGACGTGACCTTCTGCCGAGCCGCTTCGCGACGCAGAGCTGTCAGGCCGGGGGTTTCCTCATAGGGCTCGAAGGGGACGGCGGTCACAGGACTCTCCCGGGGGTGAAACTGACGTCATAGAGTTCGCCGAACTCCAGACCCGACGTCAGACGGGTCAGGGTGCGTTCCAGCCAGCTGGCTCGGGTCACGGTCGCCGTGCGTCTGAAGGTTCGGCGCTCTCCGAACGCGACGTGGATCGGTTCGCCATGCACCTGCACGGCATCGCCTGGACCGATCAGGGGATCGCCGTCCAGCGAGACGTGGGCGCAGAGATTTTCGTCGGAGTGCTCGACCTCGATCGTGCAGCCGGTTTCGAAACGGCGGCTCATGCGGCGGTCTCCGTAGGGGTCATCAAGGCCACGAAGGCCTGACGGTTGGTGGGGCCAAAGGCATCCAGCTTGATGATGCGGTCGGTGGCCAGGTCCTCGATCGTCACCTTGCCGTCAGACCACTGGGTCACGCGAAAGGGCTGCTCTGAACCGAGGCCGCGCGCGCGGCGGTCGCGGACCAGCCCGCGCAGCACACCGCGAACGAAGCCGCCTGTCGCCGGCGGGATGATGCGTTCGCCCCGATCAATGACGCTGACCCGCACTCCGCCATCCTCCATATCGAAGAAGCGCATATCGGCGTGAGCGACAGGCTGGGCGTTCGAAACCTCGGCCGTCGCTGGTGAAATCAGGCCCAGCCGGGTCGCTCCGACGCCGACCACTGTCAGCCCGACCACCAGAATGGCAGCGATCAGGGGACCTCTGGGGAAGGGCTGTTCGTCGAGGTTGGACATGGCTGAGCTCGTTTTCTGTCTCAGGCGGCGGCGGGCTGGCCGTCTGACGGCTGGGGACGTTCCGGACGGGCCGGACCGCGCACCGGCTCGGCCACGAAAGGCTTGTCGGCGGCGTTGGCGGCAAGCTGCAGCTGCAGGCTCAGGCGCTCTGCCACCGAGGGGACGTCGGGCAGGGCCCGCATCATCGGCTGCGGGTTCATCAGGGTGAATGGCCGGACGTGGGGCCACAGATGCGGATAGGCGATACGGGCACCGTCAGCGAGGCCCAGCGGAATGTCGCCGAAGCCCTTGGAGTCGACCTTCACGGCCGCCGTCGCGATGGTGCGGTAGGGGATGTTGAAGCACTTCGACAGCGCCACACCGTGACGCAGAACGAACCGCTTGTTGGTCAGGGTATAGACCGTCGTGCGGCCTACCAGCCAGGCGTAGCCGACCAGCAGACCGACCGCGATCGATCCGACAACGAGGGTCACGGCGGCTGAGGTCAGGGCTGCGACGAGGCCGGTCCCCTGAGCGATGCCGTTGCCGAGGTTCCAGGCGGCCAGGACACCGAAATAGATCGCGACCCAATGCGCCCGCATGGCTGTTCGCGACAGGACACGCCAGTCCGGCTCACCTTGCCAGAGAATATGCTCGCCCTCGGGCAGGTGGCCGGGAAGCCCGCGCACGGGCTCCCCGTCGTGTTCCTGGCCGATCGCAGCGCTTATGCCGGACGGGCGGCTCATAGCCACGGCTCCTGGCGGTCACGCGTGGCATACAGAAGACCGCCGCCGTAGTAGCCGATGATCTTCTCTTCCTCGAGCAGGGTGACCTGTTCGGGACTGGCGGTGACGGGCACGTCGGCGAACTGGGCCGAGGTGATGGCGCGAACCTTCACCGCGCGTGCGCCGGCATCGACGATGCACATCTGCATGGGCAGGAGCACCTTCTTGGCACCCACGGCGACCTCGAGATAGCGGATCAGCTGCTCGGAACGGTCGGCCCAGACGTCGGAGACCTCACCGCCCTTCTTGCCGTCGCAGCCCAGAACCGGAAGGCCACGCGGGTCGATGTCCTCCCGCGGGATGTGGAAATCAGGGGCCACACGCAGCGGCACGATGCGGGGCAAGCCCTCAAGCGTCAGGTCGGCATAGTCGGGACGCTGCGCATAGCCACCCGGACCGACGCCATCCAGAAGGGGATTGCCGGTGGGCTCCAACGGTGATCCATCCGTGGGGGCGCTGCGGCGCGCGGCGATCGGACGGGTGTCGCGATTGTCGGGCCGCGGCAGGACACGGGTGCCGTGGCCATGGGGCAGGTGGAAGGTCTTGGGCTTGGCCGTGAAGAGGAGGCCACCCAGCGGTTCATGCTGGCCGGTGACGTCGTTCTCCAGCGGATAGCCTTCGCGGCGATCCTCGCGGCGGAGGTAGAAGATCAGACCGGCGAAGAAGAGCCAGAAGACCATCAGGCAAAGTTCGGCGGCGTCGAAATCGCCGAAGAGGAAGGGGCTGTTATCCATGTCAGGCTCCTTTGCGAACCAGGATCAGGCGGGCAGATCGGCGAGGCCGAACCGTTGAGGGGTAAGCGACTGAGGCGAAGCGGCGGGCGCGTAGCGGGCGAGCGGCCCGATGGCGACCAGGGCGGCGAACAGGAGGCCGATCTCCAGGTGGTAGACGACACCGTAGGCGGTGAAGGGCTGGCTCATCGCCGGGCCGAGCAGGCCCGACGCAGACAGGGCGGAGACGAGGTCGCGCAGGGCGCCCCCGGTCAGGACGGCGAGGCCGACGGCGGTCGCCTGAACCGCGCCCCAGGCACCGAGCGCGATGCCGGAGCGACCGTCGCGGGCCAGAGCCATCGCCGAGGTCAGGGTGCCGACGGAGAAGAGGCCACCGCCGAGGCCGATCATCATCACGCCCGCGCAGAACAGGGGGGCCAAGGCGAACGGACCCGCGCAGATGACAGCGGCGAACGCGAGCACGCCGATGACCAGTCCGTGACCGGCGATGCGGTGCGGCTCGGCGCCCCGGCCGAGGCGACGCGCGGACCAGCCGAGACCGAGTAGGGTCCCCACAGACCACAGGGCGGTCAGGCCGGTGGTCTGGCCGACCGAGAGGCCGAGGATCTGACCACCGTAGGGTTCGAGCAGCACGTCCTGCATGGAGAAGGCAGCGGCGCCGAGGCCGGTGGCGACCAGCAGGCGGCCCGATCGGCCTCCGGCGATGAACTGGGCCCAGCTGTCCCTGAACGGTGGACGCGGCTGGGAGGGCGCGGTGAGCGCCAGATCCTGCGCTTCCTGCTTCCACAGGGCGGTCATGTTGAGGACGACGGCGACCAGGGCCGCCCCCTGGACCACGCCGACCAGCTTCACGGCCTGGAAGTCCATGAGGATCAGGCCCATCAGGATGCCCGAAATCAGCATGCCGACCAGCAGCATGACGTAGAGCAGCGCCACGACGCGGGGCCGGGCGTGCTCGGGCGCCAGGTCATTGGCTAGCGCGAGGCCCGCTGTCTGCGTGGTGTGGATGCCTGCGCCTGTGAGCAGGAAGGCAACCATCGCCGCGACATGGCCGATCCAGACCGCGCCGACGCCCTGGCCGCCCGAGATCAGAAGGGCGAAGGGCATGATGGCCAGACCCCCGAACTGCATCAGGGTGCCGAACCAGATGTAGGGTCCGCGCCGCCAGCCGAGGTGGGAGCGGTGCGTGTCGGACCGATGGCCAATCAGGGCGCGGAACGGTGCGAACAGGAACGGCAGTGCGACCATGGTCGCGACCAGCACGGCGGGGACGTTCAGCTCCACGATCAGGACGCGGTTCAGCGTGCCAGTCAGCAGCACTGTCACCATGCCGACCGACACCTGGAAAAGCGAAAGGCGCAGGATGCGCGACAGCGGCAGCTCGGTCGTGGCGGCGTCGGCGAACGGCAGGCAGGCAGCCACGAACCGCGCGAAGGCGGCCCGGTTGGTGTCTGCTTTCTGCCGCAGGTCGGTCATCGACGGACGAGCTCCAGAGCCTGGGACGTGTAGAAGCCGGCGGAGACCCGCCGGGTCCGCGTCACCTGTCGGCCGGGAAGCCCCGACAGCCGACGCGCGAGGATGTCGATATCGGCCGGCGCGATGGCCGGCGCGCGGTCGGCGCGCGGGAACAGCTTGCCCATGGCGAGCATCAACATCAGCGCGGGCGTCCGGGGCGTGACGGTGAAGACCATCGAGTCGCGCGTGCGGTAGCTCAGTGCCGCAACCACGTCCTCGATCTCGCGGGTCGGGTAGTGGATCAGACTGTCCATCGCCACGACGTGGTCGAACTCGCCGAGATCGGGCTCCATCATATCACCGGCCCGCCAGTCGATGGAGCCGGGGAGATCGGTCGGCGCGCGCTCGCGGGCGATGTCGATCAGGCTGGCCGACACGTCGATTGCGACGACGTCAGCGCCGCGCCTGGCGGCCTCTACTGCCAAGGCCCCCGTGCCGCAGCCGGCGTCGAGGATGCGAAGGCCGGTCAGATCGGCGGGCAACCAAGAGAGCAGCAGGTTCCTCATCTCGTCGCGGCCAGCGCGCACCGTGGCGCGCACCTTGGAGACCGGAGCGTCAGAGGTCAGCTGCGCCCAGGCGTCGAGCGCCGTGCGGTCGAAGTAGTCCTGAAGCCGCCCGCGGTAGGCGGCCCAGGTGGAGTTGCGAGGATCTTCGACCGCGGCGCTCATCTCAGTCGAATCCCAGGAAGTCGAAGATCTCGCGGTCCTTCATCGGCATTGCCTCGATGGGCGTGGTGCCAACCCAGAGCGACGCGGCCAGCCGCATGTATTCGGCCTTGGCCGCCTCCAGCGCGGGCGAGCCCTCCATCTCGAAGACGACGGACTTCTTCAGACGCGAACGACGAATTTCATCCAGGTCCGGGAAGTGGGCGATGCGGTTCAGGCCGATGGCTGCGTTGAAGCGGTCGATCTCGTCGGTGCCCGCGCTGCGGTTGGCGATGACACCGCCCAGCCGGACCTCGTAGTTCTTGGACTTGGCCTTGATGGCCGCGACGATGCGGTTCATCGCGAAGATGGAGTCGAAGTCGTTGGCGGTGACGACCAGCGCCCGCTCGGCGTGCTGGAGGGGTGCCGCGAAGCCGCCGCAGACCACGTCGCCCAGCACATCGAAGATCACCACGTCGGTGTCCTCGAGCAGGTGGTGTTCCTTCAGGAGCTTGACCGTCTGGCCAACGACGTAACCACCGCAGCCGGTGCCGGCGGGCGGTCCGCCGGCCTCAACGCAGCGCACGCCGTTGAAGCCCTCGTAGACGTAGTCCTCGGGCCGCAGTTCCTCGGAGTGGAAGTCGACCGTCTCCAGCACGTCGATGACGGTGGGAACCAGCTTCTTGGTCAGGGTGAAGGTCGAGTCGTGCTTGGGATCGCAGCCAATCTGCAGCACCCGCTTGCCCATCAGGGAGAAGGCGGCGGACAGGTTCGACGACGTCGTCGACTTGCCTATGCCGCCCTTGCCGTAGACGGCGAAGACCTTGGCCGTGTCGATCTTCAGGCGCGGGTCCATCTGGACCTGGACGGAGCCTTCGCCGTCGACAGGCGGGCGCCGCTTCAGCGTCTGGGGCATTTCGAGGGTGATGCTCATGCGGCCTCCGCGGGGCTCAGGCCCTCGAGTCTGTCTTCAAGGTCGTCGGCGGCGTCGCGCAGCGCCTGGAGCGTCGCCGCGTCGGGTGCCCAGTAGGCGCGGTCCGAAGCTTCCAGCAGGCGGTTGGCCATGCGGGCCGAGGCCTTGGGATTGAGGGTCGCCAGCCGCTCGCGCATGGCGGCGTCGAGCACGAAGGTCTCCGAGATTTCCTGATAGACCCAGGGCTGGACTTCGCCGGTCGTGGCCGACCAGCCGAGCGTATTCGTCACCTGGGCCTCGATCTGACGCACGCCCTCGGCACCGTGCTTCAGCTGGCTCTCGAACCAGCGGGGATTGAGGACGCGGGTGCGGCTTTCCAGGGTGACCTGCTCGGACAGGGTGCGGACCTTGCCCGCTCCTTGAGTCTGGTCGCCGATATAGACGGCGGTCGTCTTGCCGCGCGCGCGCTCGGCCGATTTCGCGACGCCGCCCAGCGTGTCGACGTAGTGGTCGATGGTGGTGACGCCGAGGTCGACGGAGTCGAGGTTTTGATAGGCCAGGTCGATGCCGGCGAGCGCGCTGTTCAGCAGCGCCGGCTGCTTCATCGGCTTGCCGTTGCGACCATAGGCGAAGCCCTTGCGGCTCTCGAAGGCGTCGGCCAGTTCGCCCTCTTCGGTCCAGGCACCGGAGTCGATCAGGGAGTTGACCGAGGCGCCGTAGGCCCCCTCGGCGTTGGAGAAGACGCGGAGCGCCGCCGTTTCGAGGTCGCAGCCGAGGCGGCCCTGATGCTCGAGCGCGCGCTTCCTGACGAAGTTCTGCTCTACGTGTTCGTCGGCGCATGCCGCCAGGAAGGCCGCGTCGGCCAGCATCTTCATCTGCAGCGGCAGCAGATCGCGGAAGATGCCCGAGACGGTGGCGATCACGTCGATGCGCGGCCGGCCCAGCTCCTCCAGCGGGATCAGCTCGGCGCCGGTCAGGCGACCGTAGCCGTCGAAGCGCGGGCGAGCGCCCATCAGGGCCAGGGCCTGGGCGATCGGTCCGCCCTCGGACTTCAGATTGTCTGTGCCCCACAGGACGATGGCGAGGCTCTCGGGAAGGGCACCCGTCTCCTGACGGTGGCGCTCGAGCAAGCGCTCGGCCTGGCGGCGGCCGTCGGCGACGGCATAGGCCGAGGGGATGCGGAAGGGGTCGAAGCCGTGGATGTTCCTGCCCGTGGGCAGCATCTCGGGCGTGCGGATCAGGTCGCCCCCGGGCGAGGGCCGCACATAGCCGCCGTCCAGCGCGGCCATCAGGGCGTCCATCTCGGGATTGGTCGAGAGCGCCAGGTTGGTGGCGTGCAGGTGGCGGAACAGGTCGAGGTTGGCGGCGTCGGACGTCAGGCCGCTGATGCCCAGAGCGGTGCGGGCGTCGGCACCGTCGACGAGGGCCTGGACAGCGTCGCGGCCCGGCTGGGGGCCTTCGCGGCCCTTGGCGACGGCCAGCAGCAGGTCGACGCGCTCGGCGGGGTCGAAGGCCTGACCCAGGACGTGCAGGCCGTTGGGGATGAGGGTCTGCTCCAGCTCCTGGAGCGTGGCGATCAGGGCCTCGATGCGGGCGTGATCCGAGCCGTGGATGAGTTCTAGGTTCAGGACTTGCGCCTGCTCCTCGATCATGGGGACCAGCTGGGCGCGTTCGGCAGCGGCCTCGACGTCGGTGCCGCGCCAGCGCTCGACCAGGGCCTTCAGGTCCAGCAGACCCTTGTAGAGGCCGGCGTCGGAGATCGGTGGCGTGACGTAGGAGACCAGCGTCGCGTTCGAGCGCCGCTTGGCGATCATGCCTTCGGACGGATTGTTCGCGGCGTAGAGATAGAGGTTGGGCAGGTCGCCGATCAGGCGGTCGGGCCAGCAGGCCTCGGACAGGGCCGTCTGCTTGCCGGGCATGAACTCGAGCGCGCCGTGGGTGCCGAAGTGGAGCACGGCGTGGGCGGCGAAATCCTCGCGGATCCAGCGGTAGAAGGCGCTGAAGGCATGGGTCGGGGCGAAGCTTCCCTCGAACATCAGCCGCATCGGGTCGCCCTCGATTCCGAAGGGCGGCTGCAGGCCGACGAAGACACTGCCAAAGCGGGCGCCGAGAACGAACAGCTCCGAGCCGTTGGTCAGGGCCTTGCCGGGCGCGGGACCCCAGACAGCCTCGATGTCCGACAGCCAGGTCTCGCGGCGCACATGGTCGTCGGCGGGAATGCGGACGTGGACATTGCCGTCGGTGCCGAGGCGGGCGGCGTTGCCCTCCAGCATCGTGGTGCGAAGCGCATCGACGTTGGCGGGGACCTCGACGGTATAGCCCTCGGCTGAGAGGCGGAGGAGGGTGCGATACAGGCTCTCCCACACCGACAGCTGGGCGGCGGTGCCGGCCGCGCCGGCGTTGGGCGGGAAGTTGAACAGGACGGCGGCGATCCGGCGCTCGGCCCGGTCGGCGCGAGCCAGGGCGATCATCTTCGACACGCGGGCGGCCAGCATTTCCGAGCGCTCGGGGCAGGCGACCATGGCGCGGGCGTCTGCCCCGGGGAAGGTGCAGCGGCGGCTGCAGCCGGTGCAAGGCTGGCCCGATCCGTCGGTGCGGCCGCCGAACAGGGTCGGGGCGACGCCGCCGTCGAGTTCCGGGATGGCGACCATCATGGTGGCTTCGAGCGGGAGCAGGCCGCGGTCGCCCGCGCTCCACTGCTGGAAGCTCTGGAACTCCAGCGGATGAGCGGCGACGTAAGGCACGTCGAAGCCCGCCAGAGTCTCGGAGGCCGAGGCCGAGTCGTTGTAGGCGGGGCCGCCCACGAGCGAGAAGCCGGTCAGGTTGACGATGGCGTCGACTGCCGGGCGGCCGTCGCTCATGAACAGCTTGTCCATCGCCGGGCGGGCGTCGAGCCCGTTGGCGAAGGCGGGGATGACCCGCACGCCCCTGGCCTCGAAGGCGCGGATCACGCCGTCATAGTGGGCGGCGTCGTCGGCCAGGACATAGGAGCGGAGCACGATCAGTCCGACGGTTCCGGCCGAGCCATCGCGGGCGGGCAGGGCGGAGGCGCTGTCGGCCATCCGGCCGGCCATGTCAGGGTGGTAGACGCCGATCTCCGGGTATTCGATCGGGGCGGCGGCCTTCAGCGCATTGCGGTAGATGCGGCGCTCGCCGTCGGCGTAGCGGTCGATCAGCCAGCGGACCATGCCGACCATGTTCTCGGTCGAGCCGGCCAGCCAGTACTGCAGTGTCAGGAAGTAGGCCCGCACGTCCTGGGCCGTGCCCGGGATGAAGGCCAGGATCTTGGGCAGGCGGCGCAGCATGGCCATCTGCTGGGCCCCGGGAGGCGCTCCGGCCGTGGACTTGCCACGCAGCTTCTTCAGCAGCGCAAGAGGGCCCTTGTCGGACCCGTCCATGCGATAGGGTCCCATGCGGGTCAGGCGCACGACCTCTGCGGCCGACATCATGCAGACCATGGCGTCGCAGCGTTCGGCGCGGGCGCGAAGGGCGGGCAGGACACGCTGGATGTGGTCGTCCACGAACAGCATGGAAGCGACGACGATGTCGGCGCGTTCGATGTCGGCCAGGCAAGCCTCCAGCGCCCGTTCGTCGCTGCCCCAGTCCGACGCGGCGTGGAGCGCGATGCTCAGGCCGGGGACGTCGGCGCGCAGGCGCTGCTCGGCGATCGCCATCGCACCCGCCAGATGGTTGTCGAGCGTGACGACGCAGACCCGCACCTCGGGCGTCGTTCCGGTCCGGGCGTCCGGACTAGCGGCTGTAATGCGATTTCGCATCGTACAGCGTCTCCAGGCCTATGGTCGCCAGGCCGTGCTCTGCGGCGAAGCGTTCTGTGTTCTTTCGGGCCTTGCCGCGGACAAAGAAGGGGATCTTCTTCAGTTCGGCCTCGGCGTCGGCCGACCAGGCGATGTCGGATGAGACCGCGGCCACTTCGGTCGAGGCGACGTCCTCGGTCGGTTTCGCCGCCCCCGCGCCGTGTCCGCCGAGATGGGAGGCCCCTGCCTCGTCCGAGAACTCGAAGTCGTCGCGGAACATGTGGAGCAGGTGCTCCTCCAGCCCCATGACCAGCGGGTGCACCCAGGTGTCGAACAGGACGTTGGCGCCCTCGAACCCCATCTGGGGCGAGAAGCGGGCCGGGTGATCCTGGACGTGGAACGGGGCCGAGATGACGGCGCAGGGGATGCGCAGCCGCTTGGCGATGTGGCGCTCCATCTGCGAGCCCAGCACCAGCTCGGGCTGCAGCGCGGCGATGGCGGCCTCGACTTCCAGATAGTCGTCGGTGATGAGGGCGGTCAGGCCCAGGTCGGCGGCGGCGGCGCGGACCTCGCGGGCGAACTCGCGATTGTAGCAGCCCAGGCCGACGACCTCGAAGCCCAGCTCTTCAGACGCCACGCGGGCGGCGGCGATGGCGTGGGTGGCGTCGCCGAAGACGAACACCCGCTTGCCGGTCAGGTAGGTGGAATCCACCGACCGGGACCACCAAGGCATCCGCGAGGGGACGCCGTCGAGAACGGGTGCGGGATCAAGGCCCGCGAGCCCGCAGACCTCATGGATGAAGTCGATGGTCGCGCCGTAGCCGAGGGGGACGGTCTTCGTGAACGGCTGGCCACACTGCTTCTCGAGCTGCTTGGCGGCCTCTCCGGCGATCTCGGGATAGAGCACGACGTTGAAGTCGGCGGCCCCCATCCGGGCGATGTCGGCAGGGGTCGCGCCCAGCGGCGCGGTGACGTTGATCTGGACGCCGAGCCGTTCCAGCAGGCGGGTGATCTCGACCGCGTCGTCGCGGTGGCGGAACCCCAACGCCGTGGGGCCGAGGATGTTGCAAACCGGCTTCCTGCCCGCCATCGGCGTGCGCTCGACCGGCGTGGCGAGGTGGCGGACCAGCTGGCGGAAGGTCTCGGCCGCGCCCCAGTTTTCCTTCTTCTGATAGCTGGGGAGTTCGAGCGAGATGACCGGGATCGGCAGGCCGATGGCGAGCGCCATGCCGGCGGGATCGTCCTGGATCAGCTCGGCGGTGCAGGAGGCACCGACGATCATGGCCTGGGGCTGGAAGCGGGCGTGGGCGTCGACCACCGCCGTCTTGAACAGCTCGGCCGTGTCGGTGCCCAAGTCGCGGGCCTGGAAGGTGGTGTAGGTCACCGGCGGGCGGGCGCCGCGCCGCTCGATCATGGTGAACAGCAGGTCGGCGTAGGTGTCGCCCTGGGGGGCGTGCAGGACGTAGTGCAGGCCGTCCATCGCGGTCGCGATGCGCATGGCCCCGACGTGGGGCGGGCCTTCATAGGTCCAGACGGTGAGCTGCATCAGGCGGCTCCCCGGATCGCATTGGACAGACGGCCCTTGCGGTTCATCGGCCGCGCGAACAGTTCGGCGAGGTCGGCGGCCTGGTCGAAGCCGTGGACCGGCGAGAAGACCAGCTCGATCGACCACTTGGTCGTCAGCCCCTCCATTTCCAGCGGATTGGCCAGGCCCAGGCCGC
>JAIERG010000108.1 GCA_019747095.1 Caulobacteraceae bacterium | reverse complement strand
TGCGGTCCGCCGCCGAGGCGATCCAGTAGCCGGCCGAGCAGGCCATGTCGGCATAGACGTGGATTGGCTTGCCACCGGCGCGCGCGCCGTTCTCGCGCATATAGGCCGCAACCGCAGGCAGGCCGGACGCCACCACGCCTCCGGGAGTGGCCTCGCGGATGAAGATCGCCTTGACGCGATCGTCCGCCATGGCCTCGCGCAGGCCCTGCAGGATGGTGTCGTAGCCGTGGTAGACCTCGCCGCAGTAGATCTCGCCCCGGTCCAGAAGGGGCTTGTCCACGTTCATGAGGGCGACGCCGTCCTTCAGCGTCCAGCAGAAGCCGTAGTCGTCGGGCTCTCCGGCATAGAGGGGCGCATAGGCCAGCCGGGTTTCCATCGGGACCGGCTCATAATCGTCATCCTCCATCGCCGACGGCCGCCGGTCCTGACCGCTCAACCGCCGCAGCAGGGCCGAGAAGCGGCTTGGCTGGACGACGGAGCGCGCGTCGACCGAGCGCACGCGGTTCGCCAGTTCCAGCGCCGCGCGAGGCGTCATGAGGAGCGGGCGACCCGCGTGACGGGCCGCCAGGGCAGTCAGGTCTTGAGGCATCGAGGGTCCTGTCGGTTAGGCCGCGACTGGCCGCGCATCGAGGAAGGCGGCGTGAGCGGCGCTTTCGGCGGTCGCGGCGGCGCGGCGAAGCGCCGAGCCCGGTCGGGCGTCGGACTGGCGGTCAGATTCCGGGCTGTCCGGGGCGGGGGCCAAGGCTTCCGCCTCTGGAATTCCCAGCTCGGCCTTGCGGGCGCGTTCCCGGGCCTGCTGTTCCAGCTTCTCGTTCCAGTCGGACCCGTCGTACTCCGCGCACTCGTCTTCCAGCGTCGAGATGCCGGCCTCGATACGGGCGGCGGCGGCGGTGATTTCCTTTGTCGGGTCGATGTGACCCCGGCCGGGCCCGCGCCAGCGGCCTTCCACATAGGCGTCGATGGCGTCGTGGAACGCGGGCGCGCCTTGGGGGATCGTCAGGGTGCCGTTGTCGAAGGCTTCTTCCAGCCATGCGGCGAAGAAGGGCCAGGCGATCTGCTGCTCGATCAGGCCGCGCAGCGCCAGCGTCTCCTTCCAGGCGATCAGCAGGGCCGCCCGCGCCGACGAGTAGTTCGTCGTCGAGAAGTCCATCGACAGCTCTTCGTAGGTCACGCCCAGAGCCGCCGCGATCAGGCGCAGGATGGAACGGGCGAAGCCGTCGAAGCCCGAGGTGTCCCGGGCCGTGGTCTGCATCTGGACTTCGTCGTCGGGGCCCAGGACCGGGAAGCGGACCCCGTCCACCTGGACCGGGTTTTCCTCGTAGAACTCCTCGCGCTCTGCCGCAAAGGTGGCCAGGTCGTCGGCCTCGAAACCCTCCTTGACCGCCGATGGGCCGGCGTTCGACTTGACGAAGCCGAGGAACAGCGCGTTCAGCGCCGCCGCCTCGATCGTCTTGTCGGTGAAGCGCGAAAAGCTGCGGAACAGCTTCAGCACCGACGCGAAGCGGGTCACGCCGCGCGTCTGGCCGGCCCGCAACTTGTCGAACGCATGCAGGACCTGGGGACGACCGAGGTTGGTCGCGTATCGCTCCCAGGGCGTCCAGATCATGTTGGCCACGCCGCCGAGGTCGGACGGGTGGCCCTCGCGGATCCAGTAGCGGATAGGCGCGCCGGCGGCGTTCTTCTCGACCCCGCCGCGCAGGGTGGGGCTGTCCGGCTTGCCGTTCGGATTGGACAGGCGATCCGGATCCACGACGCGCAGTCGGGTGCGGAACCGGGTCGGTTCGTCCTCGGCCCACTCGACCAGGCCGACCATCTCGCCGTCGTTGAAGATGTGGGCGGCCGACAGGCGCAGCAGCTGGCCGAAGGTCAGGGTGCGCTCGGCATCGGCCGTGAAATGGATGCCGTAGGCATAGGCCTCCCAGGCCGCCTCGATCTGGCCGCCCAGCTGGCGCGCCTGTTCGAAGGTGATGCCCAGCAGCCGCCAGTTCGGCTTGGACGTGAAGTCCCAGCGGAAGCCGACTGCGGCGTTGACGACCCGCATCGAGGCGGATGCGCCCACGCCCTCGTTGCGACCCACGTCGCGCGAGCGGGCGATGACGTCGTCGCGGTCATACAGCCAGTCGGCGTCGGCGCTGCGCAGCCCCGGACGCCAGTTGCGGGTGAAGGCGCTGTCGCGCCGAGCCCCCTCCTGGGCGCGCTCGGCCCGGGCCGGAGCGCTGCTGCTGCGGAGCGGGCGGCCGGCAACGTCGACAAGTCCGCTCATCTTGCGCCTCCCTGTTCGTCCAGTCGCCGCCAGCCCGCCTCGGTGCGGATCCAGCTGTCCGAGGCGGTTACTGCAGGAACCGCGGAATCCCGTTGCTGGGGCTCCGTCAGCCGCGCATAGGCCGCGTCCCCTCGCCCGCCCTCGAGCATCAGCTCGAAGGCGACGTCACCTCGCGTCGGTCGCCGCATCAGCGGAAGACGAAGGTCACGGCTCCGCGCTTGCGACGCGGGCCGGTCTCGATGGCGGCGGCTTCGAGCGCATCGATTTCACCGTCCAGCCGCTTCATGTCTGCCTGGCTGTATTCGACCGTGCGGCCGCCAGACGTGACTTTGGCCACCTGCCCGCCGCTGATCAGCCGATCCCGCGCCAGCTTGAGGTTGGCCAGGCGCAGGGTGTCCTCGGTCGTCAGCGCCATCCTCAGGTCCTCTTCTTGAAGAACCGCCGCTCACCGGGGGCGGAGGGCGCACGGCGTGCGCCAGGATCATTGCCGACCGGCTCAGCGCGCGGTGCAGCGGGCTCGGAGGCCAGGGCCAGCAGGGGCGGCTCGGCAGCTTCGCCCGGGGCCCTGGCCCGCTCGTGGAATTCCCGCTCCCAGCGCGCCTGGTCCCAGCGTTGCAGCCCCTTCTGATAGGCGAGCGCTTGGGCGTAGACGTCGAGGTCGAGCTGCTCGTTGGCCTGGATCTTGACCCACTCGCCACGCTCGCCCGGCTTAGCGCCCGGTGACCGCTTGAACACCTCGGCCGTCAGCTGGCGGAAGTCCTCCTCGGTGGCGTCGTCCTCGTACTGGACCGAGCCGGGCAGGACCGTCGGAGGGTCGAGATTCGCGCCGGCGACCAGGTTGCGCAGGCTGTAGGCGGTGAATTTCTTGAAGACGTAGGTGTCGATCAGCAGCAGGGCGACCTTGATGGTCCGGCCGCGCGTGTCCTTGCCCTTAATCCGACGCACGTCGGTCGGGAGGTTCTGGGCCCGCGACGCGCCCTTGACGGCGTAGCAGTTCTGGCGGCCACGGACGAACTCATAGACCCGGGGCGTGACGCCCTCGACGCCGCCGGAGTCCACCCCGAAAACGTCCAGACCGAGCGGCCGGGTGTGCGGACCTTCCCAGCGGCGCGCGATGACCTTGGCCAACTCGGCCCAGGCGTCCACGCCCAGCGGATCCATCTCGATGACCCCGCGATCGATGCGGGCGCGGAACTGGGGCCCATGCGCCTGGACAGACCATTCGATGCTTTCGCCCTGGACATCGGCCTGGCCGGACAGCCAGCAGGTGCCTGGCGGGATCTCGCCGCGACGACGACCCAGCGCCTGAGCCGCCGAATAGAGGTCGAGGTGGCCCGGGGCCTTCATGGCCGACTCGGTCGGGCGGCCCAGCTTCTGCTGCCGGAAGGCGGCTTCCTCGGTCGGCTTGCCGCGTGCGTCGCGCCAGTCTTTCGCCAGGCCTCGCCAGGTCTTCAGCGGCGAGATGATCTGCCAGAAATGATAGCTGGGCTGGCGGCCCTCGGTCGGCCGGGCGCGCCAGCGGTTGAAGTCGGTCTTGGCCACGGTGCGGCCGGGAGCGGGATTGGTCGGATCCTCCGATGGGAAGGTCGGCAGATAACCGGCGGCCAGCTCTGGCGGCAGATCGTGGCGACCCTCGCGCTCGGCAAGCAGCCGTGTCCGCGCGAGGCGCTTAAGGGCCGGCAGCTGGCGCTCGGTCAGGACCGCGCCGTGGGTATCGCCGCAGCAGGGCGGCAGGACGTAGGGGTCTTCGGCCGGATCGTCCGGCACGACGAAGTCGTCCCATTCGATCGTGAACGCCTGATCGCAGTGGGGGCAGGGCAGGTAGAACAGTCGCTGATCCCCGGCTTCGAAGTCGGCCGATATGGGGCAGGCCCCCTCCTCGCCCGGCGTGCTCTCGTGAAGCTCCTTGGTGCCGACGGCCTCCCAGCCGTCCATGCGGACCCGGATCTGCGTCAGGGGCGAACCCCGGCCGCCGATCTCCTCGAGGAAGTTGGGCGACTCCGTGATCCAGACCGCGCCGAAGGATTCAGACTGCAGGTCGTTGACCGAGCCGGCCGAGAAGATCGTCAGCGAGCCGCCGGGATAGTTCTTCTGGCGCGTGGTCGAGGCCCGCTCGTCCCGCGAGTTTTGCGGGACGATGCGGTCGGTCAGCTCGGGCGTCTTGTCGATGACCGGCTGCAGCTTCTTGGAGTTGAACGCCTGGGCCTTCGGACCCGAGGGGACCGCCAGGCCAAGAGGCCGGGGAGCCTCGACGATGGTCCAGCCCGTCCAGACCACGCCGATGTTGGACTTGCCGGTCTGGCCCGCCGCCATGATGGCCACGCGACTGGACGTGTCGTTGTAGTCGAGGCGCTCGAGCGGTTCGAGGCAGTACTCGAAGCCGTCCCAGGACAGCGGGCCGGGCCGCGAGGTGTTGGCCTCGGCCGGGATCACGATGCGCCCCTCGGCCCATTGCCAGGGGGGCTGATCCGGACGCGGGGCCACGGCCTGCGCCAGGGCCAGCAGCAGCGAGGCCGCGCCCAGTCCAAGCGGGGGAAGCATGGCTATTCCGCCGCCGCCAGCGCCGGCTCTTCAGCCTGGGCGAAATCGGTCAGGGCGTTGGCGAACGTCGTGCGCAGATTGCGCTCGTAAGTCTTCATGGCCTGCAGGGCCGCCCGGTTATCGACCGCTGCCCGGATCTCGTCGACCGCCAACACCCGGCTCTCCTCCATGGCGCGCACCAGGGCGATGCCGGCGGTGACGAAAGCATTGATGGCAGCGTCGCGACCGATCACGCGGCCCTCGGCCTCCGCCGCCAGGATTTTCGCACGCCGGGCATCCGACTCCGCGCGGTCTGTGTCCGCCCGCGCGCGCCGTGAGGCGAGATCGATCGCTTCAGGATCACGCGGCGCGCGAGGCGCGGTTTCCGTCGGTTTGGTGGGCTCAGTCTCGACTTCGAACAGGGGCGACTGGCTGGCCGGCCCCCGAGCGTTCCGCGTGCCCCGCGACCGTCGCAGCGATTCCCAGTCGATCTTGACCGACCGGCCGTGCTGCTCGCGGACCACCTCCGGGTGCCCCTTTAGGTAGAGCGACAGCGCCTGCTGCGAGATCGTGTCGCCGAGATCGGCCAAGAGCCGCACGGCCTCCGCCTGGGTCACCCATTGGGTCATCGCAGGCCTCCCCGACACAAGGTCACAAGGCCCGCACACAAGGTAACAAGCCCGCGCTCACAAGGTTTTTCTCAATCGAGCTACTGCGAAACCTATGCGCCTAGATTTGCCGTATACGGTTGGGGCCCGAGGAAGGACCCGCGCTGATCTCGAGGCGCATTTCTCGATACGTGAGAAGCGAGGGGGCCGATCGGCCTGTCGCTCTCCGGGGGCTCGTCTCCGCTGGAGACCCTGTTCGGGACGGGCGCTTTTGCCCCAAGCCGTGACCGCCGCCCTAGTGGGCGTGACGCGGAACATGCGCGCCCGCCCTGATTCGCGTCAAGGGGTCAAGCCGCGACCGGCTCGAGGTGCTTGGGATCGACCGGCACGCCGCTCTTGCCGCCGAACAGGCCGGACAGCATGACGTGGGCGCGCTCGCCGGGCTCGGCTTTCAGCACTTCACCGATCCAGCCCGAGAACGGCCCGGCCGCGATGCGAACCCGCTCGCCTTTGCGCAGGCTCTTGGCGCGGGGCGTATGATCGAATTCCCCTGCGGCCTGACGCGCCTGAATGTCATAGACCGGATGATGGCCGTCAGCGCAGCGGCGGATGGCGGCAGCCTCACCGCTTGCGTGCCGGACCAGATCCGTGACGCACGACACATCGCAGGCGGCATAGACCGAGGGCGACGCCGGCCCGACCCCTAGGAAGATCAGTCCGGGAATCAGCGCCCGATCGACAGGCTTGGACCCTCGCGCGGTCCGCATCAGCCGCCGCTCGGTCGGAAGATAAACGTCGGTGAAGCCCCGCTCGCGCAGGCCCTCGACCGCCGAGGCCTCGCGGCCGGGCCGAGCGCGGATGACGAACCAGTTCAGGCCCTGGGTGGCGGTGTCGACGGTGCTCACGAACGCTGGCCCTTCATGCTGCGAACGGGCGTCCCACGGCGTACCGCTGGGCTGTCCCATTCATTTTTTTGGAAACACTCGAAAAAAGAGAGGTTGGGACGCGCGGGACGCATGGGACGCACCTGTGGCGTCGTGTGCATCTGCATGCGCGCACCTGCGCACGGAGGGCGTCGAGATCGCGTCCCAAGCGTCCCATCGTCCCGACTCACCCTGAAAGCCCCGTCAGTCATGGCTTTCCTCTTGGGACGCGGAGCGGGACAGAGCGCGGGACGCGGCGTCCCAATCGGGTGGATCGAAGGCCGTGGCGGCCTTGGGATCGACCCCGACGGCGATGGGCTTCCCTAACCAGGGGGTGAGGGGGACGCAGATGGCGCGGCTCTGGTGCATGCCGAACCGCTTCGGTCGCCCGTAGTGCTGGGGGGCATAGGCCTCGCCCAGGTCCGCAAGATGCTCGAGCACGCCCTTCCAGTTGGCGAACTGGGTGCCCGCCAGCCCCCGGGCCAGCGTCGGATGGTTGGTCGAGATGATAAGCCACGGCCCCGGCCGCTCGGCGTTCGTGTGGCCGTTCTCGACCGCCAGGCCGAACGTCTTCAGCACCTTCTCGTGATAGCCCGGGCTGGTCGCCTCCTCCTCGATCATCTCGCCGAGGGTCAGGTGTCGATCCTTCGAATGCTGGCCCGAGTTGATGGCCCATATGCGGGACAGGCAGGCCTGCCCCGGGTTCTGCGCCGCCGAGGTCTCCTCCCGGCCGCTGATCAACGCGGCCCACAGCTGGAGCTCCTCCCGCGCCGTCTCGAGGGTCAGCGCCTGGTCCTCGAGCAACAACCTTCGACCGGCCGCCAGGGCGGCGATGAGGTCCGCCGTGCGGGGCAATCTGCCGGTCTCGCCCAGCGCCGTCTTCATCATCGACACGTCGTTGCGATACCGGCCGACGTCGCGGACCGCGCGCGCCAGAAGGTCCGGCGAGATCTCGCGCGCCCAGTCGATCGCGGCCTTCAGGGCGTCGTCCGCGCCCCCCTTGGCCTTGCCGAGCGGCCTCAACCGCACCTCGACCATGCGCGTCGCCATGGCGTCGCCGATCGCGACCGGGAAGATGCTGGCCAAGTAGGCCGCGCCCACGGCCGTCGTCGTCACGGTCCGTCCGCCGGTGTCGCCCTTGCGCCCCGAAGAGCCCTCTCCGGTCGACATTCGGCGCAGGATCTCCATCGCCTTTTCGACCGGCCCCTGGCCATCCGGACTGGGCTCGGCCTCGTCCATGTAGAGCGCACGCGCCTCGCCGCTCAGGCTGTTGCGGATCCCCGCCTCGGTGAAGGTGTCCAGCAGCTCGCCGGCATTGGCGCTGCCCGCCGCCTGCATCAGGCGCGACAGGGTCGTCTTGCCCGTCCCCGCCCCGCCACTGACTGACAGGTGCGGCCGGAACGCCGGCACGCCGCCCAGCAGGGCGCACCCCTGCCAGCCCACCACGACGTCGGCCTCCGTCATGCCGCCGTCACCCAGCGGCGCGAACGACCACATCCCCAGTTTCGTTTTCAGCTCGCGCCCCACTTCGACCGAGGCGGGCTTCCCAGGCCGGGGGTGCGGGGGGCGTAGCAGCCAGATCGGCCCGTCCCGGGTTTCGCGCAGCGCATCCGCCACCGATCGCCAGTCGCCCTTTCTGAACGGCCAGCGCCCGATCGCGTCGCCTGCGTGAACCACGGGCCCTTCGGCCGAGGGCCAGACGCCATAGCCCCGGCGGGCGCGGTTCTCGTCCCAGCGCCCGGCGTCGCGGCATTTCTCGACCAGCCATGCCGCCGCCTTCTCGCGCTGGAACTCGTTTTTCCTGTTCTTGAACAGGCTCAGGAAGATGCGGCCGCGCTTGCCGACGAACAGGTCGGTCTTCATCATCGACCCGATGCGATAGGCTGGCTCCTCGCGCAGCTCCCCTTCAGGCAGGGCCAGCACGACCATCCGGTCATAGAAGCCCAGCGGGATGACCGGGCATTCGTCCAGATCCGGCTCGATCCAGACGTCGCCGGCATCCGCGTCCGGCTCTGCATCGGGCATGTCGTAGTCGTCGTCGCTCATGCGGCCTCACTCATCTGCCGCAGCAGCACATCATTGAAATCCATCCCGAGCGGCGACCGCGTCGCCTTCACGATCGAGCCCGAACCCGGTGCCAGCCGCCCCCGCCAGTGTCCGACGGCCAGGGCCCCGCAGACGCGCGCCCTCTCCCGGGCGTCCCGCTCGAACGTCACCGGCCGGTTGTGCTTGCGCCCCGCCATCCCGCGCACCTTCACGGGGCTCATGTCGCCGTCGGTCGCGATCTCGACCACGCCCCAGGGCGCGTCGGAGTTCTCGGGCCAGGTGAAGGCCGGCCTCTGCGGATCCGGCGTGGCGCGCCACAGATCCCGCGCTCCCGTCTTGGGATCGGTCAGCTCCAGCCCCGACAGCCGGTCCAGAGACCCCGCCGCCGCCGCCCGCACCGGCAGGCTCAGATCGCCCGCCAGGATCATCGCCCGCGACAGGGCGTTCTCGATCCCCTCCGCCACGACCAGAGGCCCGGCCGCATCCGGCCGCGTCAGCCAGATCCCGCCCGGCAGGGTCATGGTGGCGTCGCCCTCGCCTTCCCCGCCCTCAAGCAGCGAGCCGCCGCGCGGCGAGCGATAGGGCACCACAATGCCCTGCGGCCCCCACATGCGCTTGGCCGGATCGCGGTGTGTCTTCCGCTTGCCGTCGGGGGCCAGATAGGTGACGTGCACGCCGCCCGTCGCCCCATGCTCCGTGGTGATCAGAGCGATCATCGCCGGCAGGCGCACGCCCGCCTCCGGATCGCCCGAGTGATACGCCGCCGGGTGGAACCGCAGCAGGGCCAGGGCCCGCGCCGCCACCGGCCCCCGGATTCCTCGCGCCTCGAGATAGGTCTGCGCCGGGCTGCCCAGCGCGGGCCGGGCTTCCCGCCACAACCGCCGCGCCAGATCGGCCTTCCACGCCGCGTCCGCCATGGCCTCGGCCTCACGCGCCGCCCGGGCCTGCGCACGCCGTGCGCCGCTCTCCGCGCTCTCCGACTGGACAATCCCGCCCAGCAGCCGCCGCGCCGCGTCGGCCAGGGTGTCGGATCCGCTCGAGAACAGCCGATGCTCGAGATCCACGACGTCGCCGCCCTTGGGATCGCAGGACCAGCATTTCCAGCGCCGACCGCCATCCAGAACGGCAAAGGGCGCGGCCTTGGACGACCCGCCACAGCCATTCAGCGGACAGACGCCCCGCCCCTTGCGCAGCACCGTCCGGCCGCCGCGCTCCGCGACATCCTCGCAGGACACAGCCTCCCGGGCGCGATCGAACAGGTCGCTGTTCATGCCGCCAACCTCAGGCGCTTGAGCACGGCCCGCCCCGCGTCGTTCACGCGATAGCGACGCCCGCCGAGGTGATCGTTCGGCAGATCCGGCGCGTGCTCGACCAGGCCGAACTGGACCAACGCCGCCAGCGTCCCGCCCGGCATGATCACTGGCACAGCGCAGCTGCCGCCTTCGCCGGCAAGCGCCAGCTGACGCAGCACCTCGGCCTTGGCGGCCGTCAGGACATGCCCGGGCGCGATGGTCAGAGGCAGCTTGGCCATCACCAGCTCCCGACCTGAACGAAGAGAGGCATGCGCCACCGTCCAGACGGCGACGGCGGCTGCTGATGCGCCTCGATCATCCACGGCCGGATACGGTCCGCGCGATAGTCGTCGCAGTGATCGCGCCCCTTCTTGCGTTGCCCCCTGAAGAAGGGTCCGCCTTCCTGTCGCATCGCCCAGTAGGCTTCCGACCGACCGAAGTGGCGCGCGCAGCTGGCCCGGGCGGGGCACGACCAGTCGTCGCAATGTCCACGCTTGGCCATCACGCACCTCCCGCCAGCGTCAGCAGGCCCGGAACCGCCTCGCCGCCATAGACGACCCGATCGTCCGCGCGTGTCAGCCGCTCGCACGTCCCCGGCGGGATGTTCCGGACCAGCGCGCCCTGAGCGCTCCAGGCCATGCCGATCGCGCCGCCCAGCGGGCTCTCGAACACCACATTCGACTTCATCCAGACGAACCAGGCGTAAGCCGTGGCCGAGGACAGGTCGGGGTCCCAGCTGCCCAGCTGCATCGGCACCCGCTCCGCGAAGGGCGCCATGACGGCCATCTCGCGCATCAGCGGATAGCGGCCGACGCTCTCGACGAAGGCCAGGCGACACAGCACCGCCACCCCGCGCCGCGCGACCTCGAGACCGCGCCGCACGAAGGCCTCTGCCTTGGCAAACGGCGGATTGGTGATCACCCAGTCAGGCTGGAAGACGAAGTCGAGGCCGGGGTTCAGGAAGTCGCTGACCGTGCCATAGCCATAGTCGTGGACATCGCTGGCCATGACGATCGGGAACCCCTCCCTCAACGGCCCGGCCATGTGCCCCTGCCCGCAGGCGGGCTCCAGCACCGACCGCGCGGCCGGATCCAGCTGCCGGACCAGCTCCCCGCCCGCCCGCCCGGCCCAGGGCGGCGTGGGGAAGAAGTTCAGGGCGCGATAAAGCGCCGTCGTGGCGTCATCGCCCTCGACCACGGCCCCGGCGCGACCCTCCATGCCGAACGGCAGGGCGGGCGCAGGCGCAGACGGAGTGTGGCGTGGGTGTTTGGCCCCGGTGATCGCCCGGCTCATGGCGCGGTCCTCCGCGCGCCGAGCACGCGGCTCAGGCAGCGAGGCTCCGCGAGCCGAGCGATAGCCGCCAAAAGCAAGACCCGGCTCATGCGGCCACCGCGTCGAGAAGGGCGTCCGGGTGAACCCCGAACAACTCCGCCACCTCATCGACCGTCCACAGGGGCGATGACAGGGCCGGGCGCGCCCAGCGCACGATGTTCGCCGTCACGGGCTTGAGGCGGATCACGTTGCCGACGCGACCGGTCCGGGGGCGCTCCACACGAATCGGGGCGGGCGGCGTCGGCCGGGGCACAGGGCGAGGGGTCGGCCGTGGACTGACCGGCGGAGGGGCCGGGCTGGTCGCGACGGCATGGACCGGGGCCGCAGGGACCGGCGCCTTGACCGCCTCGGCTTTCGGCGGCGCGACGGAGGGGATCACCAGCCGGGCCGTTCCCATTCCCTCGATGACCGACAGCAGGTCGTCCGTGGTGATCTCCCGCCGCCTCAGCATGGACGGCGACAGCTCCGGGGCCTCGACCCTCAGCAGCGGGGCCAGGGCCTTGGCCTGACAGCCGAGGCGCGCCTTCAGCGCCGCGCCGGCCAGGATGCGGACCGTTCGGCCCGCCGATCGCCAGGCGAGCTCGGGTTCCAGCTTACGCACGGCGCAGGCCGCCCCGACCGCCCGGGCGATGACGTCCGCGTCCGGCAGGCTCCAGTCTGTGACACCTTCCCCGGTCATGCCGCCATTCCCGACGGCCGGTTGACCCTCCACAGGGCACGACGCACTCCCGGGCTTCGGGCTTCGGGCTTCGGGCTTCGGTGTCGGGGCGACGTTTGTCGCCATCGCGGGGGGCGTGGGGGCCTTGTCCGGAGCGCCATCCGCGCTCAAGGATCGGTCGACCGCGTCGACCGCGTCCGCGCCAGAACTCGCGCTCAAGCAGCGAGGCTCCGCGAGCCGAGCGATAGCGCCAGAACAGGCTTCCGCCAGCTCACGCCGCATCCGCACGACCCAGGCCGTGGATCGCCCGAGCGTCAGGCCGCAACTCGCGTCGCTCATCGATGTCAGCAGGACCCCCCGCTGCGCTTCGGTCAGCCGAGGCGCGCTCAAGCAGCGAGGCTCCGCGAGACGAGCGTTAGCGCTGGAAACCCGCCCGCTCATCCGTCGATGTCCTTGCGCTCGCGGCGCTCGGCCGGTTCCAGAACCAGGCGCGCGGCCTCCGCCGTCGTCGCCAGTTCGTCCTGCAGCTCGCGCCGCCCCGCCGCAGTTTCATCGGCGTAGCGGTTCGCCAGGCGAGACAGCTTGACGAAGGCGTTGTCCCGGCTGACGACGCCGGGCGCGCAGGCGTTCTTCGCCGCCCGGGCGGTGCGGATCAGTTGGGGGTGGGGTCGCGCCGGATCCCCGATCGCCGCCATGGCTGACAGCTGGATCAGGTCGCGCCAGCAGCGCAGATCCTCGGGCGTCACCTTGCCATCGGGGCCGTTCTTGAGATTCCCGTAGCGGCTCAATGCAGCCCCCCGGGTTTCAGCCGGGCGGCGACGTCCGCCGCTTCCTGGGCTTGCCGGACGGCGTTCTGGGTCTTGGTCTGAACGTCGCGGATCTCGGCCTCGGTCCGTTCGCCGTCAGCCTCCATCGCATGGACAGCGCCCAGCGCTTCGGCCGAGGCCTGGACGCTCTCGACCATGGCGGTGGCGAGGGCTTCATCGGCCTCGCCTTCGCACGCCCGGGTCGCAGCGCCGGTTACAATGGCCCGTCCGCAGACCGCCTGCAGGGTCATGATCTGCCGAAAGGTCGGCATGTCGGGGGCATTCGGGCTCTGCAGCAGGCTGATCCGCTGGTGACTGACGCCCAACTCCACCCCGCAGGCCTCCACCCCGCCGCAGGCCTTCACCAGCTGGCGGAACAGGGCCTTCACCTCGCCGTCGGTCAGGGCGCGGCTCATTGCACGGCTCCGGCGACTCGGGGTTGGGTCGCGAGTCTCGCCAATGTCAGGACAGCCCGATGAGCCTCGCAGACGACCCCAGCATCAATCCCGAGGCCCACGACCTCGCGAGAGCCCTCGCCCACGATCACATCATTGGCGTTCTCGCCTTCATGTTCGTCTGCAACCAGGCCGACCGGCAGGGCGTCTCGGCCACAGAAATGGCCAAGACGGTCCGCGACAGCGTGATAGGTTCGTGGACCGATGGCGGTCGCGGCGTGCCGCCTGAGTTCGCGGAGCTGATCCGCGCTCACACGGCGAAGATCATGGATCACATGGTCGGCATGTGCGCCACGAACGACGAGTTGCGAAACGCGGGCAAGTTCTGAGCCCAGCAACGGCGCAGGACGGGCCTGACGGACGACCGTGACCCAGAGATCGAGCCCCCTCATTGCACGGCTCCGGTTTTTGCACCGGCGCCAAGCGCCTCCGCCGGCGCCATGGTCGGCGCGTCAGGGGAGGAGGCCTGTTCATGCTCACGACGGAGCTCAGCGCAGACCGTGTGCGCCGGCACGCGACCGCCCGACCAACGCTCGATGCGGAGGGCGAGGCGCAGCGAGGCGTCGCGCTTTCCGTTTTCGATCTCGCTGATCCAGCTGGAGCTGGACGCGGACAGGCCCAACTCCACGGCGCACTGCGCCAGGGTGAGGCCACGCTCTGTTCGAATCGCCAGAAGGGTCATGGCTGCGGACGTTCACTTCTGGTGAATATGCCGTCAAGTGCCGATTTTCATTTCGGGCTTACAGACCTTGAGCTGCTGTTTTCACATGATGTGACTATGGCCTCGCCCGACCGTCCGTTTTGGTATCTACAGGAGTGGTTCGCCACTCAGGGGCTGAAGCAACGCGCCCTCATTACCCAGCTCGACTGGTTGCCAGCGAAAGCGAACAAAGTCTGGCACGGCGTGCAGCTCGCCAAGCTGGACGAGATCGCCGAGATCGCGGACCTGCTGAATATCGCGCCGTGGGAGCTGCTGATGCCGCCGGAAGAGGCGATGCGACAGCGCCGACTGAGGAGCGCAATCGCTGAAGTCGTCCAGACAGAGCCGGCGACCCCGGCGCAAGCCAATCCGGCCCCACGGCGCACGGGCACAGGCGGCTGATGCCCAGCTTCCTGCGCCTTCTGTTCGGAGGGCAGTCGCCGGAAGCACCTCCATTGACACCGCCGGGTTTCACCGGCGCAGTCTTGCCGATCGAGGACGAGGCAGACGCCCCAGAGAACCCGAGCCCTGCCCTTGACTCTCCCATCCGCGGCCAGGCCTTTGTCATCGAGTACGTTGACGCCAACGGCTTCGCCAGCGAACGGCGCATCGTTGCCGACTGCGTCTACCAGGCGGGCAGTCACGCCTATCTAAGCGCGCGATGCCAGGAGCGCCGCGCCACCCGCAACTTCCGGATCGACCGAATAACGTCAGTGTTCTGCGGGGCGCATGGGGACGATCTCGGAACCCCGGCCGCGCTCTTCATCCCGACTGAGCAGCGCGCGGCGCTCGGCCCAAATCTCAAACGACCGCCACCTCTGTCACATCGGCCGATCCGCTGGACAGTTCGCGCGCTCATGTCGATCGCCCGGTCTGATGGTCATGCGCATCCTGGGGAAATCGATGTCATCCGCGCTTATCTCACCGAAGTGCTCCCTCGTGAGGCCCAATCCGAGATCCCAGAGATCCTGCAGTGGGCGGACCGGCTCGCGGCGGACTTCCGCGTCTTCATGGATGGGCACGGCGCGGCGTTCGAGCATCCCAACCTAACCCAACCCTTCCTGCTCGCCGCCGCTGCGATCGCCGCCGTCGACGGGCGTCTGGATGACCGGGAGCGGGAGCTGCTCGAGGATCTGAGGTGGATCGCCGAAGCCCAGGGCGTTCGCCTGCCGACCTAGGAGCCCAGGTCAGGCACGTCGCCATCCGTGCACAGCACCTCGACCTCGGCCCATTCGTCACCTTCCGCTGACGTCGTAATCTTGAAGAAGGCCAACCCGGCCACCCGCTTGGCCATAGCCCTGCCGACCCGGAAGACATGGGCCTCGTCTTCCGTTCGCAGCAGGTCTGTCGGCTGCAAGACGCCGCTGCGGCGAACAAAGGGTTGAAGGGCGTAGGCGGCGCGTCGGGCCACGGCTGTGTCTCCAATCGTTAACGCCACTGATTCCCTTGGCGTGAACCGGAGTCGAGACCCACTACGTCATTTCTGGACGTAGGTTCACCTCAGGTGACTTTTTCACTTGACGTGAATGTTCACTCTGGATGACTGTCAGCCGTCCCGCACCGGTCGGGGCGGTGATGCGCACTCCGATCGGTGCGGGCGCCCTTTCACACAGGAGCGCCCGCCATGCCCCCACAAATCCCTTCGCCTCCGGCGCACGGCGTGCGCCCCGCCACTCAAGCAGCGAGGCTCCGCGAGCCGAGCGATAGTGGCAAGCAACCGGCGCGCCCCGCGATCCTCGCGCCGAGCGATCCGATCTTCGCCGAGATCATCGCCGCCCTGTCGGCCACGCCCCTTCTCGGCTTCGACATGGGCGCGACCGTCATTGTCGGCGACGCCGGCGTCGAAGGCCGCGTCTGGGTCCGGGCCAACGGGCAGATGTGGACGCTGACGTCGCTGGACGCCTCCCTGATCGCGCTGATGCTCCGGCTCGAGCCGTTCCGCGCCGCCGGCATGTTCGCCGACGCCTTCATCCAGGCCTCGCTGCAGGCCGAGCGCCGCGTCGCCGCGGTTCACGCGTGGTCCGGTCAGATCCGCCCGACGGAGGACGGCGAGTGACCAGCACTCAGGCAGCGAGCAGTCGGGCAACGGACCTGCCGGACGCCTTTCCCGCCAACCCCCCGGCCGGATCCGCCCGTCACCGGACCCTGTCCGAGCAGCTGGCAGACCCGTCGGTCATCACCGACTACCGGCCCGGGGCCTGCCCCTATGAGTATTCCGAGACCTTCGGCGGGCCGCTCGGCCCACGCCCTGTCGACGCGGTTCGCAGCGTGCTGCGCAACCTCGGACGACGCCCGGAAGAGATCCTCTGCGATCCCGACCCCACGGCCGAGAACCGGTCCTATCTGTCGGCGAAGGACGGCATCCGCCTTGCCCGCATGACGGGCCTGACCCCGGACCAGGTCAACGATGCCCTGATCGCCCTGTTCGCCTCCGGCTGGGAGCCCTTCGCCAACCGCGAGCCGGGCCTCTCCGCCGGCGCGCGCACCGCCGCCGACCACATGCCCGCACCGGCCGTCCAGGGGCGGTTCCTGTGAGGCCCGCGAACAAGGGCCGTCGAGGCCCCCTTCTTTCCGATCGCGGCCGCCAATGGCTGGCCGTCGCCCTCACCGCCGCCGCCGCCCTGGCGATGGCCTTCATCTTCGGCACGCCCCAATGATCGAACCGAACATCCTCGCCTTTCAGAACGCGGCCGTGCTGGACGTCCTGGCGGACCCGGCCGCCAACGCCGTGACCACCATCGCGGACCTGGCCAAGCGGTTCGAGCGCGACCCGGACAACTTCCGCAAGACGCTCAAGCGACTCCAGGACGACGGTCTGCTGCAGGATCCGCCGCTCGCGGGCCTGACCGACGCCGGCCGCGACCAGCTGGCCGCGTTCAAGCGCGCCGTCCACGGCGGCGAGCGCAGGAAATCTCAGGGCCGCTGGCCGCTCGACCGCTTCCGCCGCAATCCCCTGAACCGGGCGATCGACCCGGAAGCTGTACTGGGCCTGGCCGACACCATCGTCGGCGTGGGCGACATCCTCATGCCGCTGGTCGTCTCGGCTCCGGACGCTGACGGCATCCGCACCATCTGGGCCGGGGAACGCCGCTGGATGGCCGCCACCCGGCTGGCCCAGATGGACCAGCTGCCCGAGGCCTTGCTGCAGGGCCTGCCCTTCACCGAGCGGGCGGCCGACAAGGGCGAGGCCGCTGTCATCACCCTGATCGAGAACGGGGCGCGCTCGGATCTCACGCCTTGGGACGACGCGCGCCAGCTGCGCATCGCCGCCGACGAGACGGGCCTGAACGCCACCGAACTGGCTCGCAGGATCGGACGCGCCCGCGACGGCGACCGGGGCGGCGTCCGCGACGTCCAGGTCAAGATCAAGGTCGCCCGCGAAGCCACGCCGGAGGCCGTCGCCGCCTATGAGGCCGACCCGGCCGCGCCCGGGGCCTGGGAGGCTCTTCGGGACTCGGTGTCGAAGCCGAGACCGAAGGCGGAACCCGAGATCGTCCTGACCCGCGCCCAGCGCCTCGCCCTCGCCGAGCTGGCGCACAAGGCGGGCGGCTTTGCCGGCGACGATGTCGCCATGCTGCCAGCGGGTCACACCGCCGAGGGCGCGAGGCTTGCCCAGTATGACCTCGCGATCCTGACCATGGACACGGCCGGCGACCGCATCCGCATCACCCAGGCCGCGCTTGACTACCTCCACGCCGAGGACCTCGTCGGATCCATCGAATCCATCCGGGAGCGCCTCGGATTCCCGGCGGGCTATGGCGTCTCCCGCTATCAAACGGCGTGGCTGAACACGCCCGTCGCCGCCGCTCACGCCGCCCCCGACGCCGAGACCCGCGCGCTGCAGGGCATCGAGCCGATCACCACGGCCTCGCCTCTGCTGACCGTCGCCGACTTCGGTGTCCCAGCGGACTGGCGTGGCGGCGACCTCGAGCGGGCCCAGACGTGGATCGAACCGGACAGCTACGAAGCGATCACGCTGCTGAACCCCAAGCCGGGGTGGCGCGGTGGCCCGGACGCGGAGATCACCCTCGCCAGGGTCAAAGGAGCGGACGCCTGGGTGTCCGGCTACAGTTACTGGACCGGGTCGAGCGGCAGCAACTGCTCCATGAACGGCATCTGGAACGCCCGCGAGCCCGCGTTCCGCACCCGCGAGGAAGCCATCCTCGACGCCGCCAAGCCGATCCGTCAGGCCGCCGAGCGCGACAAGGCAAAAGGCCGCTGGTTCGTCTGGCTCGATAATCTGCTGGTGAACGACCCGCTGGTGGTCAATGGCGTCCGCTATCCCAACGCCGCCCGCGCCGGCGAGGCGCGACGCGCCCTCGGTCTCGAGAAGACCCACGCCAACTACGGCGGCGGCGAACGCCGTGCGCCGTCCCCCGACCTCTCCTCACCCGGAGCGGAGCGAATGGGGGAGGGGAACCGCCAAGCGGTGGAGGGGGCGACCGCCGATCCGCTGGCCGTCGCGGCCCCGCAAACACACGCCACCAACGAGGCGCTTCGCCTGATCGCGCTCGAGCGCGCCCGTCAGGTCGTGGCCGAGGGTTGGTCGCCTGAGCATGACGATGGCCATGCCGCAGGCGAACTGGCGCGCGCGGCTGCAAGCTACGCCTTCGCCTCGATCGACAGGATCGGCGTCCCGCTCTGCTGGCCCGAAACGTGGGACCCGGCCTGGTTCAAGCCGACGGGTACCATCCGCGATCTGGTCAAGGCCGGGGCCTTGATCGCCGCCGAGATCGAGCGCCGCCATCGGGTCGGAGAGGCCTGATGCCCCGCCCCTGGTTCGAATCCACCGCCCACCTTGCCGCTCACGGCTTCGCCATCCCGGCCTCCGAGCCGGGACGCCCCCGCCTGACCTATTGGAGACCCCGCATGGAAGACTTGCGCTATGCCTTGCTGAAACAGGGCCGCGCCGAACTGGACAGCCGTCCGGTCGGCTTCCCCGATCTGCCCAGCCTCGCCCGCGCCATTGAGCGCGAGCGCCAGGGCCGCCCCCTCGAGCTCGTCGAACGTGAGGACTTCGAGTTCGAGGACGACGACCAGCTGCACGCCGTCGTCGAGATCTGGACGCTCGACATGGGCAACAGCCGCGACCAGCGCATCGGCGTCGCCTGGCTGAACGAAGGCGGACGCGCGCAGCTCGAGCCCGCGCTGCGCGCCGCCCGCTCCGATCGCCCCAGGGCCCAGCCGAGGAGCGCCGCGTGATGGCCGAGGCCTTCGACACCATCCCCGGCCGTCATCCGCGCCTGCCCATCTGGGCCGCCCACTTCCGCCGGCACGGCTGGCGGCTGTCGGCGATCGCCGCCCTGTTCGACGTCGAGATGCAGGAGCTGATCGACGCGGGGATCCACCCGTGAGCGGCTCGCGCGGGAAGGCCGCCCGGGAGGCCATCGAGATCCCTCCGAGCGTCGGCGCATTCATCCGTCGCCGCGTCGACGTGCTTGCGCAGCCCGATCGGGCACCGATCGACCTCGCCTGCGACGCCTACATCCAGGGCGTCACGGATGCCGCGACGGTGCTGCGTCAGCGAGCGGAGAGCCGGGCATGAACGGCGACGCTTGTGTCAAGGCGGAGAACGCGGAGCGAACGAAGGCGAACCGCATCAGGAACGGCGCGGATCCTTTCTCGGACGGAAGTGAACGAAACGGAATCCACGAGCGCCCGATCCTATTTAGCGGGCCTATGGTCCGCGCCTTGCTGGCCGGGCACAAGACGCAGACGCGGCGGGTGGTGAAGCCCTACACCAAGTGGGCCGACCGCTTCCCGATATGCAAACCGGCTGGGATGGCGGCAGACCACCAGGTCTGGTGGTGGGACGGTGAGCATCAGAACGTCGGAGTGTCACAGGCGTGTCGTTACGGCGCGCCCGGCGACCGGCTATGGGTCCGTGAGACTTGGTGCGAAGCCGACACGGCCAGCGGCTACAGCTACGCGGCAGACTTCGCGCACGACACGCGCGGCTTTGGCTGGCGTCCGTCGATCCATATGCCGCGCACCGCCTCGCGCCTGACGCTGGCGGTCACCGACATCCGCGTCGAGCGCCTGCACGCCATCACCGAGGCCGACGCCGAAGCCGAGGGCGTCCGCGAACCCAGCATCGGCCCGATCCACATGGTGAGCCCTGAACGGTGCGGGCAGATCGACCGGGAGAAGGCACCAGCCCTCTTTCTCTGGGAGATGCTGTGGCGATCGATCAACGGTGCCGACAGCTGGAACGCCAACCCGTGGGTCTGGGCCGTCACCTTCGAGGTCGTCCGGTGAGCCCGCCCGACGACACCCGCATCGACCTCGCCGCCGGCATGGGCTGCGGCCTCCTGATCCTCGGCGGTCGGGGCCTGCGCCCTGGTCGCCGCCCTTGTCCCCTTCATCGAAAGGCTTGTCCCGTGACCTCCACGCCCGATCCCATCGACGTCGAAGTCGGCCGCCGTCTGGCCGCCCGCCGCATCGCCCTCGGCTACAACCAGTCCGACCTCGCCCGGTCCGTCGGCAAGACGTTCCAGCAGATCCAGAAGTACGAGAAGGGGACCAACCGCGTCTCTGCCTCCGTCCTCTTCCGGTTCGCCCGCTTCCTCGGCGTGCCTCCGGCCTGGTTCTTCCCCGAGGCCGATGCCGAGACCGGCGACGTCCCGACCCGCCCGGCCGACATCCTGGCGTCCACCCGACAGGGCCAGGAGCTGGCACGGATCTACACCGGCCTGGATGACGATCGCCGAGCGGCCCTGCTGCGCGTCGCCCAGGCGATCGAGACCCCGTCGCTGGCGAGGGCCGCCTGATGGCCGAGACGAAGGCTTTTGCGACGCCCGCTGTGGTGTCCGCCATCACCGGACGCCTGATCTGTCCGATCGGCGAGGTCTACGAGGTTCTGGGCTGGATGGCCGGCGAACCGATCTTCACTCACCAGCTGCCACGCGTGGGCCGCGAGGCTTGGCCCGTGGTCACGGCCATGCACCCCGAGCTCGCGGTTCTCGCCGCCGAGGAGGAACGAGTTACGCCCGCAACTTGGGAGACGTGGCGCGACGACCTCGTGCGCCGTTTTGGCGAGATGATCATCGTCCCTCGGCTGACCCAGGACCAGCACCAGCAGATTGATCCGGTTTCCGAGCTTGCGGAGAAGGTCCATCCCAGCCGCATCGTCGTCCTCGAGGGTCTCTCCGGCCAGGGAGAAGGCTGATGGCCGACAAGTCCTTGATCGAGTGGACCGACACGACCTGGAACATCGTGACCGGCTGCAGCCTCGTCTCGCCCGGCTGCACCAACTGCTACGCCATGCGCCTCGCCGGCGGCCGGATGCAGAACCATCCCAGCCGCGTCGGGCTGACGACCGAGACCAAGGCCGGCCCGGTCTGGAACGGGCAGGTCCGCTTCAACGCGGCGTGGCTGACCCAGCCGCTGGCCTGGAAGAAGCCCCGCAAGATCTTCGTCGCCGCCCACGGCGACCTGTTCCACGAGGGCATCACCGACGCCCAGCTGGACCAGATCTTCGCCGTCATGGCGCTCTGCCCCCAGCACGTCTTCCAGATCCTGACGAAGCGGCCGGAGCGGATGCGGGCGTATCTCACGACCGACCCGGTCGGGCGCGTTCTCGCCTGGACCGACGCCGTGCTCGACCTGTCGGTGACGACCCCGCTCTCCGTTGCCAGCGTCTACCGTGCGCAGGAGACCCTGTCGGAGGGCCACACAGACCTTGCCAACGTCTGGCTCGGCGTCAGCGTCGAGGATCAGGCCCGCGCCGACGAACGCATCCCCGACCTGCTGGCCACCCCGGCCGCCGTGCGCTGGATCTCGGCCGAGCCACTGCTCGGGCCGATCAACCTGAACCACATCAAGATGGTCGATCGACAAACCCCGGACGGCGGCTGGGAGACCGGCTGGGAAAGCGCTCTCAACGGCTGCCGCTTCGACCCGTGGAACGACGAGACGGGGGAGAGCGAAGGCCACCCGCGCCTGGACTGGGTCGTCCTCGGCGGCGAGAGCGGCCCCTGCGCACGGCCCATGCATCCCGACTGGGCTCGCCAGATCCGCGACCAGTGCGCCGCCGCCGGAGTCCCCTTCCTGTTCAAACAGTGGGGCGCATGGGGGCCGGGCGTGAACATCGGACCATCCACCCAGACCGAGACCTGTGCCTGGTGGTTCAACGACGGCTGGGACTTCCGGGACGTTACCGTCCGCGAGAGCGAGGAGATGCACTACGAAGACGAGCCAGACCTCTGGCGCGTCGGCAAGGCCCGCGCCGGCCGCCTGCTCGATGGCGTGCTGCACGACGGATACCCGGCATGAGCTCGGCCGCTCTTTTTCGGCGTGCCGCGCGCGCCTCGGCCGCCTTACTCTCAAATCTGCCCGGCGCGGTATCCGGCAAGGAGAATATTCAGCCGTTCGGAGCAGCGCTTGATCGACTGAGTAATCCGGGCTTCCGAACCGTCCGCGTCATAGAGAGGTGTTTCGCCCCGCACGGCCCGATCGTCGTAGGCGCGAATGAGGGCCGCAGGAACCTCAAGGTGCGTCTTGGCCGCCGCAAGCGCGAAGGCCAGCCTGGGGTCGGGCGGCGGCTGACGCAGATAGACATCAATGAGCTCCATGGCGTTCTTCAACAAGCGGGTGGGAAAGTCGACCCGCGTCGCATGACCCGGCTTACGTTCTGCGAGCCTCACCGCGTTGGAGACCATCTCGACGACATCGCTGAGGCAGCGCTCCCAGTCCGCCTTATAGGCCTCAGCGCGACGTCGTTCTGCTTCAAGGGCGCGCCTCGCGCTACCCTGATCGATCACGATCGCGGCAGCGATGGCGACCACGGACCCTACGGCTTGAACCCAGGCCGGCCAGTCCACGCCCCCGCCTCCGAAAGTCACAGAGATGTCCATCATCGCGAAGCTCTCACATCGACGGCATCTTGACCATGTCGTCCTGCCGCACCTGCCTTTTCAGCGGCCTCGAGCCGGCGACCGAGCGTGAGGCCTGGGCCCAGGGCGGCCGTTTCATCCGCACCTGCACCTTAGGCAAGCGCCCCGCCGCCGTCCGCACCGGCTGCCCCAGCTGGGTCCGTGACCCGGGCGAGGAGGCCATCACCCCGGCTGCCCTGGCGCACGCCGTGCGCCGCGCGCGCGAGGCGCGGATCTGACATGGCGTCTCGGCCGCAGCCCGTCCGGCCGAACGACCAGCCGCCCTCGGGCGGGCTGGATCCCGCCCTGCTGCGCCTCATCGAGGCCATGGCACGCGCGGACGCCCGGCGCGATCTCGAGGCCGCGCGCCGCTTGCCGCCGGCGACGACCTGAGTCCACGGTGTGCTCATGAGAACGGCCCTTTACGCACGCTACAGTTCCGATCGCCAGAACGAGCGCTCGATCGCCGATCAGGTCGCGGTCCTGACCGACGTCGCCGCCCGCCGGGGCTGGACCGTCGTCGCCTCCTACATGGACGCCGCCATCTCAGGGCAAGCCATGGCCAACCGGCCCGGACTGCTGAACGCCCTGTCGGCCGCCGAGCGCGGCGAGTTCGACGTCCTGCTGGTGGAGGACG
>JAIERG010000081.1 GCA_019747095.1 Caulobacteraceae bacterium | reverse complement strand
CAACCAGCTCCAGCTCGGCGACGTCATCAGTGGCGTCACGCTGAACGTCGAGGATGCCGAGGACGAAGTTGCGGTGGACAACGCCGCCCAGGGCAACAGCCTGTCCGGCTCGGTCCAGAACGGCTCCCTGAACCTGTCCTCGTCGCAGACGATGAACGGGAACACACGCGCGACAACGACCGTGTCCGCGACCGGCGACACCGAAGGCCCGCTGAACCTGCAGACCCAGGCGCGCGGCAACTATCTCGCGGCTGGGGCCTATGGGGCCGACCTGACGATCGAGGCCAATCAGGTCGTGGGACCGAGCGAGGTCACGGCGTCGGCGGCGCAGACCAACCAGACCGCACGGCTGCTGGGCGGCACGTCGATGTCCACCACGGCCATCGCCAACACCACGGCCATCGGCGGGACCGGAGCCCGCGTCGAGGGCCTGGTCAGCCAGAGGTCGGACGCCGGCGTCCGGTCCGAGAGCTATGTCGTCAGCCAGTACATTCCGGCGACGGGAGAGGTGATCGCCCAGGGTATCGGCAACGCCATCGCAGTGAATTCGACGGCGGCGTCGAGCCAGGACCTGATCCTGCGCCAACGCCAGGCCGGCGACGCCGTGACCGCCAATGTCAGCGCCAACTCCGGCAATGCGTGGGATCTGGCCGGGCGCGCGCGGGCGACGGCCAACCAGTCGGTTCTCTACAATCAGGGCGGCTCGGTCGTGACGACCACTGACCAGTCCAACCTGTCCCGCGTGCGGGCCTCGGCCGTTGTCACCGCCTACGACTACGGCGCGGCCACGGCCAATGCGGCGGGCACCGGCAACGAAGTCTCCATCGGCAACAACGACCGATATCTGGAAATCGACAACAGTCAGGTGAACTCGGGTGGGGTCGAGGTGACGTCCGAGTTCTCGGGTGCTTACGGGTACGATGTCCGCGTCGGGGCCCAGGCCACCGGCAACGCTGTCACAGGCTATGCCTGCTCGGAGTGTGACGGCCAGATGGTCATCTCGAATGACCAGACCAACTCCGGCGCAGTATCGGCCAGCACGACGACCAATATCCGAGGCTCAGGCCGCAGCGTGGTGACCAGCGCCACGGCCACGGGCAACTCGGCGATCTTCTTTGTATCACGGCCCGGAAGCTAAGCGATCCGCCGACCATCCAGCGCCGCCAGCGTCAGGGGCGGGCGGTTGGAGACGCCGACGCCCACCGACAGCCGCGCGGTAAGAGGTCCGACCGCCTCGCGCCGTCGTTCCTGGTCCACCACAGGTTGATACAGGCCCAGCAACCTGTCAGTGCGGTTGTCGGCCGTTCGGAGGGGTGCGATCACAATCTCGAGGACGCCCCGCAAGCGCGCGGCTTCCGCCACCATGACCACAGGCCTGGCCTCACGCACAGTCTGGACGATCGCCGCCTGCACCAGAGGGCGACTTTCCAGGGCCCAGAGCTCCAGCCAGGACACGCCGGACATGGGCCGACCGTGCAGGGATTCAATCCATGCTCCGGCCAGACGGAAGACCGCGCCTTCGGCCTTGCGGTCGGCGCTGAACAGGTGAGGCACCAGCGAGCCGAAGGTCATCGGCTCGAGGTCGGCGCGCGAGGGCACGCCGCCGATCCTCGGCAGGGCCGCCCAGCGGTCGATCAGGGTCTGTGTGCCGTTGTGGAACACCGCGCGTACCTCCGCCCATGGCGGCGCAAGGCCCGCGCCTCTTCGTGAACGGAAACGAAAGACCTTTCCGGCCAGATGTCAGACTGGATCGGCCCATGCGCGGCCGTGAGACGCTTTTTCGGGAGCCCAGCCCATGCGGGTGCGGATCAAGACCTGGCTGCCGGCCGCAGTGGGGGCCTTCGCCTTCTTCGGCCTGGCCAATACCGGCGCGGCCCAGTGCAGCTCGGGCTGCCAGCCCCCGCCGCCGCCCTGCTGCGAGCCCCCTCCTCCGCCACCTCCACCCCCGCCGCCTCCGACGGACTGCTGCGATCATCCGGGGCCGCCGGATTACCCGCCGCCCGGTGGTGACATCAATGTGAACATCAACGTCAACGCCAACGCGAACTCGAACGCCTCAGCGGCGTCGCGCGCGGGGATCAACGCCCGTGTGGGCGGCTATGGCAATCTGCGTGGCGGTGGCGGCGGGTCCGCCTATGTCAGTGTCGAACAGCCCTATCCGACCGTGATCCAGGGACTGACGGTCGAAGCCGGTGCCGTCGCCCGCGTCGTACGCGTGCCCTACGAGGCCCGGCGTCGCTGGGAAAAACGCGTTGTCATCCAGGCCTTCTGCATCGACGACCGGGGGAGCCCGCATCCGGCTTCACAGGTCATTCCCGACCGCGACATCCACGACGGCTATGAGGGCGAACTGTATCGTTGCATCGCCGGCACGCGGCTGCAGATCACCTGGGCGGAATGGTTCGGTCAGGTCGCCTTCGACCACGGCGAAAGCTTCTACTGCCAGAAGGGCGAGGCCCTGTGGCGCGACCGCTCGGGCGGCCTGACGTGTCGGCCTCAAACGCCCCAACGCGACTGCAACGAACGCTCGCTGCTGCGCCGCTACGGCGCGGGCGTGAAGGTCGTCACCTGGATCCGCGAGGAAATCTACACCGAGTATCGCGAGGAAACCGTCATGGAGCAGGGCGCGGCCATCGTAGGGGCAACCCTGATGCTCGACGGCGGGGTCGGCGGCAGAGTCTTCTAGAACGGCGTATTCTTGGCTGAACGCCGGACAACAGGCCGTTCAGCTTGTCCAAAGCGCCGGTCCCATAGATTGAGACCGTCGGTCATCGCCGGCGATCCTGAGTAGACTTGGCCCCGGAGCGGAAGCCCCGGGGCCATTTTTCATTCAGGGTCGGTGCGACGGCGTCACTGCTTCTCGGGCTGCTCGGAGCCGCCGGACAGGGCGGCGGCTTCGGCGGGCGAAGCGGGGGCGGCGACCTGCTCCGCGGTCGCGTTGTCCATCGACTCAGGGGCGGGGGTGACGCCGCCGTCGGTCGGCAGCTCGGTCGGGCCGCCGCCGGCCGGGGCCGTGGTGGACTCGATCTCGGTGGCGGGAGCGGCGTCGGCCGGCTCCTCGGCGGCGGGGGTGCAGGCGGCGAGCGCCAGAGCGGCGGCTCCGGCGGCGACTATCAAGGTGCGCATCTTGGTTTCTCCTTGGACGGCGTTCGACGAGGAACGGCCAAGGTCGAGGATGGTTCAGTCGCCGACGAAGTCCTGAGCGAACTCGGGCGCGTCGCCGTCCTCGATGGGGTCTTCCTCGTCCTCGGCGCCCGAGCGCGAGGGGTCCGGCACCTCGAAGCCGACCGGCAGCGACAGGTCGAGAAGGCCGGCCGCCTTCATCTCGGCCGCGCCCGGCAGGTCGTAGAGGCTGGCCAGGCCGAAGTGTTCCAGGAAACGGTCGGCGGTGGCGTAGGTCACGGGGCGGCCCGGCGTGCGGCGGCGGCCGCGCAAACGGACGAAGCCCATCTCCAGCAGCAGGTCGAGCGTGCCCTTGGAGATGGAGACGCCGCGCACGCTCTCGATTTCGGCGCGAGTCACGGGCTGGTGGTAGGCGATGATGGCCAGCGTCTCGAGCGCGGCCTTGGACAGGCGACGCGGCTCCTCGCGCTCCTCCGTCATCAGGAAGCCGAGGTCGGCGGCGGTGCGGAAACGCCACCGGTCGGCGACGCATTCCAGCTCCACGCCCCGGCCCTCATATCGGGTCTTCAACGATGCGATGGCTCGCCCGACGTCGACGCCCTCCGGTAGCCGGCGAGCGATATCGGCGGCTGACAGAGGCCCGGCTGCGGCGAACAGCAAGGCCTCGACGCGCCGTTCGATCTCGGACTCGTCTGGCGCGAACTTGAGATCGCTCACGGCGTCAGCTCCAGCGCTTGACCCCGACCCCGTCGTTTGAGCCAGACATCCTGAAACGCCTGCTCCTGACGCACGTCCATCGCTCCCTCCTTGACCAGCTCCAGGCTGGCCGAGAGCGTCGACGCCGTGAAACTGGCCTGGCTCGGACCCTCACCCTCGTCCCCGACGGGGGCCACGCGGGTCAGCGGGGTCCAGTCCGAAAGGCGGGGAAGAATGTCCCTGAGCCAGTCGCGGGCTTCCTCCAGAGCGAAAGCCTCGATGCGCTGGGTCGGATTGTACTGACGCCCCTGCTCCCGGCGTCTCTGACCGACGTAGGCCGCCATCAGCTCATACAGACTGGCATCAATCTGGTCGGAGGGCACGATCACGGTGGCTTCGGGATCGCCCCGGGTGAAGATATCTCGCTTCAGCTGGGGCCGAGCCATCAGGGCCTCCGAGGCCTTCCGCATCGCCTCAAGCTTCTGCAAGCGGAAGGCCAGTGCCGCCGCCATCTCCTCGGCCGGCGGTTCGTCAGCCTTGCCCTTCTCGTTACGAGGCAGCAGCAGTCGGGACTTGAGATAGGCCAGCCACGACGCCATCACGAGGTAGTCCGCCGCCAGGGAGAAGTTCCTGCGCCGCGCTTCGTGCACGAAGGCCAGATACTGTTCGGCCAGCCGCGTGATCGACAGCTTCAGAAGATCGACCTTCTGGGTCCGGGCTAGCGCCAGGAGGACATGCAAGGGCCCCTCATAGCCGTCCAGATCGACAACGAAGGCGTCGCGGGCGTCGACCTCCTCGACTGCAGCGAAATCCAGATTGGGCTGAAAGGCTTCTGCCATGCTCAGGCCTGAGCCTCGCCGACGTCCGGGCCTTTGGCGGCAGTCAGGCGGCCGGCCAGCATGGCATCGAAGCGCCCACGAGCCTCGGCGACATCCAGCGGCTCCGGCGTATGGACAATCCGGGCGAGCGCAGCCGCAGCCCGCCGCGCCGCCCCTCCCTTCAACTTGCCGACCCCGGCCATGACCTGCTCCATCTCGGCCATGTCACCGGTCCAGTGGATGACCAGATCGCAGCCGGCCATTAGGGCCTTCTTGGCCCGCTCGGTCAGGTCACCGGACAGGGCGTTCATGCAGAGGTCGTCGGACAGCAGAAGGCCCCCAAAGCCCAGTCGTTCCCGGATCAGTCTGATCGCTGATCTGGACTGGGTCGCGGGACGCTTCCTGTCGATCGCGGTGAAGACGATGTGGGCCGTCATGCCGATCGGCATGTCCGACAGGGCCTTGAACGGGGCGAAGTCCCAGGCGTCGAGATGCTCCAGGTCCGCGTGGACGGTCGGGAGCTCCTTGTGGCTGTCGGCGAAGGCGCGGCCGTGTCCGGGCATGTGCTTGATGACCGGCAGGACCCCGCCCGCCAGAAGGCCTTCCGCCACGGCGCGACCCAGTTGCGTCACGGTCGCCGGATCCTTGGCGTAAGCGCGGTCGCCGATGATGTCGTGCGCACCAGGCGTGGGAACGTCCAGCACGGGGGCGCAGTCGATGTTGATGCCGACGGCCTTCAGGTCGTGCGCCATCAGCCGCCCCCCCAGCCGCGCCAGCTCGCGGGCGGTGAGAGGGTCGTTGGCGGCCTTCAGGAAAGCGTCGCCGGGCGGGTACTTGGGCCAGTGGGGCGGGCCCAGACGTTGAACCCGTCCGCCTTCCTGATCGACGAGGACGGGGCAGTCCCAGCCGACGGCCTCACGCATGGCGTCGGTCAGGCGCAGGACCTGTTCCGGGCTCTCGACGTTGCGCCGGAACAGGATGAAGCCCCAGGGTCGCGCCTGTCCGAAGAAGGCGCGCTCCTCGGGCGTCAGGACTGCGCCCTTGCAGGCCAGGATAGCGGCGCTGGACAATCCGGTTATCGCACCAGGCAGTCGCCGCCACTCGCCTGAATGGCCGCGCAGAAGGCGCGGGCATCGGACGCCGAAAGACCCGTGAAGGTCGTCCGATAGACGGTGGAGCCGTTCGAGGCCGTCACTTCCTGGACGCGCTTCGTGGCATTGCGGGCGAACTGGGGGAAGCGAGCGGCGACCGCGGCATATTCCCGGTCTGCAACTGCGGTCGAGGAGAAGGCCCCGATCTGTACTGCGGCGTTGCCCCCCGCGCCGTCCGCGACAGGGGCTGGCGTCTCTGCGGCCGGGCGCGTGGCGGGCGCGGCCGGCCGCACAGGCTCTGCATTTTCGGCGGTCTCGACCGGACGCGGCGCAGGGCGCGGCATCGGCGTCTCTGGCGGCGGCGCGAACGCCGGATCGGTCGTCGTTTCGGGCGTCTCGTCATAGAGGCCCACGCCGGCCTCAGGATCGACAGGCTGGGCCTCCAGCGGAGCCTCGACCTTCATCTGCGCCACCGGCGTTCCGACCGCCGGGGGCGCATCTGTGGAAGACCGCAGGCCGGACCGGTAGAACAGCACCACAGCGATGATCAGCACCAGCAGCACGCCCGCGCTGACCAGCAGCGTCACCGGCGGAGCCTTCTGTGGTGGCGCACGCCGGGGATCGTAACCGCCCCGATTGAAAGGCAGGTCGTCGTCCGTCGGCGGCGTATAGGCACCGCGATCGCGAGGGCGATGATCGTCGTCGTAGGACATGATGGCCTCATTGGGGACGAATCGACGCCCCGGCTTCGCAGTCTAGCCCCTTCGCCCCGTCCGACGAATCACAGATCGAGGGCGAGGTCGAGTGTGAACAGCTTTCTGTGTTCCTCGATGGCGTAACGGTCTGTCATTCCGGCGATGTAGTCGCAGACGGCGCGCGCGCGCCGATGCCGGTCGTCGGTGGCTGCGCGCTTGCCCCATTCGGTCGGCATAACCTCGGGTTCGGCCATGAAGAGCTGGAACATCTCCGACAGGATGCGGCGCGCCTGGCTGCGTGTGCGGTTGACCCGGTAGTGGCGATACATCCGCTCGAACAGGAAGCGCCGCAGTTGGCCGAGGTCGGCCATCATGGCGTCGGAGAACTGCACCAGGGTGCGCCGTGCTGCTCGCACGTCGTCCGTTGACGCGATCCCGTCCTCGGCGATGCGCCGCTCGGCTTCCGCCAGAACATCGTCGATCATGACGCCGATCATGCGACGCACGGCCTCGAGCCGCAGCATGCGCTCGGAAAGATCCGGCCAATCCGCGCGCGTCTGATGCAGGACCGGCCCGATCAGGGGAACGTCGGCGAGGTCCGCGAGCGTGAAAAGACCCGCCTGCACCCCGTCGTCCACGTCGTGGTTGTTGTAGGCAATGTCGTCGGCGATGGCGGCGGCCTGGGCCTCCAGCGAGGCGAAGCTGTCCAGCCGCAGATCCCAACCTGGCGCGAAGTCGGCAATGGCCTTCCACGCCGGTTCATCCAGCTTGTGGGTCACCGGGCCGTTGTGCTTGACCACGCCCTCCAGCGTCTCCCAGCTCAGGTTCAAACCGTCGAAGGCCGGATAACGGGTCTCCAGCTTGGTCACGACGCGGAAGGTCTGGACGTTGTGATCAAAGCCGCCGAACGGCTCCATCTGGAGCTGCAGCTCGTCCTCGCCAGCGTGGCCAAACGGCGGATGGCCCAGGTCATGCGCAAGCGCCACGGTCTCGGCGAGATCCTGATCCAGCCGCAGGGCATGCGCCAGCGAACGTGCGATCTGGCTGACCTCCAGGCTGTGGGTCAGACGGGTGCGGTAGTGGTCGCCCTCGTGCGCCACGAAGACCTGTGTCTTCTCCTTCAGCCGCCTGAAGGCGGTCGAGTGGATGATGCGGTCGCGGTCGCGCGCGAAGGCGTTGCGCGTGCGGCTGGGGGCCTCAGGGACCAGGCGGCCGCGAGAGGAATCGGCAGTTTCGGCGTAGGCGGCGCGGTGCTGGCTCTGGCTCTGGCTCAAAGGCGGATTCCGGTTGGCCGGGCTTTGCGAACCGGCCGGGGCGGCCTCATATAGAGCGTCATGACGCAGGTCCAAACCGCCCCCCTGGAACTGAAGATCGCCACGCGGTCAACCGAGGGCATCGTGCTGGCCGAGAGCGCGGCGCGGCGGCTGGCGAAGCTGGCCGAAATCGAGGGGCGTCCGGTGATGCTGCGCGTCGCGGTCGAGGGCGGGGGCTGCTCCGGCTTCCAGTACCGGCTCGATCTGGTCGAGAGCGCAGAACCGGACGACCTGCGCGTCGAAGCCAACGGTCAGGCCGCATTGGTCGATCCCGTGTCTGTGCCGTTCCTGAAGGGCTCCGAGATCGCCTTTGTCGATGAACTTGTCGGTGCCCAATTCGTAATCCGCAATCCGAATGCGGCGACCAGCTGCGGCTGTGGGGTCAGTTTCTCGATCTAAACGGCCGGAGGACCTGGCATGCTGACCGTCTTGCTGGCCTCCACCGCCTTGCTGGCAGAGCCGACGTCAACGGCCGTGACCGTGGCCACCGAACCGGCCGCGATGCACGGCACGCTGCTCGCCCCGGACGGCCGGATCCGCGCCGCCGCCGTCATCATCCCCGGATCGGGGCCGACAGACCGGAATGGCGACAGTCCCCTGGGTGTCTCGGCCGCATCGTATCGCCTGCTCGCAGAGGCCTTGGCCGATCAGGGAATCGCCACCATCCGGTACGACAAGCGCGGTGTCGGAGCGAGCACGGCGGCAATCATGGCGGAGAACCAGCTCACCTTCGATGTCGCGGTCGCCGACGCCCGCCTTTGGCTGGACGAGGCCCTTTCCCGAACCGGGCTGACCTGCGTCTGGTTGATCGGCCACAGCGAGGGAGCACTGGTCGCCCAGAAAGCGGCCGAAGGTGACGACCCCCGTATCTGCGGCCTGATCCTGGTCTCCGGAGCCGGTCGGAGAATTGGCGACGTCCTGCGCGAACAGCTGTCCACAGCTCTTCCGGCCGCTCTTCGTGACGCGGCCTTCGCGGCCCTGACCGAGCTCGAGGCGGGCCGGACCACCGAGGCACCGCCCGAACTGGCGGCCCTGTTTCGGCCTTCGGTACAGCCCTATCTGATCAGTTGGCTGGCGCTCGACCCCGCCCAGCTCGCGGCGTCGTACCATGGACCCATGATGATCGGTCAGGGCTCCACGGACCTGCAGACGACGCTGATGGACGCCGAGGCGCTGCACGTGGCCCAACCCAACGCCCAGCTTACCATCTGGGAGGGCGTCAATCACGTCCTGAAGATCGCGCCCGCCGAACGGGCGGCGAACTCCGCCACCTACACCGACCCGACCCTGCCGCTGGCTCCGCGCGTGGCGGAAGATATCGCGGCCTTCATCCTCAGCCCGCGATAAGCGTCTCCTGAAAGCGCACCGGCCGGCCATGCGCCGAACCGATCAGCTCGCCGTCCTGCATGACGACGCGGCCCCGGACGATGGTCGCCATCGGCCAGCCCTGAGCCTCGAAGCTGTCGAAGGGGGTCCAGCCGCAGCGGCTGGCCATGTCCTCGTGGCGGATGACGCGACGGGCCTTCAGGTCGACCAGCGTAAGGTCGGCGTCGTAGCCCTCGGCCATGCGGCCCTTGTTGGCGGTCTGGAACACCCGCTGGGCCCCGGCGGATGTCAGGTCGATGAAGCGTTCCAGCGTCATCTTCCCCTGCGCCACGTGGGTCAGCATGACCGGCACCAGCGTCTGCACGCCAGGCATGCCGGACGGCGAGGCGGGATAGGGGCGGGCCTTTTCCTCTTTCGTATGCGGCGCGTGGTCGGAGCCCAGCACATCCACGACGCCCTGCTCGATGCCGTGCCACAGGCCGGCGATGTGGTGGGCATTGCGGATGGGCGGGTTCATCTGGGCATAGCCCTTCAGCCGCTCATAGGCCTCGTCATCGTCCAGCGTCAGATGCTGGGGCGTGACCTCGACGGTGGCCACATCCTTGTGGTCGGCCAGGAAGGCGATTTCCTCGGCGGTGGAGACATGGAGAACATGGATACGCTTGCCTGTTTCCTTGGCCAGCCGGACCAGGCGGCGGGTGCTCAGGATCGCGCTCTCGGCGTCGCGGACCTCGGGATGGCTGGTCCAGTCGCCGGGGCGGGCCAACGGGCGGCGCTCGGCCAGTCGATACTCGTCCTCCGAATGGAAGGTGGCGCGCCGGCCAACGGCGTTTAGCACCTTGCGCACCCCGTCGTCGTCGGCGATCAGCAAGTCGCCGGTCGAGGCGCCCATGAAGACCTTGACCCCGCAGCAGCCGGGCAGCCGTTCCAGCTCGCCGAGATGATCGGCGTTGGCGTGGGTGCCGCCGATATAGAAGGCGTGGTCGGTCCACATCCGGTCCCGTGCGCGGGCCAGCTTGTCCTCGAGCGTCGCCCGATCGGTCGTGTTGGGCTCGGTGTTCGGCATCTCGAACACGGCGACGACGCCACCCAACGCCGCGGCGCGGCTGCCCGTCTCGAGGTCCTCTTTCCACTCCAGGCCCGGCTCTCGGAAGTGGACCTGGGTGTCGATGACCCCGGGCAGGACCGTCAGGCCGGTAGCGTCCACCACCTGTCCGGCCGAGGCCTGGGAGAGGTCGCCGATGAACTCGATCCGGCCATCGATCACGCCGACATCGGCCATGCCACGGCCCGCGTGATTGGCCACCTCGCCGCCGCGGACGATCAGGTCATAGGTCTGGGTCACGGGCTTGGGTCTTCCCTTGGCGAAAACGGAGTCTGAAAGGTCTGAATAGTCTGAAATCTGCCAGCCCGACCAGCCGAAGCCGCAGATCGCAGGCTCCACCATATGCGAGTTTCAGGCGGTGCCGGATTGAGCCTCGCGATTTTTTTCAATCAGGCCCAGCGCCGCCTTCAGCACGCGGTCGGCAGGCAGACCCATCATGTGCTGGATGGCCTGATTCAGGTTGGGATCGACGGCGCGAAACTCCTCATAGGACCGCTCTCCCCGGATGGAAACGCCGCGCCAGGGCCCGACGCGGGTGTCGTCGGACGGCCCATAGACCCCGACCGTCGGCACACCCGCCGCCACCGCCAGCTGGGTCCAGAGCGAGTCGGCCCCGACATAGAGAGCGGCGCGTGACAGGGCGGCCGCCGTCTGAAGCCGGGTCAGCTTGCCCTGCAGTTCGATCACCCGGGCGCGCGGCACGGCCAGCCGGATGGTGTGGGCCAGATCGCGATCGGCTTCCTCTCCCACGATCATCAGCCGCCCGCCCGCCAGAGGGCCGTCATCGGCCAGCAGCGGCGCAGCCACCTTGGCATAGCGCTCCGCCGGCCAGCGCTTGCCGATCCAGTCCGCCCCGGGCCCGACGGCCAGGATAGGCGTCGGGTCGTCGCCGATCAGGGCGTCGGCCGCCGCCCGGGTCTCTTCTCCAAAGAACAGACGCGGGGCCGGAACCTCGTCCAGATGCAGCGTCCAGGCGGCATCCTCCACCGCGTGGACACCGGGCCGGGGGGGCCCCTTCACCGCCCGCTTGTGGCGACGCAGCCTCTCGGTGAACCGGGTTCCTCTCATGTCGACCGCCAGGCCCCAGCGGGTCTGGCGCACCCGGTTCCACAGGGCGATCCACTCGAACCGGCCCGCCTTGTCCAGGACGATGAGCTCGGTCAGCCGCGGCGTGTCGGCGAACAGGGGCGCAGACGCCGCAGATCCGACGATGGTGATGTCCGCCTGGGGCAGGCTGTCGACCAGATAGGCCAGTACGCCCGAGGAGAGCACAGCCGCCTCGGCGTCCGCCTCGGCGATGTAGAGAATCGGAAAACGACCGCTCATGGGCGCACCGTATACGGATTCTCTCGTGGCGAGGGTTGGGCAGAAACCTCGTCGCCTCCATGGCGCGAAGCGATGGGGAGGAGACGCTTACGTCTCCCGCTTGGACAGCAAACGCCCTATTTCCACCCCATGACCTATCTCATCGCCCGTCTCGAAAGCCGCGCCCTGATCCGGGTCGAGGGGCCGGACGCCCGTTCGTTCCTGCACAACCTGTTGACCCAGGATGTCGAGACCCTGAGCCCCGGCGAGGTCCGGTTCGGTGCCCTGCTGTCTCCCCCGGGTCGGCTGCTATTCGACCTCTTCCTGTGGGGAGAGGACAACGCTGTTGTTCTGGATGTGGCAGCGGTCCATCGCGAGGCCCTGATGGCCAGGCTGGCGATGTACCGGCTGCGGGCGGAGGTCCAGGTCACCGCCGACGAGCGCCCGGTCTTCGCCAGCTGGCCGGACGTGGCCGAGGGGTTCGTCGCTGACCCCCGACTGGCGTCGCTGGGCGGCCGTGCGCTGGGGGAGCGATCCGCGACGGCGGACGAGGACGCCTGGGACGCCCATCGTCTGGCGACCGGCTTGCCGGACCCGACACACGATGGCGGTCACGATGTCCGCTATCCCATCGAGGCCAACTTCGACCTTCTGAACGGCATCGATTTCCGCAAGGGCTGCTTCGTCGGCCAGGAGACCACCAGCCGCATGAAACGGCGCGGCGAGATCAAGAAGCGTATGCTGCCCCTCGCCTTCGACGGCCCGCTCCCGCCCGAGGGCACCGAAGTGCTGAACGGCGAGCTGCGCGCGGGCGAGGTTCTGACCGGCCGCCACGACGGGGCCATGGCCTTGATGCGGCTGGACCGACTGGAGGGGATGCTGACCGTCGAAGGCCGACCCGTGGCGGTGCGGATGCCGGGGTGGATGTCGGACGGATAGGACACCCCGGGTCCAGCGTTCACCGCCGTTCTCCTCGGACGGCGACCATTGCAAACCATTGCAACAATGGCACGATGGCGATGCAATATGGTCAGGCTTACCGGGAATTTGCAGCGGTCGCAGTTGTTCGACCGGATTTCCCGTGTCACAGCAACGACTTGCGAGACCGCCTTCGGCGGCAACTGTCTTGGGGGAGTTTTCATGTCGATCGCCTTCGTATCGAGCCACGTGCGGCGAGCCAGATCTTTGCTGACAGCAGTCCTCGTCGGCCTCCTGACCCTGTTGGGGGCCGGAGCCGCTCTGGCGCAGAACGCCTATGTCCCGACCGGGGGGGGCGCCAACAATGTCTCGGTGATCAATACCGTGACCAATACCGTGGTTGGCACCTTGACGGTCGGGAACAGCCCTTGGGGCGTGGCTGCGAGCTCAGACGGCACCCGCGTCTATATCGCAAACGGTAGCGGCACGGTCTCGGTGATCAATACCGGCACCAACACCGTCATCGCCACAGTGACCGTGGGGTCCCAGCCCCGCGGCCTGGGCGTCTCGCCCGATGGGACACGCGTCTATGTCGCGAACCAGAGCTCCAACACCGTCTCGGTGATTAACACTGCCACCAACGCCGTCGTCGCCACCGTGGCCGTGGGGTCCCAGCCCATCGGCTTGGCCGTCTCACCCGACGGGACCCGCGTCTATGTCACCAACTTCGCTGACAACACCCTCTCTGTGATCAACACCGCCACCAACACCGTCGTCGACACTGTGACGGTGGGCCTGGGTCCTGCCGGCCTGGTGGTGTCACCCAATGGAACCCGGGTCTACATCGCGGCGAACCTGGCGAACGCCGCCTCCGTGCTCGACACGGCCACCAATACCGTGATCGCCACTGTGTCCGTGGGAACCAATCCCATCAGTGCGGCCGTGTCTCCGGACGGAACCCGCGTCTACGTCGAGAACTTCGCCTCCAACAATGTATCGGTGATCAACACCGCGACCAACGCTGCCGTTGCCACCGTCAGTGTGGGGGCCAACCCCCGCGGCGTGGCCGTGAACCCCGATGGCACCCGGGTCTATGTCGCGAATGCGGGGTCCGGCACCGTTTCGGCGATTAACACCGCGACCAACGCCGTCGTCGCGACCGTGACCCTGTCGGGTGGTCCAACCGCGATTGGCCCGTTCATCGCGCCCGTGGCCGCGGCTGCCGTGCCCACCCTGTCGGAGTGGGCCCTGATCCTGCTGGGCCTGATGCTGGCGGCAGGGGCGGCGCTCTACATCCAGCGACGGCAGGCGGTGGCCTAGGGTGCGTCCCAGGCCGTCCTCCGACGACACCACTGGCGGACATACCGGCGACGAGCCGCTAGCTTGGCCTCATGACCAATGCTCAAGATCGCTGCGCCTGGTGCGGGACCGATCCGCTCTACGTCGCCTATCACGACACCGAGTGGGGTGTGCCCGAGCATGACCCGCGCGCCCTGTGGGAAAAGCTGGTGCTGGACGGGTTTCAGGCCGGGCTGGCGTGGATCACCATCCTGAGGAAGCGTGAGGCCTTTCGCGCCGCCTTCGACGATTTCGACCCGGAAAAGGTCGCCCGCTATGGCGAGGCAGAGCGGGCGCGGCTGATGGCCGGCATCGTGCGGTCGGGGGCCAAGATCGACGCCACGATCCGGGGCGCGCGGGTCTGGTGTGACATGCGCGAGCGGGGCGAGGATTTTTCGGCCTGGCTGTGGGGCTTCGTCGACGGCCGACCGATCCAGAACACGCCGGCTACGATGGCCGGGGTTCCAGCGCAGACGCCGGTCTCGGTCGAGATGTCCAAGGCGCTGAAGGCGCGCGGATTCGGCTTCTGCGGGCCGGTGATCACCTACGCCTTCATGCAGGCGACTGGCATGGTCAACGACCACGTCCAGAGCTGCTTTCGCTGCGAAGAAGTGGGGGCTATGGGCGGGCAGTGACCCAGACCCGCCCGATTCCGACCCTGACGCTGGAGACCCTACTGAGCCAGAAGGTCGGCGGGCCGGTGTGCGGCGTGGACGAGGCCGGGCGCGGGCCGTGGGCCGGACCGGTGACGGCGGCGGCGGTGATCCTGTCGCCCGACCGGCTGCCCGAGGGCATCAACGATTCCAAAGCCCTGACCGCGAAGCGCCGGGACGCGCTGGAGAGCGAGATCAAGGCCAACGCCATCGCCTGGGGCGTGGGCTTCGCCTCGGTCGAGGAAATCGACGCGCTGAACGTTCTGCATGCCACAGGCCTGGCCATGTGCCGGGCGATCGAGGCGATGACGGTCCAGCCGGTCGCGGCGCTGGTGGACGGGAACTACCGCTTCAAGCTGCCCTGCGAGGTGGAGACGGTGGTCGGCGGCGACGGGCTAAGCTTGTCGATCGCGGCGGCCTCGATCCTGGCCAAGACGGCGCGGGACCGGCTGATGATCGAGATGGACGCTGTCTATCCCGGCTACGGCTTCGCGGGGCACAAGGGGTACAACGCCCCGGTCCATCAGGAGGCGCTGAGAAAGCTGGGGCCCTGCCCCATCCATCGGCGCAGCTGGGCCCCGATCCGGGCCCTGCTTGATCAGTAGACGGCCAGCGCGCCCCCCAGCAGGGCCCCCATGATCGCCGCGATGACGCCGCCGATCACGACAACCAGCCAGCGCGGCATGGGCTCCATCTGAACCGGAGCGGGCGTGGACTGCGGCGCGATCAGATCGGCGCGGGTCAGGAAGTCGTTGGCAGCGAAGTCATTGGCCGGACGGCTGTCGAAGCGCGTCGCGGCGGGCGCACGCCAGGCGGCGGCCTGATAGGCCTCGATGGCGGTCCTGACGCCTTGGGGGCGGCGGCCGAAGTCGTTGGTCGAAGTCATGTCGAGCGCGTCCATGTCGCCTTAACGACGGATTGACGCCCTCGTTCCCCCTGTCGTCAAGCGGCCAGCGCCGCCGCCCGGTCCGATACCACGAACAGATACTCCACATTCCGCAGCCGTCCGACCGTCCCGACCCTCTCACCCTTCGGATTATGGATGCCGATGCGGGCGCCGACGTAGCGAGGGCGTGGGATCTCGATCACCTGCACCGGGCCGCGCACCGATAGCATCTCGACCAGTTGATCGCGGCTCAGATAGCCCTCGTCGTTGAACGACACGATCAGGTGCGGGGCGCGAACCGCCTCGATCACGGCCTTCAGCGCCGGGCCGATCCCGGGCCTGGAGTTGAAGGCGCTCTTGCGGGTCCGGACATCAATCCGCTTGTTCGCCACGCCATAGGTCTCGGGCTTGTCCCACAGCACCAGGCTCTCCCAGACGTGGTAGTTCCCGAGGTAGGAATGCTGGTTGTAGGGCGGGTCGAGGTAGACGAGGTCGGCCTCGACCTCGGGCGCGATCTGGACCGCGTCGGCGCGGGTGGCGCGACCGGGACCGGGCAGGAGCGTGGGCAGGCGAAGGTGGAGCGGCTTCAGCGCCCGGGTCGCCCATGACTTCATATAGGCCATCTGGACCCCAGCGGTGGAATCGACCCGATCGGCCGCTTCCATCAGGGCGGCCAGGGCGATGGCCTCGAGTTCAGGCTCCAGCGAGAGCGCGGCGATGCGGTCGCGGATGGCGTCGATGCGCGCGCCGTTCTCGGGCGTGAAGTAGCGGGCGTCCTCGCAAAACGCTTTCGTGAACCAGCCGGGCCGGGGCGCGGTGTCGTTCAGCTCGGCGATGAGGGCTTCGGCGGGGGCATACCATCGGTCGGCATCGGCCTGAACGTAGGTGGTCGCCAGGGTGTGGGCGTAGGCGTTCAGGTCGTTGGACCAAACCTCAAAGCCGCGAGCTTTCAGGGCGTGGCCGACCCGCGCCGTGCCGGAAAACAGGTCGGCGACCCGTCCGCCGTTTGGCAGCAAGGCGCGCACCGCTTCCGAGATCGGATCGATCAGAGCGCGCTTGGAGCCGAGGTACTTGATCATGGCACCGCCGCGAGGCGGCCCTAGCGCCGCCCCTTCTTCGCTGGAGCATGGGCCAGGCGCAGCAGATTCGCAGCCCCCGGCGCGCCGAACGGCGTGCCCGCCAGGATCAGGATGCGCTGGCCGGGCTCAGCCAGCCCATACTGCATGGCCGAGGCGACGGCATCGTCGGTGACGTCTTCCAGCGAGGTCGGCTCCTTGCCCAGACGCGGCTCCAGCCCCCAGACCAGCGCCAGCCGCCGCGCTGTCTCCGGCCGGGGCGTCAGGGCCAGCACCGGCTGGATCGGCCGCTCGCGCGACATGCGCCGCGCCGTGCCGCCCAGCGTGGTGAACACCACGATGCAGCCGGTCGAGGACGCCTCGCCGGCCTTCCTGGCCGCGGCCACAAGGGCGTCGGCGTCGAAACCCTCCATGCCGGCGTGCTCGGCGTCCATCAGGCTGGGCCACAGGGGATCGCTTTCGATCCGCTCCATGATCCGGTTCATGATGCCAACGGCTTCAAGGGGATAGTCGCCCGACGCCGTCTCGGCCGACAGCATCAGGGCGTCGGCCCCCTCATAGACCGCATTGGCGACGTCGGACGCCTCGGCGCGCGTGGGCGCGGGCGACGACGTCATGGACTCCAGCATCTGGGTCGCCACGATCACAGGCACGCCGCGCTGGCGGGCAGCGCGGATGATCGTCTTCTGGGCGACCGGGACCTCCTCCGGATGCATCTCCACGCCGAGGTCGCCGCGCGCGACCATGACGCCGTCGCAGTAGTCCAGGATGCTGTCGAGAGCCGCCAGCGCCTGGGGCTTTTCGATCTTGGCCAGACAGGCGGCGCGGCCCTTCACGATGGACTTCAGCTCGGCCATGTCCTCCGCCTTCTGCACGAAGCTGAGTGCCACCCAGTCGACGCCGATGCGCAGGGCGAAGGCCAGATCCTCACGGTCCTTGGGCGTGAGCGCCGAGACGGGGATGACGGCGTCGGGCACGGCCACGCCCTTGCGGTCGGACAGCTTGGTCCCGCTCTCGACCGTGACCTCGGCCCAGTCGTCGGCGCGTTCGCCGACGCGGAGGCGAACCCGGCCGTCGTCGATCAGCAGCGCCATTCCGGTGCGCAAGGCCTTGAAGATCTCGGGATGCGGCATCTGCACCCGCTTGGCGTCGCCGGGCGTCGGGTCCAGGTCGAACCGCATCGTATGGCCCGGCTTCACCGCGATGGCGGTGTCGGCGAACTTGCCCAGTCGCAGCTTGGGGCCCTGGAGGTCGGCCAGCACGCCCAGCGGCCGCTTCAAGGCGATCTCGGCCCCGCGCACGGCCTTCAGCGCCGCCTCGTGATCCTCGTGGCTGCCGTGGCTGAAGTTGAGACGAAAGACATCCACCCCGGCCTGGGCCAGCGCCTTGACCGTACCGGGTGCGCGGCTGGCGGGCCCGAGGGTCGCGACGATGCGCGCGCGGCGTGCTCTGATCATGTGTGCGTCCGATGCGTTTCCCGATCCCGTTGTGCCAACGATCCGGCACGGAGGTAAGCCTGCGCCAGATCGGGAAACAGGAAGTTATGGTCCGTTACAGCGCGATCGCAGGAGCGCCGGGCACAGCGAAGCGCGGTACCACGCCGTCCGGCTCGAACGCATGCCCGGAGAGGGTGTTGAGGACGTTTGCAACGAGGAGATCGAACATTGGCCGGTCTCCCGCCTTGAGCGCCGGACCGAGATAGTCGGTGACCACCGCCCGGACCGGCAGCGTTCCCACCGGACCCGGCACGCTGAGCGCCAGCGACAGTCCCTGGTCCAGCCACCATGCGAGCGTTTCAAAGAAGACATCCAAACGCAGGAAGTCGGTCTGGCGCACGACGTACAGAGTGATCTCTCCGGTCGTCAGGCCATCAGGCCGCACGATGATCCCGCTGCGGTCCGGCCGCCAGTCGTCGGACAGCTCGACGATCCGCCAGACACAGAACCAGGTGCGGCAGGTGCGGGGGCGAACGGCGTGAACCGAACACCCGGCACCGTCGACACAGTAGGCACACAGCATCCCGGTCGGCTTGGCCAGTTCCGGCAGGTCCAGCGGAATGAACCGGCAGCACTCCACGCACGTCCCGCACGTCCGGTCGGGCAGAAGCGGCAGGTCGAGGCTCATGCCGCGCTCCGGTCAGACGGGATGGTGCGAGCGGCGGGGATCGAACCCGCATGACCGAGGTCGAGGGATTTTAAGTCCCTTGCGTCTACCAGTTTCGCCACGCTCGCGGGCTCTCCCGCGTCGCGGCTGGGCGGGCCCCTGTCAAGACCGGGCGCGCCGAACCTCGGCCAGGGTCAGCAGGACCGCCAGCATGCCGGTCCAGAACAGGATGTCCTTGGTGCCCTCGCTCGCGGACGGGACGAAGAACTCCAGAATGGCCCAGGCGACCAGGGCGGTCAGGAAGACGGCGGCGAGCAGGTTTTTCCACATGACGGCTCTCCTCACGGCCATCTGTGTAAAGTGACATTTACATAATGTCAAGCAGAGCGGTCACTGGGTCGCGGCCGGGGCCCGCAGGTCGACGTCCGAATCCGCCAACAGCCAAAGGAAGGCGGCCCAGGCGGCGACGTTCTGGGTCATGGCCTCAGGGTCGATCCGATCCAGCACATCGTCGGCGGTGTGGTGGGTGTCGAAATAGTCGGTGCCGTCCTGGTTCAGGCGGAACGGCGGCACGCCCAGCGCCACGGTCGGCCCCGTGTCGGGCCCGCCGCCGGTCGCGGGCGCCGGATCGTTCAGGATGCCCAGCGGCGTCAGAACCCGCAGCGCGGCCTGACGAAACGCCGGCGGGGTCGCAGCGGGCAGGCCGAGGCTGTAGATCGGCCCGGCCCCGAAGTCGCTTTCGGAGATGGCGACGTGGTTCGCCATCTCGTCGCGCCGCGTCTCGGCATAGTGGCGCGCCCCGGCCAGCCCCTGGGCGGGCGGGGGCTGGGACACCTCTTCGGCACCCCACCAGACAAGGCGGATGGTGCGGCGCGGCTGGCGCGGCATCTCCTCGATCAGCTTCAGCGCCGCGGCCGTGATGGCCACGCCCGCGCCGTCGTCGATGGCACCGGTGCCCAGGTCCCAGCTGTCCAGATGGCCGCCGATGACGATGACCTCGTCCGGCGCTTCCCGTCCACGCACCTCGCCAATCACGTTCTGGCTGACGCTCTGGCGCGTGAAGCCGGCCGAGGAGAACAGCCGCATGCGCACCGGCTCGTCGGTCAGGCGGATCAGGCGGCGCAGCTGGTCGGCGTCGGGCGGGCTCATGGCGAAGGCCGGGATCGTTCCCTCGCCCACCCGCGTGGCCCCGGTGTGGGCGAAGCGATGGTCGTGGGTGCCCAGAGAACGCAGCACATAGGCCACCGCCCCGCGCCGGGCAGCCTCGGTCGGCCCGGCGCCCCGGATCGGCGAGGTCGCGCCATAGCCCCGGCCGTCCTGAGCCTGGACCGTGTCCTGCAACACCACCGCGATCTTGCCCGTCAGCGATCCTTCCGGCTGATCCAGCAGCTGCTGATAGGTCTCGAAGATCACCGCCTCGCCCTCGATGCCCTCGGCCGGCGTGGCGATGGAGCCGCCCAGCGACACCACCGTCAGCGGTTGGGGAAAGGGCGACAGGATCTCGACCCGCGCCTCGCCGCGCTCCCAGAGCGCCAGCGGAAAGGTCTCGATCGAGACGTTGTCAAAGCCCATCGCCCGAAACGTCTCGGCACCCCAGCGGGCCGAGGCCTGTTCGGACTCTGACCCGGCCAGCCGCGGCCCGAACCGCGTGGTCAGCTCCGACACCAGCGAATAGGCGACATTGGCCTGCAGCGCCCGGTCGCGCAGCTGCTCGGCCTCGGCGATGGTGCGCGCGTCCTGCGCCGGGGCGGCACCGGCGAGGAGGAGGGCGGCGAACGCGACAGGCGACACTCGACGAAGGGCGAGAGACATACGGAACTCCGGATCCAGAACCCGGTCACCCTATCGACCGGCATGGCGGCGGTGAAGCCGTATCAGCCTTCCGAAACGATCTCGCTGTTCTGGAAGTAGGGCTCGACGGTGCCCTGCAGCTTGATGGTCAGCTGGTTGCCCTTGCGGTCGACGGCCTTGCCGGCCGCGAGGCGCACCCAGCCCTCCGACACGCAGTATTCGTCGACGTTGGTCTTCTCCTCGCCCTTGAACCGCACGCCCACGCCGCGCGCGAGCACATCAGCGTCATACCAGGGGCTGGACGGATTGACCGAGAGGCGGTCGGGGGGCGTGTCGGACATGAAATGCGCCTGCGACTGTCGAAAGAAGAGTGAGGCTGGGAGGACAGGACTTTATCGACCGAGTCAACGGTTTGGCGGTGTCGAACCCTTGGGGATTGTGTCCCGCGGAGCCGCGCGAGCCTGCTGTGTGTCTAGCTCGCTTCACTGTCGAAAGCGGACACGCGAGTGACCGTTACCGACACGTTGCGGACCTCGGCGACCGGCTCCAGCAACGACCGGCTAGGGTTCATGGCTTCGACACCCAACCGCAAACCCAACGGGTAACGCAGCATGAGCGATCAAGTTCGGAAAGCCGTTCGATCAGGTTGACAAGGCGTGGTGCCCGGATACGGTTAAGCTTGACGGTCAAGAGATGGTGGCCAAAGGCGAAAGAGCATGAAGTGGCGGTTTTTTCTGGCTGCGTGCGCTTTGGCCAGTCTCGTTTCGGGCGGCACCTCTTTCGCCCAGACGGCCTATGTCGCTACCTTTGGCAACAACACAGTTTCTGTAATCAACACCGCAACTAACGCAGTCGTAGCCACGCCCGCAGTGGCCAGCGGGCCCTTCGGCAGCGCCGTCACGCCTGATGGGAGCAGGGTCTACATCTCGAGCCAGGGCGCAGCCACTATCTCTGTGATAAACACTGCGACAAACACGGTTTCCGCAACCATTTCTGTGGGGACAACGCCCAGAGGAATAGCGGTCAACCCTGCGGGGACGCGGGTCTACGTTGCCAACTCGGACTCGAACAACGTGTCAGTTATCGACAGCGCAACAAACACGGTCGCCACAACGATTCCGGTCGGCACGCTCCCGTTTGGCCTAGCGGTAAGTCCCAGCGGAAATCGCGTCTATGTGGCGAATTGGAACAGCAACAACGTCTCCGTGATCGATACGGCGACCAACACGGTAGTCGCCACTGTCGCCGTCGGGGCCCAGCCCAGTGGTCTCAGGGTGTCGCCAGACGGTGCCCGGGTCTACGTCTCGAACTTTGGGGCGGGGACTGTGTCGGTCATTGACACCGCGACGAACGCGGTCACCAGCACCATCGCTGTCGGAACCAGCCCTTACCCTCCCGTTTTCTCACTGGATGGGTCTCGCGCCTATGTTCCGAATCAAGGCTCCAACACCGTTTCAGTGATCAACACCACGACCAACGCGGTCATCGCCAGCATCGCTGTCGGAAACACACCGACTGGCTTGTCGTTGGTCCCTGACGGGTCACGGCTGTATGTGACAAATTTCAACTCGGCTAATGTTTCCGTGGTGAACACGGCGACCAATACTGTGGTAGGTACGGTACCATTGGCCTCAAACCCAATATCGGTGGGTCAGTTTATAGTTCCTGCGGCACCAGCACCTGTGCCGACCCTCTCGGAATGGGCTATGATCCTTTTGGGCATGGGGTTGGCCTGTTGTGCTGCGCTCTACCTGAGGCACAGACAACTGAGCGCCTGACAGCCGTCTCGGATGGATTGGACGGGCCAGTCACCTCGACGAGGTCGCCCACATGTCCGCTGTCCACCCAACTCGGACATTGGCGGAAAGGCCACTTGTGGCCTCGACGGGGGTTGGCGAACTCAGGTTAGGTACAGGCCCGTCAACGCGTTGATTGACGTGACCCCCGTTTCTCATCCAGCCATAACGAGAGTCCTAGGTTGATCTGAGCTGTGATCGGCTGGGTTGGCAA
>JAIERG010000092.1 GCA_019747095.1 Caulobacteraceae bacterium | reverse complement strand
GTCCGACGTCAACATCGGCAAGCTGCGCCCGCGTCAGGACCTGTGGGTCGAGCTGTTCCGCCCGTCGGACGGCAAGATGGCGCGGTTCCCGGTCCGCTGCCGCATCGATAACCAGACCGAGCTGGACTACTTCAAGTCCGGCGGGGTGATGCCCTACGTCCTGCGGAACCTGGCCGCCTGATCCCGTCTCCTCCCCATCGGCCGCTTGGCCGATGGGGAGGTGGCTCGGAGCGCAGCGGAGAGACGGAGGGGTTCTTCCGTCCGCACCATCGCTTTCGCGTCCAGAACCCCTCCACCATCCTTCGCCAAGAGGCTTCGGATGGTCCCCCTCCCCATTCGCCAAGCGGCGAACGGGGAGGAGACGCTAAACCCGCATCGCCTCGGCCAATAGCCGCGCCTCGGCGGCGCGGCTCGAGCCGCTGCGCCAGGCCACCACGATCTCGCGTTTCGGCGCTTCCGCCGCGAAAGACCGGACGACCACGCCCTTGTCGTCGGCCAGCCCGGCCTTGACCGCCATCGCGGGCAGGAAGGACACGCCCAGCCCCGAGGACACCATCTGCACCAGCGTATGCAGGCTGGTCGCGGCGAAGACGTCCTCGCCGCGCGGGGCCTCGATGTCGACGGCGGCGAGCGCCTGGTCGCGCAGGCAGTGGCCGTCTTCCAGCAGGATCAGGTCCTCGCCCTTCAGCGCGCCGGGCAGGATGTCGCCGCCGGACGCCAGCGGGTGGTCCACCGGGGCTGCGGCCAGGATCTCGTCATCGCCGATACGGGCGTGCTGGATGCCGGTCGCTGCATAGGGCAGGGCGATGACGGCGCAGTCCAGCTGTCCGGCCTTCAGCCCCGCGATCAGACGGCCGGTCAGGTCCTCGCGGATGAAGAGCCGCAGCTGCGGATAGGCCGCCTTGAGCCCCGGCAGCGTCGCAGGCAGCAGAAACGGCGCGACGGTCGGGATCACGCCCAGCCTCAACCGTCCCGACAGCGGCCGCCCGGCGTTCCGCGCCGCCTCGACCAGATCCTCGGTGCGCGCCAGCACGTCCTCGGCGCGGCTGACGGCCTCGGCGCCGACAGCGGTCAACTGGACCGCGCCGCGCGTCCGTTCGACCACGGGCGCGCCCAGCACCTTCTCCAGTTCCTGGATCCCGGCGGACAGGGCGGGTTGGCTGACGGACGCCGCATCGGCGGCCCGGCTGAAGGAGGCGTGCTCGGCCAGGAGCTTCAGATACTGGAGTTGACGAAGGGTCGGCAGCATACCCCGGAAATAGGCGCGATCTCAGCCAGACGCCATGACGATCAAGTGGTCTTATGCATCAGCCAAAAGAAAACCCCCGCCCTCGCATGGAGGACGGGGGTCGTCTGTTCCGTCAGTCCTTGAGGCTTACGCCGCCAGCTTCTCGGCGTGCAGCGCGCGCTTGGGGATGTCGTAACGGTCGTTTTCCATCACCTGGACCCAGGCCTTGATGAAGGTGTTCAGGAACACCTCCTGGGACTGGCCCTCGGCGAACACCTCGGCGATGGCGCGCAGCTGGGAGTTGGAGCCGAACACCAGGTCGGTGCGGGTCGCGGTCCAGCGCTGCTGGCCCGTGGCGCGGTCCGTGCCGACGAACAGTTCGTCCGAGGTGTCGTCCACCTGCTTCCAGGCCGTCGACATGTCGAGCAGGTTGACGAAGAAGTCGTTCGTCAGCTGGCCCGGACGGTCGGTGAACACGCCCTCCTTGGCATCCTTGTAGTTGACGCCCAGCACGCGCAGCCCGCCGACCAGGGCCGTCATCTGCGGCGCGGTCAGACCCAGCAGCTGGGCCCGGTCGATCAGCAGTTCCTCGGTCGGGACGTTGAACTTGACCTGCAGATAGTTGCGGAAGCCGTCGGCGCGGGGCTCCAGGACCTTGAAGCTCTCGGCGTCCGTCTGCTCGGCCGTGGCGTCGGTGCGACCCGGCGTGAACGGCACGACGACGTCGTGGCCGGCGGCCTTGGCCGCCTGCTCGATCCCGACCGAGCCGCCCAGAACGATCAGGTCCGCGATGGAGACGTTCAGGCCGGACTTGGCCTTGATGTCTTCATAGACGGCCAGAACCTTCGACAGCTTCTCCGGCTCGTTGACGTCCCAGCTCTTCTGCGGCTCCAGACGGATGCGCGCGCCATTGGCGCCGCCGCGGTGGTCCGACCCGCGCCAGGTCGCGGCCGAGGCCCAGGCCGTGCGGACCAGATCGGCGACCGACAGGCCGGACGCCGCGATGTGGTCCTTCAGCGTCTTGACGTCGGCGTCGGTCAGCTTCGGTCCCGTGTGGGCCGGGATAGGGTCCTGCCAGATCAGGTCTTCGGCCGGGACTTCCGGTCCGAGGTAGCGGATCTTGGGGCCCATGTCGCGGTGGCACAGCTTGAACCAGGCGCGCGCGAACTGGTCGGCGAAGTAGGCCGGATCGGCCCGGAACTTCTCCATGATCTTGCGGTACTCGGGGTCGACCTTGAAGGCCATGTCGGCCGTCGTCATCATCGTCGGGACCTTCTTGCCCGGCGTGTGCGCGGCCGGCGCGAGGGTCTCGGGCGGGCTGCCGACCGGCTGCCACTGCTTGGCGCCGGCGGGCGAGCGGACCAGCTCGTACTCGTGGTCCAGCAGCATGTCGAAATAGGACATGTCCCAGGTGATCGGCGTCGGCGTCCACGATCCCTCGATGCCCGAGGTGATGGCGTCTTCGCCCACGCCGCTCTTGTGGCCCGACTGCCAGCCAAAGCCCTGAAGCGCGATGTCGGCGCCTTCCGGAGCCACGCCGACCTTGGACGCGTCACCCGCGCCGTGGGCCTTGCCGAAGGTGTGGCCACCGGCCGTCAGGGCCGCCGTCTCGACGTCGTTCATGCCCATGCGGGCGAAGGTGATACGGATGTCGCGCGCGGACTGCAGCGCCTCGGGCACGCCGCCCGGGCCTTCCGGGTTGACGTAGATCAGGCCCATCTGGATGGCCGCCAGCGGCTCTTCCAGCGCCATGTTCTTGTCTTCCTGGATGCGGGTCTCCTCGCCCTTCACCCAGTTTTCCTCAGTGCCCCAGTAGACATCCTTCTCGGGCTCCCACACGTCGGCGCGGCCGCCGCCAAACCCGAACACCGGCCCGCCCATCGATTCGATCGCGACATTGCCGGCCAGGATGAACAGGTCGGCCCAGCTGATCTGGGCGCCATACTTCTGCTTGATCGGCCACAAGAGGCGGCGTGCCTTGTCCAGGTTGCCGTTGTCCGGCCAGGAGTTCAGCGGGGCGAAACGCTGCTGACCCGAGCTCGCGCCACCGCGCCCGTCGCCGGTGCGATAGGTGCCGGCCGCGTGCCAGGCCATGCGGATGAAGAAGGGGCCATAGTGGCCATAGTCCGCCGGCCACCAGGGCTGGCTGTCGGTCATGAGCGCGGTCAGGTCGCGCTTCAGGCCGTCGTAGTCGATCGACTTGAAGGCCTCGGCATAGCTGAAGCCGTCGCCCATCGGGTCGCCGGTCTTGCCGTGCTGATGCAGGATGTCGACCGACAGGCTGTTGGGCCACCAGTCGCGGTTGGTGCGGCCGAGCAGGGACCGCTTGGCGGCGGCCTTCTTGCTCGGATCAGACAGGGGTGAGTTTTCGCCGTCCATCGTGGGCCTCCCGGGGGGTCAGAGTGATGCGGGAACCTAGTCCCGATGGCTACTCAAGACCAATCGATTATAGTTCCGCTTGGGATAAGTCCTATCTATGAGCGTCCGCCGCGTTCCTCGATCCGCGCGTCGCATGCTAACCGCTGATCTTCCTCCCTGATGTAGCAGGAGAGAGTGGGGGCGGCCGTTGAAGGGGGCAGACGGGGTGACGCGGCGACAGGTCATGTTCATTCACGGGTATGACCCGCGCGGCCCAGCGCCCTATCACGCCCTGATGTCCGAACAGGCGGTTCCAGGAACCTTCACTGTCACGCCCCGTTCGGGATCCCGCTGGACCCTGTCCGTCGACTGGCCAGAGGGCAGGGCTGAGTCGGCGTTCGAGGTCCTTCGGTGGGACGACGTCGTTCGGAACCTCTGGCTTCGTGGCGCATCCGCCCGCTCGCTGTCGTGGCGCTACCTGCCGGCCTATCTGCGCTCTGGCATCCTCGCCGGGGCGGCCCGGGAGAACAGGCCTCTCTTCCTGGCACTGCTGATGCCTGCGCTTGTGGGAATGGTCTTTGTGGCCTCGCTGCTGGTCGCGACGGCGGCGGTCGTCGTCCTGGCGGCGTCGCTGATCGGTGCCGCGGGGGGGGATCCGCGCCTCGGGCTTTCGGCCATCGCCCTGATGCTGGCGGGTCCGGGATTATGGCGGGCGGTGCGAGCGAGGATCGACGTCGACTGGCTCAGCCAGTGCTTCGACGTGCTGGTTCGATTCCGGGCCATGCCGCAGGACCGCGAGGCGAAACTGGACGCCATGGCCGAGCGGATCGTCCAGGTCGGCCGGGACGCCCCGTCCGACCCCCTGATCGTGGTCGGCCACAGCATCGGCACGGTCATGGCGGTCGCCGCCCTGTCCCGGGCTCTGACAAGGGATCCCCTCCTGGGCCGCCGGGTCTCGCTGGTGACGCTCGGTCAGTGTCTGGCCGTGTACACCCGTCTCGGCGGCGATCCGCGCTGGGCGCGGGACCTGGATATACTGGTCAGATCGGATGTCGCCTGGACCGATGTGACCTCGCCGGCGGACGCGGCTTCGTCGGGGCGTTGGCACCCCCTCCGGTTCAGCCCGCATGAGGCCGCAGCGGGCCGGGTGAAAGTGACCTCGCCCCGCTTTCACCAGGCGCTGAGCCCCGATCGTCTCGCGCGGCTGAGACGGGATCCCTACGCCCATCATTTCCAGTATCTGCGGCTGTCCGACAGCCCCGAGATCTATGACATCCGGCGTCTGATCGTCGGTCCGCCGGTGCCGGTCTGATGGCGCTGTTCACGCCGCCCAAGCCCGATCCGCTGCCCGAGCGTCCTGGCCTGATCAGGCGCGCGCGCCTGATCGCCCATTCCAGCCTCGCCATCCTCCAGGGGGGCAGCTACGGCACGCCCAAGGTCGGCCGGATGGGACTGCCGAAGCTGCCCGGACACCGAAAACGCTGGGTCTATCAGGTCCGTGATCCGGCCCGCGTTCGCGAGATGCTGGTGACCCGGGTCGACGCCTTCCCAAAGGCGGGACTGATGGGCTGGATGCTGCGCCCCCTGACCGGCGAAAGCATCTTCACGACCAACGGCGAGGTCTGGCGCCGCCAGAGGCGACTGGTCGACCCGGCGCTGGAGCAGGCGAGCGTGCGCGACAGCTTCTCGCGCATGCGCGATGCGGCCGAAAGCGCCCTGACCCGGCTCAGGGCAGCGGTGTCGGCCGATGGGGCGGTGGCCGTGGACGACGAGATGACGCTGTTCGCCGCGGACGTCATCTTCCGCACCATCTTCTCCGAGCCGATCGATCCGGCCGAGGCGAAGGAGGCGGTGGACGCCTTCGAGCGTTTCCAGGCCCTCGCCTATGCCCATGGCATGTTCGGGCTCGCCGGGGTGCCGGAATGGCTGATGCCGGGGACCTGGTCCCGAATCCGCGCGGGCAAGCGCCTTCGGCGGGTGCTGAAGCGACCGCTGGACCGCCGTCTGGCGCGGATCGCTGCGGGCGAGAGCCCGCCCGCCGACATTCTCACCAGCCTGATGACCTCTCGTGATCCGGACACCGGAAGCGTCTTCGCGCCAGAGGAGTTGCTGGACCAGGTCGCCATGCTCTTCCTCGCGGGTCATGAAACCTCGGCTAGCGCCCTGGCCTGGGCGCTCTATCTTCTGTCCGAAGCACCGGATGTGCAGGCCCGGGCGCGCGAGGAGGTGATCGCGACGGTCGGAACTGGCCTGATCGCTTTCGAGCACATGAAGCGCCTGGATCGGGTCCGGAACGTCTTTCGCGAAGCGCTCAGGCTCTATCCTCCGGTGACCACCGTGGTCAGGGAATGCGTGCGCCCGGAACCCATGGGGCGCAATGAAGCCCAGCCCGGCGATCCTCTGTTCATCACGCCCTGGGTCCTGCATCGCCTGTCGGATGTCTGGAGCCATCCCGATGCCTTTGATCCGGATCGTTTCGAGACGGCGGAGGGGCGAGAGGCGGTGCGTCAGGCCTATCTGCCGTTTAGCATCGGTCCCCGGGTCTGCCCGGGCGCCGCCTTCGCCTTGCAGGAGGCGACCCTGATGCTGGCGCTGATCCTGCGAGACTTCGAACTGGCCCGGGCCGAAGAGGCGAGGCCGCCCGAGCCGGTCGCCAAACTCACCCTCAGGTCAACGACCGGCGTCACCATCCGCCTGAAGCGGTTGTGACGTCTGGGACAGGTGGTCGGCCATCCGTCCGAACTGCTCCTCCATGACGGCGTGAACCGGATCCGCCATCGCGCCCGAGCCGGGTCCACTGACCACGAAGGTCCAGCGCAGACGCCGCGTCGTCTGACCTTCGACGGGGACCCAGCTCATCGTCAGGACGGCGTCGGCACCGATGCCTTGAAGCGGACCGAACGGCGCGTCGAAACGCACCATGTTCCGGTCCGGCCAGACCAGCACGGCCTCCGCATGCTTGACGCCGCCGCCCGGCAGGGCCTCGCACCAGCAGCCGCCGGGCCGCAGATCGAGGCTGATGTTGGCTGCGTCGCCGGAATACGTATGGGCGCTGCTCCACCACCGTTCCGGATGGCCCACGGCTTCGAGCACCGCCTCCGGCGGGGCGGCGACCGTTCGTTCGAACGACAGGGTGAAGGCGGTCTCGCTGCGCGACACGATTTCGGCGCTCGCGGGCGCGGCGACCAGGCTCAAGCCGAGGCCGATCAGGGCAAGACGAAACATGGTGGCTCCTCCCGACGACAGGGGGCGCTCCAGTCGGCTCGGCGTCAAGTCCACCGAGTCGTGCGACCGTTTCTGACGCATCGGCCTGATAGTCTCGCCGCATGATGTGCGAGACGGCGGCACCTGACACGTTCGATGGGTCTTCAGCCTCCGCGTCGGAGGCCCTGTGGGACGCCGTTCGCGACGCCTATCTGGCCGGGGCCACGGTCGCCAGCCTGCGCGACGATTTCGGCATCCCTTCCTCGACCTTCTACAAGCGCGCGGGTCGGGAGGGATGGCTCCATTGGCCGCGGGCAGTGCCGGAGGCCGAGCCGCTGGACCTCGATGCCCCGGTCGCTGACCCGGCGGCCATGCTGGAGCTCGCCTGGCGCCGCCTGACCCATGCGCTTGACCAGGGCCGGTCCGCCGACGCCGTGCGCTGGCTGCGCATCCATGAGGGGCTCAAGGCGATCGCTGCCGCAGCACCCCCCGCAAATTCAGAGGGCGCTCCCGCAAGGGCGTCCGCGCCGATCGTGGAGAAAGTGGAGACTGTTTTTCACGACTCCACGGCATCAAGCACTCGCCCGCCGCTCAATCGGGCCGAACGGCGTCGCCTGGCCCGCCTCGGCGGCGGTCCCTGACCGTTCAGGCGGCTTCGAAGCTCAACGGCGCGCCCCAGAACTGGCTGACCAGGTCAGACTGCGGCCCAGGCTTGCCCGTCGTCAGGAAGGTGCGCCGCCCGCTGTCGCCCAGGCCGTATTCCGGATGCCGCTGGAAGTAGCGATCCAGCGCATCGGCCACAGCGCTCGGCTGGTTGATGACCGCCGTCTCGGGCGGCAGGGCCTGCGCGAAGATATCCGCCACGATCTCATAATGGGTGCAGCCCAGGATGGCCTTGTCCGGATGACGCCCGATGCGGCGTCTCAGAGCATCGACGTGGTCGCGCACGACGACCGTCAGCTCCTCGGCCGGGGCGCCCAGCTCGATCAGGCCGGCCAGGCCGGGACAGGGTTCGGAAAAGACCGCCAGGTCCTCGCGCCGCTTGTCGATCTCGATCTCGTAGACCCGGCTCATGGCGGTCGCGGCGGTGCAGAAAATGCCGGTGATCTCCAGCGCCTCGATCTTGTCGCCCTTCCGCTCGGCCTCGAAGGTCCAGGGCAGACCCGTCGCCGCCTCGATGGTCGGGACGATGATGCCCAGCACATTGACCGGCCGCCCGTGGCGCGCCCGCGCTTCGGGCACCCACGTCTGCTGCAGGCGGCGCAATGCGATGGCGGACGCTGTATTGCAGGCCAGAACGATCACGCTGGCCCCGGCCTCGAACAGGCGCTCGCAGCCCGCGCGGGTCAGGTCGACGATTTCCTCGCCGCCGCGTCCGCCGTAGGGCGCATGGGCCTGGTCGGCCAGGTAGATGAAATCACGCTCCGGGAATCGCCGGGTCAGTTCACGGTGGACCGTCAACCCGCCCACGCCGCTGTCGAAAACGCCTATCGCCATGCAGCGGCGTGTAGGGCCTCGCCCGGAAAAGTGTAAGCGGTTTTCCGCACAGGCGAGGCGCCATTCCCCATGCCGCAGCTTGCGCGGCCGTCCGACGGTATTACACGTCGTTCATGTGACGGTCAGGTGGACCCGGACTAGGGTGCCCCAACGGTCGAAGACCCATGAACAGGATGTTCCCATGCACAGACGCCAGCTTTTGGTCGGAGGCGCGAGCCTGATGGCCCTTTCCGGATGCGCCACGGCCGGCGCCATGGGCGGCGGCACCGCCGCGAGCGCCGACGAACTGGCCATCGCCAGGGCGGTTCTGCCCGCCCAGACCCCGCGCGCCGAACTGCTCCAGCCCTGGACGGGTCCCTATGAGGGCGTGCCGCCGTGGCCGTCGGTCACCGCCGACAAGCTGCGCGCTGCCATCCTGGAAGGCATTGAACTGCAGCGCGCGGAGATCGCGGCGATCGCCAACAATCTCGAGCCGCCGACCTTCGCCAACACCATGGTCGCCATGCAGCTGGCGGGACAGCCGCTGGATCGCGCCGGGTCGATCTTCGGGGTGATGACCTCGAACATCGGCTCGGACGACTACAACGCGGTCGACACCGAGGTGTCGCCGATCCTGTCGGCCGCCAGCGACGAGATCACTTTCAACGAGCCGCTGTTCCAGCGCATCAAGGCAGTGGCTGACAACGCGCGCGCCGCTGGCCTCACCCCGGAACAGACGCGTCTCGCCGAACGCAGCCGTGACGCCTTCATTCGCAACGGCGCGGCGCTCGAAGCCGCTGGCAAGGCAGAGCTCGGCCGGATCAATACCGCGCTCGCGAACGCCTTCACCAGCTTCGGCCAGAAGGTCGTGGCCGACGAGAACACCTGGACCTTGATCCCCAACGAAGCGGGTGTCGCGGGTCTTCCCGACTCCAACAAGGCGGCCGCGGCGGCGGCTGCCCGGTCGCGCAACCTCCAGGGCTGGGCGATCGTCAACACGCGCTCCAGCGTCGACCCCTTCCTGACCTTCGCCGACGACCGCGCCCTGCGCGAGCAGGTCTGGCGCAAGTTCGTGGGCCGGGGCGACAACGGCGACCGCAACGACACCAACGCCATCATCGCCGAGATCGTCCGCCTGCGCGCCGAGCGGGCGCGTCTGCTGGGTTATGCCAACCACGCCGAGTGGCGCATGCAGGACACCATGGCGCGCACGCCCGCGGCCGCGATGGAACTGATGATGCGGGTCTGGGAACCGGCCAAGGCACGGGTGACCCAGGAAGTCGCCGACATGCGCGAGATCGCCGGTCACGACATCGAGCCGTGGGACTATCTGTACTACGCCGAGAAGGTCCGGAAGGCGAAGTATGACCTCGATCAGAACGAGCTGAAGCCCTACTTCGAGCTGAACGCGGTCAAGCGCGGGGCCTTCTACATGGCCGAGCGTCTGTACGGCTTCACCTTCACGCCGGTCCCGGCGGGCAGCGTTCCGGGCTTCCACCCGGACGTCGAGGTGTTCGAGGTCAAGAACAAGTCCGACGGCAGCCACGTCGGCCTGTTCTACTCCGACGACTTCGCCCGCGCGGGCAAGCGGTCGGGTGCCTGGATGACCAGCTACCGCATCGGCTATGGCTATGAGGGCGGCGGCAACAAGCTGGTGTCCAACAACAACAACTTCATCAAGGCAGAGGGTGGCCAGCCGATCCTCATCTCGCTGGACGACGCCGAAACCCTGTTCCACGAGTTCGGCCACGCGCTGCACTACCTGTCCTACCAGGTCCGCTATCCGGGCTTGGGCACGACGCCGCGCGACTACGTCGAGTATCCGTCGCAGGTGCATGAGCACTGGGTGCTGAGCCGGCCGATCCTGGACGGCTTCATGAAGCACTATCAGACCGGCGAGCCCATGCCCCAGGCGCTGGTCGACAAGGTCGAGGCCGCCGCGACCTTCAACCAGGGATACGCCACGGTCAGCTATCTGTCCTCGGCCCTGGTCGACATGGACCTGCACACCCGCGCCAATCCGCCGACCGATATCGACGCCTTCGAGCGCGAGAGCCTGGCCCGCTTCGGCATGCCTCGGGAGATCGTGATGCGGCACCGCCTGCCGCAGTTCAATCACCTGTTCACGTCAGATGCTTACTCGGCCGGCTACTACAGCTATCTGTGGTCCGAGGTCATGGACGCCGACACCTGGGCCTACTTCGAGGAGTCGGGCGACGTGTTCAATCCGGACATCGCCGCCCGGTACAAGGCCATCATTCTGGCCGAGGGCAACTCGTCGGACCGGGGAGAGGCCTACCGTCGCTTCCGGGGCCGCAATCCGGACGTGGCCGCCCTGCTGCGCGTGCGGGGCTTTCCGGTCAGCTGACGCTGGAGATCGGGCCCGCGTGCGGGCCACTCTAACGCCGCTCACATGATCGGCGACCAAAGCCGTCGCGGTTCAGGCCGCGGCGGCTTTCTCTTTGGCCGGGCGCGCATGCTCGGCGATGGCGGCGAACAGGGCGCGTGGATCGATCGGCTTTGCCACATGGCCCTGCATCCCGGCCGCGCGGCACTGGTCGATCTGCTCGGGCAGGACGTTGGCCGTCAGCGCGAGGATCGGCGTCACGGCCGCGCGGCCGGGCAGGGCGCGAATGGCCCGCGCCGCGGACGGACCGTCCATCACGGGCATCTGCATGTCCATGAGGACCAGATCGTAGTCGTCCGCCTGGATGGCCGACACGGCCTCGGCACCGTTCTCGACGACGTGCAGATCGATATCGAGCGGCGTAGTCAGGGCCGCGACGAGCGCGCGGTTGGCGGCATTGTCCTCAGCCAGCAGGACGCGAAGCCGACGATCGGGAGCCGCAGACGTCTGGATGCAAGGGCGTTCCGCCAGGCCTTTGGCAGGTTGCAGAGGCACCCGGAAACGGAAGGTCGATCCCGAACAGCCATCGCTCTCGGCGCCGATCTCACCTCCCATCAGCTCGACAAGGCGCCGCGAAATGGCCAGTCCGAGGCCGGTTCCGCCATAGCGACGGGATACCGACCCGTCCGCCTGGGTGAATCGGTCGAACATCTGATCGATCTGGGTGGGGTCCAGTCCCACGCCGGTGTCCCGAACCTCGGCGGTGAGCCAGGACCGTGGGCCGTCATGTTCTACGCGCAGGACAACGCCGACCTCTCCCCGTTCCGTGAACTTGACGGCGTTGGAGACCAGATTCAGCAGCACCTGACGCAGCCGGGCCGCGTCACCAGCTAGCCAGGTGTCTTGCGGCGTCTCGCAGGTCAGGCGCAGGCCCTTGTCGTCGGCCTGTCCGCTCAGCAAGGCTGTAACGCCCTGGCCGAGCTCTGCGACCGAGAAGGCGTCGTCAGCGAGACTGAGCGCCCCAGCCTCCAACTTCGAGAAATCCAGAATGTCGTTGACCACGGCGAGCAGGGTTTCCCCGGCGCTGCGGATGAGATCGAGATGTTTCCGATCCGACTCGGACAGGCCGCCGTCCTTGCCGACCAGCCGCGAGAAACCCAGGATGCTGGTCAGGGGCGTGCGCAGCTCATGGCTCATGTTGGCCAGGAATTCGCTCTTGGCGCGGGAGGCTGCTTCCGCATCCTGACGCGCCTGGATCAGCGCTGCCTCGGCCTCCTTCCTCGGCGTGATATCGCGCACGACATCGACGATCTCGGTCAGTCGTCCGGCACCGTTCAGGACCAGACGCGGGTTGGCCTCGAGCCAGACGAGGTGGCCGTCCTTGTGTCGCCCGCGATACTCATAGCCCTTAGGGCTGATCAGCTCGCCACGAGCGATCCTGTCCTGAAGCAGGGCACGGATCCGGACCACATCCTCCTCGATGACGATATCCGCCGGGTCCATCCCGACGATCTCGGTCGGTGAATAACCCAGCACGGCCCGAGATGCGGGAGAGGCGAAGGTGATGCCGGTGTCCATCCGCGTGCGGATGACCATGTCCGACGTATGTTCCGCCACGAAACGGAAAGCCCGTTCGCTTTCGAACAGGGCCTGGTCGTCAACCTCGTCTGTCACGTCGAAGGACATACCGAAGACCCAGCGACGGCCCTCGGCGTCCGGTGGCTGACGCTGTCCCCAGTTCACGACCTGGCGATACTCACCGGAGGGCCGCACGATTCGATAGCGGATCTGGACCCTTTCGTCGGTCTCGAACATGCGCCGCCAGGACCGTCCGACCAGATTGGAATCGTCGGGATGATAGAGGCGAAAGATCTGGTCGCGTGTCGGCACGCCGGCGGCGGGGTCGAGACCGGCGATCGTGTACATGCCCGGCGACCACCAGGTTGTTTTTGGGTCGAGCACCCGCCACCAGCCCACGCCCATGCCCTCAAGGCCGGCCATGGCGATGGCAAGCGACTCGCGATCATTGGTCTCGATCGTCATGTGCGCCCCTCACGCGAAGGGCGCACCGTGAACGAAAATGGCTGCCATCCGGTGAACGGCGCTCGTTCAGCCGTAGTGGACCGGGATCATGGCCATCTGACGGATGGCGCGCGCGCGCGTGTACTCCTCGCGGCGAACCGAAGGCAGCAACGACTGGATCTCGGCGCGCAATGTGGCGGCGCACTGGGCGGTCTCGCGCAGCGAACCGCCCTGGCAGGCTGTGCGCACGGCGCGATTGACGCGACGGTCGAACTGTTGGGCACCGGCGGGCGAGGCCAAATCCAGATCGCCATAGGCGACGCGGACATCCTGGGCCGAAGCGGCACCGGCGGCGACGAGGGTCACGGCGACAGCCGTGGCGGCGGCAAAGGCTTTCATGGGGATCTTCCTGAGTGCAAGGCGTCGCTCTTGGCGGCGACAGGTCGGGACTAGGTCCGCTCCATCGCCGTACGATGTGCGAGTGAAGGCGGAAGTGAGACGTGAGGTGAATTCGAAGCCAGAAAGTGAACTTTCCTCAACGAATCCGGACGCCTACTCGCGGATCAGCCGTAGATGACCGGAACGGCGGCCAGCACGCGGCCGCCGCGGGCGCGGGCGTACTCGTCACGACGGACGCTTGGCAGCAGGTTCATGGCTTCGGCACGGAAGCGAGCCCGGCACTGGTGCTCAGCCAGAGGGGCGATGCCGCGGCAGGCGCGGCGAGCCGCCGTGTTGACCCGGGCGTCGAAGGCGTCGGCACCGGCAACCGAGCCGAGGTCAAGATCGCCGAACGCGATGCGATAATCCTGGGCGGAGGCGGCACCGGCGGACAGGGCCAGGGCGGCGAGGGCGAAGGCGAAAGTCTTCATGGCGGAAGGTCCTTGCTGTCATCGCGGGGAGGCGATGCGCCGCCGTATGGCCCGGTTCGATGACGCGAACCGACCAGTTGCGTGACCGGGTGGTGAAGTCTTCCCTAAATTTCGTTCATGGTCGTAAACCCATGCGCTGTTTGGCGCTTGGCGGGCATGATCCGTGTTCGAACAGCTTTCGCTAGCCGCTGTTGCGCAGTCCTGCCGCGACGCCATTGATGGCCAGAAGGATGCCCTCGCGGACCCGGGGGTCGTCGTCTCCGCCGCGTCGCCGCCGGATCAACTCGATCTGGACGTGGTTCAGGGGCTCGACATAGGGCATCCGCAGACGAATGAGGCGATCCAGCTCCGGCTGTCCTCCCAAAAGTGCGGACTGCCCCGTGATGGCCAGGACCGCGGCCTGGGTGCGATCCCATTCCGCCTGAAGCGCGCCAAAGATCCCGGCGGCCAGGGATGGGTCGGGAACCAGGGAGGCGTAGCGGCGGGCGATGGTCATGTCGGCCTTGGCCATGATCATCTCCATGTTCTGGATCAGCGTCCGGAAGAAGGGCCAGTCGGCGGCCATGGCCCGTAGCTCTCCGATATCGACCCCTTCGCAGGCGGACCCAAAGCCGAACCAGCCTGGCAGCATGACCCGGCTCTGCGACCAGCTGAGCACCCAGGGTATGGCGCGCAGATCCTCGATCCGGGTCGAGGCGGTGCGGGAGGTCGGGCGCGAGCCGATCTTCAGCTCGGCGATCTCGTTGATCGGGGTCGCGGCCCGGAAATAGTCGACGAAGCCCGGCGTATCGTAGACGAGGGCCCGGTACGCGGTCATCGAGGCGCGCGACAAGGCTTGGACCGTCGCTCCATGCCGTGCCGTCATTTCCTCGTCCGGCGGTGGGGCCAGGGAGGCAATGAGGGTGCCCGCCGTGAGGGCATCGAGGTTCCGGCGCGCCACGTCGGGTTCGCCATACTTGTTGGCAATGACCTCGCCCTGCTCGGTGATGCGGATGCGACCCGCGACGGTCCCCGTTGGCTGCGACAGGACTCCGGCGAAGCTCGATCCCCCGCCGCGCCCGACGGCCCCGCCCCGCCCGTGGAACAGCTGCAGTCGAACGCCCACGCCTTGCGCCGCTGCCAGCAGGGCACGGGAGGCCTCATGCAACTCCCATGTCGATGTGAGGTAGGACCCGTCCTTGTTGGAGTCGGAGTAGCCGATCATCACCTCCTGCACACCGCGCGCCCGGGCGACGGCAAGGGCGGAGGGCTCCTGCAGAAGGCGCTCCAGTGTCGGCCTGGCGGCTCGAAGGTCGTCGATCGTCTCGAACAGGGGGGCGGCCTGGATCGGGCAGGCGGCGGGGTCTTCAGGTCGGTAAAGCCCGACTTCCCTGAGCAGAAGATAGACCTCCAGAAGGTCAGAGGCCGCGTCGGTCTTGGACACGATGTGGGTGCGGATGGCGTCGGGACCGAAGCGGTCCAGCGCCTCGGCCGCCGCCTGAAGGATGGCGCGTTCCTTCAGGGTTTCTGGCGTGTAGTCGGCGTAAGGGCTGAAGAGGGGACGCGGTGAGCGCAGTTCGGCTGCCAGCAGCGCCAGCCGGGCCTGCTCGTCCAGCTTCTCGTAGTCTGGGCATGCGCCGGCCACCCGCAAAAGGTCGCCAACGACCCTGGCGTGAACATCGGAGTTCTGGCGCAGGTCCAGCGTCGCCATGTGGAAGCCGAACACATCGACCGTGGCGATCAGCCGGGCGAGGCCATCGTCGCCGAACACCGAACCATGGCTGGCGACAAGGCTGTCATGCAGGACACCGAGGTCCGCGCGGAACTCTGACGGACCTGCATAGGCTGGCGCGTCGAAAGCCGCAGGCCGGGGAGCTGGCTCACCCGTCAGGCGCTGGTGCGTCGCCGACAGGCGGGCATAGATCTGGCTCAGGGCCCGACGATAGGGCTCATCGGCGCGATGGGGCGACAGATCTCCCGATGCATCTGACAAGGCCTGCAGCGCAGGACTGACGCGGGCGAGCGACCCGGACAGACTAAGCTCGGCACCCAGAGTGTTCACCGCCTCCAGATAATGCCGCATGACGGCCTTGGCCGGGGTGACGAAGGCGGCCCGCAGTGCCTCAGCGTCGACGTTAGGGTTGCCGTCCCGGTCGCCACCGACCCAGGCCCCGATGCGCAAGAAGGGCTTCAGGTCCGGCGCGTCCAGGCGGCGACGCCAGTCGATCAGCTGTTCGGGCGCGACCTTGAGGAAGACGCGCTCCAGGAAGGACACGACCGTGTCGATCTCGTCCTGCACGACGAGGCCTGTATTCCGGACCAGTCGGGTCGCCCAGAGGATCACGGCCTGACGGCGAAGGCCGGTGTTCATGACTTCGGGGCGGCATGAAAGGTCGTCTCGGTCGCAGGCGTCCAGCAGGTCGGATACAGCGGCGATCCGGTCGATGACGCTCTTTCGCCGGACCTCTGACGGGTGAGCCGTCAGCACCGGAGAGATCAGGGCGTCGGACAACAGGGCGCGGGCGTCTGCAACCGACCGGCCCGCCGCCGACAGTCTGGCAAGCGCGCCCTCTGGCGTATCCGGGCGGGCCCCTTCCGCAGTCTGGGCCTTGGCCCGGCGCTTTCCGGCCCGGTCCTCGGCGACATTGGCGAGAAGCGAGAAGACCGCGAAACCGTGGGCCAGCCCAACGGCCTCGTCCAGCGACAGGTCCGACAAAAGCCGCTCCAGCTCGGCCGACCCCTTGGCCCCGGGGTGCCGATGGTAGGCGACGGAGGCCACGCGAACCGCCTCGATCTTGTCGTACAGGACCTGACCGCCCTCGTCGCGGATGACCTCGCCCAGCAGGCCGCCGAGCAGCCGCACCTCCTCGCGCAGGCGGTCGTCGGCGACGGGTGTCGTGGTGGGCATGGCGGTCTCGTTCAGCGGGGAGGCTGGAACAACGACCGTAACAGCGGTCGCTGGCCTGACTACCCCTTGGGCGAGACGTGAAACCTATTGTGCGCCAGCGGTAGCGTCCGGTTCACCGGCGAGCACCTGGCGGAAGAACAAGTTGGTCACCTCGGCCTGACCGTCAGCGTTGAACTTCTTCCGGAAGCCGTGACCTTCGTTCGTGGCCAGCAAGTACCAGACCGGCCGACCCTCGGCGCGGACGGCGTCGACGATCTGTTCGGACTCGCTCTGGGGCACGCGGGGATCGTTGGCCCCCTGGATGACCAGAAGCGGCGCGGTCATGCGGTCGGTCAGGTTCAGCGGAGAAATCCGGTCGAACACCGCGCGCATGGCCGGGTCGCGTTCGTCGCCATACTCGGCCCGGCGAAGGTCGCGGCGGTAGGCCTCCGTGTTCTGGAGAAAGCTGACAAAGTTGGCGATGCCGAAGATGTTGACCGCCCCGGCCAGTCGATCCGAATAGGCCGCCAGCGACGCCAGAACCATGAAGCCGCCGTAGGAACCGCCGTGGACGACGACACGCTCGGGGTCCATGTCCGGCTGGGTCGCGATCCAGTCCAGCAGGGCTCCGATGTCCTGGACCGACTCCTGACGACGCGGGCCGTTGTCGGCCGCCAGCCACGTCTTGCCGTAGCCGGACGAGCCCCGGACGTTGGGCACGATCACGATAGCCCCGTGGTCGGCGACCCACTGCTGGTAAGTCAGGTTGAAGCCGGGGCGCGACTGGCCTTCCGGACCGCCATGGATATCGATGATGACCGGGCGACGACCCTCCAGTCCGCGCGGGCGGTAGACGAAGGCGGGGATTCGCAGGTCGTCGAAGCTGGGGTAACGCACCAGTTCCGGCGTCACGAAGGTCGAACGATCCAGAGGGCCGACTTCGGAATGGGTCCACCGCGTCAGGCCGCCCGCTGTCACATCCCAGCTCCAGACATCACCCGGACTGGTGGAGGTGGACAGGCCGATGGCGAGCCTGGATCCATCCGGCGAAAACTCCAGCGCGCCCAGCACGCCATCAGGAAGCTCGGGCTGGGGCAGGGCGCGGCGGGTGATCAGGTCGCGCACCGCCACCCTGGAATAGCCATCCTCGTTGATTGACCAGGCCAGGAGCCGCCCGTCGTCCGACAGGTCGAAGGAATCAACGTCCCAGTTCGAAGCCTCGGTCAGGGGCGTGACGGCACCGTCCTCCAGCGAGATCTCGACCAGCCGCTGGGCCTCGCCGCCCTCATCGGAGGTGGTGATGATCGAGCGGCCGTCGCGGGTGAACTCGCCGCCGCTGTAGGACACAGGCGTGGTGCTTTCCCGGATGCGGCGGACCTGGCCCGTCGTCAGGTCGAGGATCCACAGACGACTGTCCAGCGCGGAGATGTATTGCGACAGCAGGACCCGGCCGCCATCCGGAGAGACGTCGATGGGCGAATACTGTCCCGTTCCCTCGAACACCACGCGGCGAGAGCCGGGATCGCCCAGGGTCATGGCCAGGATGTCGTAGTCCGATTGCCCACGCTCGACCCGGTTCCAGAAGACGGTCCGCCCGTCATCGGAGAAGACGGGTCTACCGTTTCTGGTGTTCGGCTCGGTGATGGCGACATCACCACCGTTCAGACTGCTCACGAACGTCTGGAAGTTCTCCGCCCCGCCGGCGTCCCTCTGATAGGCGAAGCGGTCTGTGCCGGGGATCGTCGTCGCGTTGGAGACCGGTTCGGCGAAGAAGGTGAGCTGGGTCCGGTCCGCGCCGGGCGCGGTCACGCGGTGAAGCTGTGCCGTCTCGCCGAAGCGGGTCGAGATCAGGATGGAGCCGTCCTCCATCCAGTCCTGGAAACCGGCTGAGCGGGCGTTGCGGTACCTCTGAAGATTGGTCCGGAGCTCTTCGGGAATCTCGGGGATGCCGCTGTAGATCAAGGTGCCGGACTGACGCCGTTCGGGCGACGCTGTCTGGGCCATGACAGGTGCCGCCCCCATGGCCAGCATCAGCACAAGGGTCAGTGGGCGAGCGAAGCGCATGGACATCCTCCGGAGCAGACCGGCGATAGGAGGCTGTATGCCCGCTCTTGGCAAGCCGCGCCGCTCGCCTTGTCTTTGCCCGGCTTTTCCGCCATAAGCCGCCGCTTCCGGCGCAAGTGAACCTCGCGCCTCCACCATCACGACCCCGGTTTCGTATCGGACGAGGATGGAGAGGAACCCCCGTCGACGTCGTACGTCCACGGGGGCTGAGGTCGTTTCGCGCCCAGAATGGGTGTTTGATGTTCGAGGCTCTGAACGAGCGGCTGACAGGGGTTTTCGACCGGATCACCGGGCGCGGTGCCCTGTCCGAAAAGGACGTGGCCGAGGCGATGCGCGAAGTGCGCGTGGCCCTGCTGGAAGCCGACGTCGCCCTGCCGGTCGTCAAGGACTTCATCGCCTTCGCCACTGAGCGCGCCACGGGCGAAGCGGTCATCCGCTCGGTCAAGCCGGCCGACCAGGTCATCAAGATCGTCTACGACGGCCTGATCGAGATGCTGGGCGGCGAGGAGCCGGTTCCGCTCAACACCAACGCCACGCCGCCCGCCGTCGTTCTGATGGCCGGCCTGCAAGGCTCGGGCAAGACGACCACGTCGGCCAAGCTGGCGCTGCGCTTGACCAAGTTCGATCGCAAGAAGGTCATGATGGCCTCGCTGGACACACGGCGTCCGGCGGCGATGGAACAGCTGGCCCAGTTGGGCAAACAGATCGAGGTCGCGACCCTGCCGATCGTCCAGGGCGAAAGCGCGGTCCAGATCACCCGGCGCGCGTTGCAGTCCGCAAAGCTCCAGGGCTTCGACGTCCTGATCCTGGATACCGCCGGCCGCATCACCCTGGACGAGGGGCTGATGAACGAGGTGGCCGAGGTCGCCACCATCGCCAAGCCGGTCGAGACCCTGCTGGTCGCCGACAGCCTGACGGGTCAGGACGCGGTACGGACGGCCAAGGCTTTCCACGAGCGTCTGCCGTTGACGGGTCTGGTCCTGACCCGCGCCGACGGCGACGGGCGCGGCGGGGCCATGCTGTCGATGCGCGCCGTCACCGGCCTGCCGATCAAGTATCTGGGGGCGGGCGAGAAGGTCGATGCGCTCGATGTGTTCGACGCGCGCCGCGTCGCCGGCCGCATCCTGGGCCAGGGCGACATCGTGGCCCTGGTCGAGAAGGCCGCGACAGAGCTGGATCAGGCCAAGGCCGAGGCCATGGCGCGGAAGCTGGCCAAGGGCCAGTTCGACCTCAATGACCTGGCTGCCCAGCTGCAGCAGATGAAGAAGATGGGCGGGCTTCAGGGCATCATGGGCCTGCTGCCGGGTGTCGCCAAGATGAAGGCCCAGATGGCCGACGCCAACATCGACGACCGCATGATCGCCCGCCAGGAAGCGATCATCTCCTCCATGACCAAGGCCGAACGCAAGAAGCCCGACTTGCTGAACGCCTCGAGGAAGAAGCGCATCGCCGCCGGTGCCGGCGTCGAGGTGCAGGAGATCAATCGCCTGCTCAAGCAGCACCGCCAGATGGCCGACATGGTCAAGTCCCTGTCGCGCGGTGGGCGCGGCAACATGCAGAAGATGGCGGCCATGATGGGCGGGATGGGCATGGGCGGCATGCCCGGAATGGGCGGCGCGCCCACCATGGATCGCCTGAAGGCGTTGGGCGGCGGGCGCATGCCCGAGCCGAGCCCCGAAGAGATGAAAGCCCTCCAGGACCGGCTCGCCGGCCTGGGCGGCGGACTACCGCCGGGAGGCCTACCCGGCCTGCCGGGCCTCCCCAAGAAACCGAACTGATTACCTGGAAAGAGACTGACAATGCTGAAGATTCGTCTGGCCCGCGGCGGCGCCAAGAAGCGCCCGTATTACTACATCGTCATCGCCGACTCCCACTCGCCGCGCGACGGCAAGTTCCTGGAGCGCGTGGGCACCTACAACCCGATGCTGCCCAAGGACGGCCCGACCCCGCGCGTGACGCTGAAGGCTGACCGCATCGCCGAATGGCTGACCAAGGGTGCCCAGCCGACCGACCGCGTCGCTCGCTTCCTGAGCCAGGACGAGACCCTGTCGGCCAAGGTCAAGTGGACCCAGGGCAACAACCCCAAGAAGGGCGAGCCGGGCAAGAAGGCCCAGGAGCGCCTGGCCGAGCGCGCCCAGCGTGAAGCCGATCGCGCCGAGGCCGAGGCCCAGGCCAAGATCGAGGCCGCTGAAGCCGCTGCCCGCGCCAAGGAAGAAGCCGCTGCTGCGGCCGCCGCCGCCGCCGCGGCACCGGCTGAAGAGCCGGCTGCCGAGGAAGCCCCGGCCGCCGAGGCCGAAGGCTCGGCCGAAGTCGCCGTCGAAGAGGCTCCCGCTGAAGGCGCCGCCGAGGAAGAGAAGACCGAGGCCTGATCCGCTTCGGTTTCATGAGCTAAAGCAGGGCGGCGTCGAAAGGCGTCGCCCTTTTGCTATCGGAGCGTCTTTTGGCGGATCAGAAACTCATCCTCGTTGCCCATGTCGCCGGAGCGTTCGGCGTGAAGGGCGAGGTGCGGATCACGACCTATACGGCCGATCCCCGCGCCCTGATGGACTATGGGCCGCTGCTGCGCGCCGATGGATCCCATGGCCTGATGCTGACGGCCGCGCGGCCGACCAAGGACGGCCTGGTGGCGCGTGCGAGGGAGATCGCCACCAAGGAAGAGGCCGACGCCCTGCGCGGCCTCAAGCTCCATGTCCCCCGCGACCGGCTGCCCGAGCCGGACGAGGACGAGTTCTACCTCACCGACCTGATCGGGCTGGAGGCGCGCGACCTTTCCGGTGCCGTGATGGGCAAGGTCAAGGCGGTGCAGAACTTCGGCGCCGACGACATGCTGGAGGTCACGCCCGCCGAGGGCGGGCCGACATGGTACCTGCCCTTCACAAAAGAGGCTGTGCCGGAGCTGAACATCGGCGATGGCTGGCTGCTTGCCGTCCGCCCGATCGAGGTGGGTGAGCGCGAACCCGACTGAGCCTCAGTCGGTGGTAACGTCGATCGGAGCGTCCGGCCCGTTCTTCTTGATCGACTCGATCGCGTTCTTCGCGGAGGCCTTGGTCGAGTATCCCTCGGTCGAGAACATGGTCTCGGAGTTGTACTTGAACCGGACGCGGAACTCTCCGGCCTTGTCCTTGTAGATCTCGAACTTGTGGGCCACGCGGCACCTCCCTGATTGATGCCAAGATATGGCCAAGCCTGGCGGTCGGCGGTCAACCCGGAACATATCGTCGATCGGACACTTGCACGTGAGCGGGCGCTTCCCACATGGGCAGTCAACCGCAACCGAAACTGTGTCCTATGTCAGACCTCAGCGCCTTTCCGATCACCAACCAGTATCCGGCCAAGGACCCATCGGTCCTGCAGCTCTATTCCACCCCCACACCGAATGGGGTGAAGGTCGCCATCGCCCTTGAGGAGCTTGGCCTGCCGTATGAAGCGCACTTCGTCGACATCATGCAGAACCGGACCTGGACGGCCGACTATCTGTCGCTGAACCCGAACGGCAAGATCCCGGCGATCCTCGACCCCAACGGTCCGGGCGGAAAGCCGTTCGCCCTGTGGGAATCCGGAGCCATCCTCGTTTATCTCGCCGACAAGGCGGACACGCTGATCCCGGCCGATCCGGCGGGGCGTTACGAGACGCTGCAGTGGGTCTTCTGGCAC